>JAHYZB010000018.1:23759-25511 GCA_019424645.1 Oxalobacter formigenes
GCGGCCATACCCGAAGACGACGATTTTCCTGACTTGCCTGCTTTTCGACACAATACGCCTGACGGTGGGAGCACCCACTTCAATCCATAAATCCGTCTGGCCAGTCAGATCCTTTATCCACAAGTCAGGTTCCTCCGCGTCAGACAAACCTTTCGAGAAGACAAGACGTTCATCGGCATAACGCATGAACGCGATCAGGCGTGCCATCATTCGCTCATCTGTCTCCGACGGATGCCGCGCCAGCGTCAGGGAGTAAGTGCAATAGTGCTGCCGGTCCATATCGGAGAGCTGGACATTCGTTTTGAAAATCGATGCGGAAAGAGCCATAAGAACCGAAACAATCGCCTGAATATTGAAGAATCTGAATTTATATCAGACTGTTGACTTCATAAAAAGTGTCTATTACAACTATCGCATAAAAAAACTGACAGTCAAACGTTATGAGACATTTGAAAATCATCTATTTCAGCAACTCCTGGGAACACTTGCTGGCCGCCGGGCTGGTCATTCTGGCGCTGTTTCTCATTTTGTACTCAACCAAACAGTACGTCAGCGCACGGCTGTTCAAGAAAGCCAGCACAACCACGACGCACTGGGACGATATACTTGCCGAAACTGTCAAGTCCACGAGTGTCATAACGATTTTTGTTTTTTCCCTCCTGTGTGGCGTTTACATCCTTGACCTTCCGGACGAAATCAATACCGTCAACGCCCATCTGGCGGCTGTTGTCTTCCTGTTCCAGTGCGGTTTGTGGATCAGCAAGGCAACATCGTCCTGGCTGGCTTACAAGGCGTCTCCGGAATTCGGGAAAGATACGCGGCACCAGGTAATGAACATGCACATTATCGGGTTCGCCACGAAACTCGTCATCTGGACAATTGCCCTGCTTCTGATACTCAGCAATCTCGGCATTAACATAACGGCATTGATTGCCAGTCTGGGTATCGGCGGTATCGCCGTCGCGCTGGCTGTCCAGAACATTCTCGGTGACCTTTTCGCTTCACTTTCCATTGCAATCGATAAACCATTCGAAGTTGGCGATTCAATTGTCATTGACGACCTGAACGGTACTGTGAAATACGTTGGTCTGAAAACCACCCGGCTAACCAGCATTTCAGGCGAAGAACTGATTATCTCCAATGCCGACCTGTTGAAAAGCAGGATTCACAATTTCAAAAAAATGCAGGAAAGACGCATGGTTTTTTCCATCGGCGTCACATTCGACACACCACCCGAAAAATTGCATCGCATCAACCAGATCGTTCAGGATATTTTTACCAATATTCCAACTGCAAGGCTTGACCGGGTTCACTTCAACAATATCGGCCAGTCGAGCCTGAATTATGAAATTGCCTATTACGTCAGAAGTTCGGATTACAGTGTTGCACTGGATGCACAGCAGGAAGTCAATTTGTCATTGATCGAGCATTTCGCCAACGAAAAAATCGAGTTTGCATTTCCTACACGAACCTTGTATCTGTTCAAGGATGAACCGGCATCAACCAGTCAGTGAACCGTACCTGTCTTTCGGGATGGCCGCCAGGAGCGTCTGTGTGTAAGGATGTCGGGGATGACGGTATATCTCGTCCGAACCTGCCATTTCGACGACTTCACCGTTTTTCATGACCATGACCTGATCTGCCATGTATTTCACGACGGAAAGGTCATGGGAGATGAAAAGGTAGGAAAGCCCGAATTCATCTTGCAGGTCCTGCAAAAGATTCAGAATCTGCGCCTGAACGGAAACGTCG
>JAHYZB010000018.1:25521-45771 GCA_019424645.1 Oxalobacter formigenes
CGAGTGCAGAAACCGATTCGTCGCAAACCAGCACTTCCGGCTGCATGGTCAGGCATCGGGCGATGGCGATACGCTGGCGCTGTCCTCCGGAAAATTCATGCGGATAGCGAAAAAATGCTTCGGGTGGCAAACCGACCTTTTTCAGCCAGTCAAACGCCATTTCCTTGCGCTCTGAAGAAGATGTACCGATGCGGTGAATGGCAAGGGGCTCCATCAGAATCTGGCCGACCGTAAAGCGGGGATTCAGTGACGCATAGGGATTCTGGAAGATGATCTGGATACGCCGTTTGTATGGCAGAAATTCCTTTTCCGACATCGGCAAAATATCCTTGCCGTCGAAGAAAACCTGTCCCGTACTTGCCGAATGCAACCTCATCAGCGTCAGCCCCAGCGTCGTTTTCCCGGAACCCGATTCGCCGACAATGCCGAGAGTTTTTTTCCTCGGCAAAATGAAAGAAACGTCTTTAACTGCCGGGAACAGTTTCTTTCTGAAAAAGCCTGACCTGATTTCGAAATTCTTGCTCAAATGGCGGACGTCCAGAATAGGCTCGTCGTCTTGCGAATACCCTTTTATTCTTTGAAGCACATCCTCATTAGGTTTTCCATTCGCCTGCATGACATCGTCAATGACGGGCAAATGAAAAGGCCTTTCGTTCATGGGCGGACGACACAATAACAGGGCCTTCGTATAAGGATGGGACGGATGAACGAAAATATCGCTTGCAGGAGCCTGCTCCTTCACGTCGCCATACCGCATGACGATCACTTCATCCGCTATTTCAGATACCAGCTGCAAATCATGTGTGATGAACAGAACTGACATGTGATGTCGTCGTTGCAGGGACTGGATCAGTTCGATTATCTGCCGCTGGATAGTCACGTCCAGCGCCGTCGTCGGTTCATCGGCAATCAGCAAACGTGGTTCACACGCGATTGCCATCGCAATCATGACCCGTTGTTGCTGGCCTCCGGACAACTGGTGAGCAAACGCATCCACTTTGGTTGATGGATCGGGAATGCCGACTTCATCCAGCAATTCGATGGTACGTTCACGTGCCTGTTTGCCCGTCATGCCCTTATGGAAACGAAGCACTTCCCCGATCTGGTAACCGACGGTAAAAACCGGATTCAGGGATGACATCGGCTCCTGAAATACCATCGATATTTTCGAACCGCACAATTGCCTTCTTTGCCGGGTTGTCATCTCGAAAAGACTGTTTCCTTCAAACAGGATTTTCGAAGACGGATCGATGATCGTATTACCTTCCGGCAGCAAACCCATGACCGCCAATGCACTGACCGATTTTCCGCTACCGGATTCACCCACCAGCGCAACCGTCCTGTTGACGGGAATATCGAAAGAAATGCCCTTGACCGCTTCGAAAACCGTATTCTTGTCGACCCGGAAAGAGACACGGAGATTGTCGACCCGAAGAAGTATTTCAGATTCCGACACAGTCATGAATCCCCCTGTTTCAGTTTTGGATCAAGCGCATCTCTTAATCCATCGGTAAACAATGACAGCGCCGTCACCAGAATCGCCATCGATACCGTTACGGCAACGAGCTGCCACCATTTGCCAAGAATGAGCTCGTTCTGGGCTTCGTTCAACATGCTTCCCCATGATACGACCCCGACCGGAACACCGAACCCCAGAAAGCTCAAAATGACTTCCGACTTGATGAAACCGACAGACAGAATCGACATCTGGACAAGTGATATGTGGCTGACGTTCGGAAAAATATGGACGAACATCCTGCGCCAGCTGGACGCACCGATCGTGTTTGCCGCCAAAACGTATTCACGCTCCTTGTGCTTGATATATTCCGCCCGGACCAGCCGGAATACACCCGTCCAGCCAGTCAGGCCGAGAATAAGAATGATAGTAAGCACTCCCTTGCTTTGCAAGACGGCAGCGACTGCCAGAATCAGGAGAAGGTAGGGAATAGACGTGAAAACGTTATAGAACCAGTTCAGGAAATCATCTATCCAGCCACCGAAATAACCGGCGAATGCTCCGAGAAAAGTGCCCAGCACAGTCGCAACAAATGCGGCAATCAAGCCGACCAGAATGGAAGTTTCCGATCCCTTGACCGTTTTCTTGATAATATCGTGCCCCCACTTGTCCGCACCGAACGGCAGGGTTTTCAAGCGTCCTGAATCATCGGATACCGCCGTTTCTTCAAGGCTTTGCTGGCTCCGGATTTCTTCCATTTCCGTTTTCAGCGGGTCCTCGATGCCGTATGTTTCTGCGGAAGGTTGCCCTTTGGAAAGGTCTTTTCTCAGGTCGCGGATGATGTCTTTCAACGGATCGACCGGATTTTCCGGTGGCACTTCGCGAACAGGCACTGCATCTGTTTCCTCCAGTTCATCAGCCGTGTACCGACTTTGTTCTCCCATAAAATCAGGAGGTGCATAGTGAACTCCCACTTCTTTCGACCAGTCGGACGCGACAAAACCGGATGCGGAAAAAACCAGCAATCCCAGAAACAGAACGACAATACCAAGAGAAAACATGGCAAGCCGGTCTGCCTTCAGACGCTTCCATGTCAATGCCCACAATCCTTCGGATGAAATCGACTGGTTCGCCATGACATTCACCGCAGGCGGACACGCGGATCGATCTTCTGATAGAGCAGATCCGCCAACAGGTTGAAAAACATCGTCGCTATCGTGACATAAACGGTAATCGCCTTGATTACCGGGAAGTCACTCCGTTCGACCGCCAGAATGATTTCACGACCGATACCAGGTATTGAAAAGAAACGCTCGACCAGAAATGCACCTATCAGCAAAGACGGCAAATTCGACATCACGTAGGTAATGATGGGAATCGTCGCATTGCGCAGGACGTGAACCCATAAAATCCGCTTTTCCGACAACCCCTTCGCTCTCGCCGTACGTACGTAATCCTGACCGATTTCATCGAGCATGAACGTTCTGTAAAGTCGCAAGTTTGGCGCAATGCTGACGACCAGCAGAATCAGGATCGGAAGTGATGAGTATTTGAACAGGTCCTGAATCCAGTTATCCCCCCAACCCTGAACGGGGAACCAGCCCAGTTTATAGGCAAGCAGATACTGGAACACGATAATGTAGACAAGAATACTGACCGACATGCCAATCGTACAGACGATCATGATCATCCTGTCGGTCAGCGATCCGCGTACATAGGCAACAGCGAGCCCCAGTGCGATGGCAAGACCGGTTTCAAGAAAAGTCAGTGGAATCAGGAGGGTCAGGGAAGGGCCAAGTCTTGAAAGCAGAATACTCGAAACTGATTCTCCCGTGCTCCAGCTATTGCCGAAATCAAAACAGATTGTCTGTTTCAGGAATATCCACAGCTGCACGTAAATGGGCTCGTCTATCCCGAGCTGGTGCCGGATATTGGCAATCTGTTCCGGATTGGAAATCTTCCCCGCCAATACATAGGCCGGGTCACCGCCAACCCAGTTAAACAGAAAGAAAACCAGCAGCAGGACACCCAGAATGGTCGGTATCATCTGCCATAGGCGTCGTATCAGATAGGAAAACATGTTTTTCGGCAGTCCTGTTCAGCGAATATGCGTCATTCACATGATAACGCGACCGTTTTTGTACTACGGTCGCGCCATTTTACTTCTTGCCCGGTGCATTGCCACTGATGTCTTCATAAAAGGCGGTACTGTCAGGGGAACGTCCCAGGAAATATCTGACCATTCTGTCCGCAGGCAACTCACTGCCTTTTTCCAGAATCGTCTTTCTGTAGAATTGACCGACCTGCGGATCCATCAGTTTGCCGTTGAAGCGGGAAAGCATATCCAAAGCCAGAACTTTCGACCAGAGATAACCATAGTATCCTGCCGAGTAACCGCTGACGACATGGCTGAACTGTCCCGGGAACTGCGTACCCGGATCGTAACCCTGAACCGTGTCACCTTCCATTTCCATCCATGTCTTCATGACGTCACCCGGCTTGTCACTGTGAAGCGCCATGTCGTATTTGGCGTAAAGGACCTGACGGGAATACAGAATGCCCTGCCCGAACTTGCGGGATTCATTCAGGCGCTTCAACATATCCGCATCTACTGTAGGACAAGCGTTTGTGCAATATGACGGGAGGGTGGAAAGTGCATCGTAATTGTGTGCCCATTCCTCGTACATCTGGGATGGTGCCTCTACAAAATCCCTTTCAACGCTGGTGCCGGCCTGATCGACATAACGCGTATTGGACAAAACACCATGCAGGACATGTCCGAATTCATGCAACATTGTTTCAAGCTCGTCCAGATCCAGTCCATTGCGGTTGAAATTGGCCACCAGAACCGAAATCGGCTGGCGGTTTTCTGTAGTGCTCGAACCCTGAACCGGGAAAGCAGCCGCATGTCCGTACTTGCCTTCACGCGGGAAAATATCGAGATAAATGCCACCGAGCTGTTTGCCTGTAGCCTTGTCGACTACGTCGTAATAAACGACATCCGAATCCCAGACCGGAACGTCGGCTTTTTTGAATTCAATGCCATACAGCTTGCCGGACAGTCCCATAACCCAATCCATCGAAGCCTGCGTCGGGAAGTACTGGCGCAATTTGTTCTGATCAATGTTATAACGTGCTTCCTTGACCCTTTGCTGCCAGTAATTGGTATCCCAGTGCTTGATTTCCGATTCGGAGAACAGGATGCCGCGCTGTTGTGCCTTGAACGCCCGCAATTCATCCAGTTCTTTTTTCTCGGCAGGGACGACGATCTCCTGGACATTGTCCAGAAACTTGTTGACCGGTCCCGGTTTTTTCGCCATCCGTCTGCGCAAGGCAAAATCGGCATAACTGCGATAGCCTGAAAGCACCGCCATTTCATGTCTCAGATTAACCGCTTCCTGCAACAGCTGGATGTTGGCAGGTGTTCCACGATTGATGAACGCAAAACGGTAACGTTCCCGCGCCTTGTCATTATCCGCATACTGCATGAATGGAATGTATTCAGGATAGGAAAATCCAAGCAGATAATTGCCCTGTCCGTCGCGCTGGATATTGGCAAGGTATTCTTTCGACATTCCCTGCATTTCTTCGGGCGTAAAAACCACTTTGGTCTGGTTATCCCGGATATTGCGCGAAAATTCCTGATCGATTTCGGTCAGTCTTGCCAGAATCTCCTTGACGCGATTTCGCTTGTCTGTAGAAAGCGAAACGCCTGCATCTTCATAGGCGCTGACGATATCCTGACGCAATTTTCGTACTTCGTCATCATTCACACGCATGATGCGCATATTCCGGTAAAGCTTTTCATTCTGGAACATATCGGTAATGAAACGCTGAACATTCATGGAACAGGCATCGGCATTTTTCCGCACATTGGCGTCTGGCGAGACCTGGCTTAACAGCGCCATCGGCCCCTGCAGATTTTCCACTTTGATCTGGAGACGGTTCCATCCCTTCAGGAATTCGGCCGCACCCGCTTCGGATTGCGGCTGTATTTTTTCGAGCGCCGAAATCTGCTGGCCCAGATCGCTCAGACCCTGCTGGCAACGCGGTCCGATTTCTTCGGCCGAAGGCAATGGCAAAACAGGACGATCCGTGGAGGCCAGAGCGGGAAAGGAAACAGTCAATGCCAGAGATACGGCACAGACCAGAGACTTGAAAACAGGACCTTTTTTCTTCATGGTTTCTAAAACTCTTTAGGTTCGAAGAGGCAATAATAGACCGTTATAACGGCAAACTCACCTTTTGTCATTGTCGATATCGATATATACCCATTCATTATGCATGACTGGATGCTTCTTGTAACCGATCACGTAAGGTTGCAGGAGCATATTCCGGTAACGGGCATAGCCGATACGGGTCGGTGCATATACCTCCAGAATTCGCGTCATCTTGTGGTAAAGGATATCTCTTTCACGGCCATCCGGCAGTGCCACAGACTGTTCGTAGAGATGATCGTACTGGGGAATCCGGGCGCAACCGTTGTTGCTTTGTCCGGTATGCGGGCCGTAAAACAACTGCATGAAATTGCTGCCGTCCGGATAATCAGCGATCCACGGGCTCGTCCGCATCATCAGGCGGCACTGCTTTTCGGCTTTTAACAGATCCGGGAAAAGCCGCTTGTCGCTCTGCATTTTGATGCCAAGCTTGTCGAACGTTTTTTTCCACATCTCCAGCTGTTGCTGCCCTGTGGAATCCGCCCTGGCTGAGAAAATGATCACCAGAGGTTTCCCGTTCGGCATTCGCCTGTATCCGTCGGCACCTTTTTTGTAACCGAACTTATCCAGCAAGGCATTCGCGACTTTCGGTTCATAACGGACGCTGCTTTTGTATTTGGCGTCATGACCGACAATACCGGGCGGAATGGGATATTCCAGCGGAATGGCTTCACCGTTCCAGACAACATTGATTTCTTCTTTCACGTTATGCGCCATGGCAATGGCACGCCTCAAGGCGATTTTCTCTTTCGACAAGCCACCAACGACCGGATTTTGCATGTTGAAATAAAACTGCGAAAGTTCCGGTTCGATAATCCGCGACAACCGGACACCTTTCGATGCCAGTTCCGGCCTCAAGTGGCCTTTTTCAAGCGCTCTCGGAGCCAGAGGACCATCCAGATTGAACAAGTCGACCTCACGGTTTTCAAAAGCCAGCCACCTTGACTGGTCCTCAGGGATTACGGCAATTTCGACACGCCCGATCTGTGGCATCCGCTTGCCTTTCATTTCCTCGACAATCCGCTTGTCTTCCGGATCGTTTCCTGCCCTGAAATCCCATATAAACCCCCTGTAGCCGGGATTGGCGTCCAGAATCATCTTTGAACCCCGTTGCCACTCGGTCAGGACATAAGGGCCCGTTCCCACCGGGTGTGCCATGATCTGTCCATTGCCATCTGTATATTTATCGACAATTTCGTGCGCGACGGCACTTGTCGGATAATGAGCCAGTACATGAGTCAGGTTATAGTCCGGCTTGCTCAAATGAATTCTGAAAGTATACCTGTCGACCAGCTCCAGGCCGCGAACGGGTTTTGCATAGTCGAACTGCCCTGTTTTTCTGGCCTGTTTTGCCAGCGCATCCAGACCAATGACTTTTCCTTCCAGCAGCCATCCCCATGTCGATCTCACACTTGGGTCCATCAGTCGCTTGATCGAATAAATATAGTCGGCAGCCGTCAATTCCCTTTTTTTGCCACCAAAGGCGGGATCGTCAGTAAAGAAAATTCCTTTTTTCAGCGTAATCGTATAGGTTTTTCCATGATTGCTTACTATAGGCAGAGAGGCAGCGGTTGATGGAACCAGCCTGGCAGGCCTTGCCAGATAATCATATGCGTAGAGAGTTTCATATATCGACCTGATCACCTGACCAGAATACATGTCATGGGCAACAGCAGGGTCAAACCCAGTCTCCGGCGAAGGAAAAACATAATGGAGAACCTTGTGCGAATCGGCCGCATGCACGAAAGGCAACGCAATGCCAATAAACAATATCAACAATGATTTTCGAAATCGGCCAATAATAGACATGTCAAAAAAACCAGCTTTTCCAATGAAAAATTTCACTAAATCAATATTTCTTTATTTGAAACGACAAAAATTTAAATAATGGAAAACATTTAACCGATTTTTACTTCTTCAATCTTTTTTCAATATTCAGGAAAAAAAAGGTATAGTTAAAAGATTATTTGTTCGTTCAAAACTTTTGTAATTTTTTGAAACAAAATGAAATTGTTTTGAAATTTCATTCTATATTTTCTCACTGTATTGACTTTACTAGGAACTCTTATGATTAAAAAAGCACTGGTTTTAAGCACTTTGTCGCTTTCTTTTGTTTCCTTTGCTGCATTTGCTCAAAACGTAGCTGTTGTAAATGGCAAAGCCATCCCTTCCTCTTATTCCGATGAAGCGGTCAAGGAAGTCGTCAAACAGGGAGGAAAAGACAGTCCTGAATTGAGAAACAATATCAAAACCCAGCTTATCGTAGGCGAAGTATTGTTGCAGGAAGCTGAAAAGCAGAACCTGTCATCGTCCGACGACGTCAAAAAACAGATGGAGATGGCAAGACGTTCCATCCTGATCGATACATTGAGAAACAACTACGTCAAAAAGAATCCGGTCAGCGACAATGAAGTCAAGGCCGAATATGACCGTCTTGTCAAAATGCAGAAAGGCCAGACGGAATATCACGTCAAGCACATTCTGGTCAAAGACAAGGCCACAGCTGACAGCATCATCAAACAGGTAAGCAAAAAACCGGCCAGCTTTGAAAAACTGGCACAGGAAAAATCCCTCGACAAGGCTTCCGCTGTCAGAGGTGGTGATATGGGCTGGGCCACTGCTGGCGACCTCGTCAAGCCATTTTCCGATGCAATGGTATCGCTGAAAAAAGGCCAGGTCAGCAAGACCCCTGTTCAAACAGAGTTCGGTTATCACATCATCAAGGTAGTTGATTCACAGAAAGTGAAAATCCCGACTTATGAACAGATCAAGCCAAAACTGAAAGCCTCCATGCAGTACAGAAAATGGCAGGAATATGAAATGGGCCTGATGAAAGAAGCAAAAATCCAGTAAGCCTCTTTCTGAATAAAAAAACCAGCCTTCATTCGGGCTGGTTTTTTTACATTCCGTTTCTTTCATCGGACTTCAACACATCATCTGACGTGTTCCGGCAAACACAAAATAGCGTCTTTATTGGTATGGGAAAAGCATTTTTCAGCGGCTTCCCTGTATGGCAACCATATCGAATTCAAATGTTCCCGCGGTGCCAGGACCACCGGGAATTTTTCAGGAACCTGCAAACCGAAAACATGTTCTGTATTTTCGGTTACACCGGGTGCGAAACGATGTCTCCAGACCGAGAAAATTTCAAACACATTGTCGATTTTCCAGTCTTCAAGACAATCAAAAGACACCTCATGATCCGATACGCTTTGAACTGACTGGACAACCTTGATGCCGGTTTCTTCAAACACTTCCCTCACTGCCGTCTGTTCAAGTGGTTCCGACAGCGAATCCCGCGAGCCAGTCACCGATTGCCAGAACCCCGGGCGATCGGCACGCTCGATCAACAAGACATCCAGTTCTTTGGTGTAAATGACGACCAGAACCGATTGTGGAATTTTGTAGTTCACGTTCAAGATGAAAGAAGGGAGCATTCAAGCTCCCTTTCCTCTTAGGCTGGTTGAGTGGTTTCTATTTTTCTCAATCGGATATGCAGTTCCTGCAGCTGTTTTTCACCGACTTCAGACGGCGCCTGCGTCAACAGACATTGCGCACGCTGTGTTTTCGGGAATGCAATCACGTCACGAATGGAATCGGAGCGTGTCATCAGGGTTACCAGACGATCCAGACCGAAAGCCAGACCACCATGCGGAGGAGCACCATACTGGAGCGCATCCAGCAGGAAGCCGAATTTTTCCTGTGCTTCGATGTCACTGATCTTCAATGCCCTGAAAACCTTGCTCTGGACTTCTTCCTTGTGAATACGGATTGAACCGCCACCCAGTTCCCAACCATTCAGAACCATGTCATAAGCCTTGGAAAGGCAACGACCCGGATCACTTTCGAGATAGTCTTCATGACCATCTTTTGGTGACGTGAATGGATGATGGCAGGCAGCCCAGCGATTATCGCTTTCGCTGTATTCGAACATCGGGAAATCGATAACCCACAATGGAGCCCATGCTTCGTCGAACAGGCCATGTGCATGGCCGAAGTCGGAATAGCCGATTTTGTTTCTCAAGGCACCCATGGCATCGTTAACGACCCGTGCCTTGTCGGCACCGAAGAAAATCAGGTCTCCATTTTTGGCGCCGGTGCGCTCAAGAATCTGTTTGATGGATTCTTCCGTCAGGTTCTTGACGATAGGCGATTGCAGTCCTGCTGCACCTTTTTCGATATCGTTGACGCGGATATAGGCCAGACCCTTGGCGCCATAAATACCGACGAACTGGGTATAGGAATCGATCTCCGAACGTGGCATGCCTGAACCTTCAGCGGAACCACCCGGGACGAGAAGCGCGACAACTCGTCCGCCCTGCATATTCGCAGCATTGGAAAATACCTTGAACGGCACATCTTTCATAACGTCGGTCAGCTCGGTGAATTCCAGTTTGACACGCAGGTCAGGCTTGTCGGAACCGTACTTCGCCATTGCCAGTTCATGCGTCATGACCGGGAATGGATTCGGCAGATCGACGTCCATCGTTTTCTTGAAAATACCACGGATCATGTTTTCAAACAGATCGCGGATTTCCTGTTCTTCGACAAACGACATTTCGCAGTCGATCTGGGTAAATTCCGGCTGGCGGTCAGCACGCAAATCTTCATCGCGGAAACATTTCGTGATCTGGTAATAACGGTCGAAACCGGCGACCATCAACAACTGTTTGAACAGCTGTGGCGATTGTGGCAAGGCAAAAAATTCGCCCGGATTGACACGCGAAGGAACCAGATAATCGCGGGCCCCCTCCGGTGTCGATTTCGTCAGCATCGGTGTTTCGATGTCAATAAAGCCGTTTTCGTCCAGATATTTGCGCGTTTCTATCGCAACCTTGTAACGTAAACGCAGATTGTTTTGCATTTGAGGACGGCGCAGATCGAGAACACGGTGCGTCAGACGGGTCGTTTCGGAAAGGTGTTCATCATCCAGCTGGAACGGAGGCGTAACTGACGGATTCAACACTTCCAGTTTTTCACAGAATACTTCGATACGGCCCGAAGTCAGGTTTTCATTAACCGTGCCTTGTGGCCTTTCGCGAACAATACCGGTCACCTGAAGACAGAATTCGTTACGAACCGATTCAGCCACTTTGAAAACGTCAGGCCTGTCCGGATCACAGACAACCTGAACCAGACCTTCACGGTCTCTCAAGTCGATAAATATGATCCCGCCATGATCACGGCGCCGGTGTACCCAGCCGCATAGTGTTACAGTCTGACCGAGCATTTTCTCGGTAGTAAGGCCACAATAATTTGTTCGCATGGACATAAATATCAACTTTTTATCAATAAGGTTTCAACTTCAGGGCGATACCGGAAAACGGAACGCTCTTTCATATAATTCTGAAATCAGTTAGCAGTCCCGGTAAAAACGGACCTGCCACAAATCAGCCGCAAGATCCCGTATCCGGATTACTCATGGGGCAGCAACTGCAGCCTGAGCCTGCGGAATGATCACTGCCGCTGTTCTTGAAGTCGGTTTCGTACCAGCCGGATCCTTTCAGCTGAAACGAGGCACAGGTCAACTGTTTCTTGAAGCTCTCTTTACCGCAGGAAGGACAAACCGTAAGCGGTTGATCAGACAATTTTTGCAGTACATCCTTGGAAAAACCGCAATCATCACAACGATAAGCATAAATTGGCATTTTTTACTCCAAAAACTCCCGAAATCCTGAAATTATAGTTCTTTTTAAAAAGAATTACACCGATACGTTTCGGGCTTCGGCTTCCTTGCGCAATTTAAGAGACATCAGTGAACCTGCAATCATTCCGATCATGCTCATGACAAGCCCTACCAATTGTGGTGGCATTGTCCAGTCGGGACAGAGAATTTCCATGCCGATCCAGGATACCAGACCTGCAATCATGGAAGTAAGCGCACCATGTCTGTTTGCGTATTTCCAGAAAAAGCCTGCCACCAGTGGCACGAATGCGGCGACAAGCGTAATTTTATAGGCATCCTCCACCATTTCGAAAATACTCGAATGGGAATTCATGGCGAATACAGTCACGATAATCGCAAATACCAGCACGACCAGACGCATCATCAAAAGTGACTGCTTGTCGGACAGATTTGGCAAGATTTCCTTCATGACGTTTTCAGAAAAAGTAACGGATGGCGCCAGCAAGGTAGCGCTCGCGCAACTCTTGATAGCGGAAAGCAGGGCACCAAAAAACATGACCTGAGCGAAAACCGGCATATAGGTCATGATCATCATCGGCAGGATCATCTGGGAATCCTTGTCGATCAGGCTTTCCACCAGAACCGGATCGATCAGCATGGCCGAATAACACAGGAACATCGGGATCAGGGCGAACAGAAGATAAAACACACCTCCGACAACCGATGCGTTTCTTGCCACATTTTCATTTTTGGAAGAAGCGACACGCTGAAAAACGTCCTGCTGTGGAATCGAGCCGAACATCAGCGTCACCCATGCTCCAAAGAACCAGAGAATGTCCCTTAACTCGGGTTTGGGCCATATCCGCAACTTGCCCGCTTCTGCCGCATGGCGAACGACCATTTCGGCCCCTCCCACCATTCCGGACACTTCCCAGCTGATATAAACGATACCAAGCACAATGATGATCATCTGGAGAAAGTCGGTAATGGCAACCGACCACATGCCCCCCATCAGCGTATAAACCAGCACACTGACAGAGCCGATGATCATACCTGTATTCATGGAAATGGCACCGCCAGATACGACATTGAAGACCAGACCCAATGCCTTGATCTGGGCAGCCACCCAGCCAAGATAGGAAATCACGATGCAAAGGGAAACAATAATCTCGACGGCACGACCGTAACGATTTTTGTAATAGTCACTGATCGTCATCAGGTTCATCCGATACAGACGTTTTGCAAAAACGAGACCGACGATAATCAGGCACATTGCCGAACCGAACGGATCGGCAATGACCCCTACAAACCCTTTTTGAACGAAAGTGGCAGGAATACCAAGGACAGCTTCAGAACCGAACCAGGTGGCAAAAACCATTGCTGTCACAACGGACATGGGCAAGGAACGCCCCGCAACGGCAAAATCTTTTGAATTCCTGACAAAACGCGCCGCATAAATACCGATACCGACGGAAACGATCCAGTACAGGACCACGAACCAGATGAGAGTATTCATATGAAAGCATAAAAAGAACGACGCGTTGAAAACGGTGCAAATTATACTGTCAGATGAGAAACTTAATGCGAAAAATTTCGCCTGATTTCAAGGTTTTAGAGGGACGGAAAATCCTGTCCGTTGTTTTATTTTGACAAATGAAAACCGGCCGGAAAATTTACAGAAAAAAACGCCAGTTAAACAGGATTTTGACAAGCAGGATTCCAAACAGAAGGCCACCGGCAAAATACAGGAAACTGTTCAGTCGCCCATTGATTTTCTTTTGTTCGACAATCAGTTGATCGAGCACTTCGTTTCTGTTGTCGGGTTTGGCAACATTTTTCAGTGCTTCGGCCAGCAGTCGCGGCAACTGGGGAAGAATCTGCCCGTAATTGACTGCCTCCAGCTTGAAGCGGTCGATCATGCCACGGACACCGACCTGACGGTCCATCCATTCTTCAAGGAAAGGCTTGGCTGTTTTCCAGAGGTCCAGATCGGGATCGAGCTGACGCCCAAGCCCTTCGATATTCAGCATGGTTTTCTGCAGCAAAACAAGTTGCGGCTGAACTTCGATATTGAACCGGCGTGAGGTCTGGAACAATCTCATCAACACCAGACCAAAAGAAAAGTCTTTAAGTGGACGGTCGATCATGGGTTCGCAACACACCCGGACAGCCGCTTCCAGTTCCACGACACTGGTACCGGGGGGAGCCCAGCCGGATTCAATGTTCGCTTCGGCAACCATCTTGTAATCCCGCCGGAAAAAAGCCAGAAAATTCTTCGACAGATATTCCTTGTCGAAATCGTCCAGCATTCCGACAATCCCGAGGTCGAGCGCAACATACCTGCCATAAGTAGACGGTTCGGTCGAAATGAGAATATTGCCCGGATGCATGTCGGCATGAAAAAAAGCATCCCGAAAAACCTGAGTGAGAAAAATCTCGACGCCGTTATTCGCCAGTTTTTTCAGATCGAATCCGGCTTCCTTCAGGCGGCCAATCTGTGAGATGGGAATTCCGTACATTCTTTCCATCACGATGACATTGGTGGAGCAGTAGTCCCAGAATATCTCTGGTACGACCAGGGTCTCGGAATCGGCAAAATTACGGCGCAACTGGCTGTAATTGGCCGCTTCACGCATGAGATCGAGCTCATCATGAAGGGACTTGTCGAACTCGTGAACGACCGCGGACAGGCGCAAGCGCTTTCCGTCTTTCCAGAATCTTTCGCCCAAAGACGCAAAAACATACATCAGTTCAATGTCGCGGCCGATCCGTTTCTGCATTTCGGGCCGCAATACCTTGACGGCAACCTCACGCCCGTTATGCAATTTTGCAAAATGAACCTGTGCAACCGAAGCGGATGCAACAGGAATACGGTCGAAAGATGCGAACAAATCTTCCGGAGGCGCCCCCAGATATTGGGTAATCTGCTCAATGGCGACATTGGAATCGAAGGGGGGAACCCTGTCCTGAAGTTTCGACAATTCATCTGCAATATCGCCTGGCAACAGGTCCCGACGGGTTGACAGCATCTGACCGAATTTGATGAATATGGGCCCGAGATTTTCCAGCGCCAGCCTCAATCTGACTCCCGGCGGGATCGACAGATTGCGCCAGAAAAATGCGCGCCGGTAAAAGAAGACAAAACGCTGACTCGGGATGTACGAAACGGCCATTTCGTCCAGCCCATATCGGAACAGGATATAAAAAATAACGATCAGTCGCCAGACTTTTCGCATTATCCACTCCCTCCCATCAGCATAATTATCTTTTTATGGTTACTCATCTGGATACGATATGTCATTTTCCACTGCATGACTACCGGTTTTGTCGGCAAAAAACAAACATTTTGCATTCGTTACAAAAATAAAACCGTCCGCATTTCATACGGACGGTTTTAGTTCAACATTAGCGCATTATCAGGACAATTGCTGAATGCCTGCCAGAACCCAGCCACCTTCCTTTGTAACCGGACGGGTCATGTTCCAGATTTCCTCAAACGGTTCAGCCGGCGCCCCTTCAGATTCCCTGATCATTCCCGAGAATTTCACACTGGCCATATATTCATTGTTCAGCGTTTCGATACCAAGCAATTCGGCATTCAAAGAAACGACATCGGTAATGTTCGGGCCCGGCCCACGTTCCTGCAACTGAAGCTTCATTTCAGCAAACATTTCAGGCGTCGTGAATTCATGGATATCATGAATATCCGCCTTGTCCCAGGCTGCCTGCATCCGGATGTAATACGATTTTGCAGCACGGAGAAAAGCGGGCACATCAAAGTCAACCGGAATCCCCCAGTTGTCGTTTTGCATTCCGCCACTCGTGCTTGCAGTCGGACTGCCGGCATACTGGTTTGGCAAGCCCGAACCGATTTCCGGAGTGGACGACTGGTTATAGCCGTTGTCATTATATTGTGACGCATAAGCCGTCTGATCCTGCTGTTTACCCTTTCCTGTAAAACGACGCATGAGAAAACGGATGGCAAAGAAAATAAGCGCCAACATTAAAACCGTACTGATCATGCCTGCGAAATCGCCGCCAATACCCATGTGGCTTAACAACGCTCCCAGGCCGAGGCCGAGCAATGCACCACCCAGAATGCCGCCCCAGCGGCTGGCCGGTCTGGCCGCATTGGCAGCCTGAGACTGATTGGCGGCGCGCTGGGCCTGTTGTGTCTGTTGATTCGGCATACTTCTTTGCATCGGTGCGATTCTGCCGATATTGGAAGACTGGCGTCCGAACGAGCCGCCTCCAAATCTTCTTGCATGAGCGTCCGTCATCACCATCGACGACAAACTGGCTACCAGAACGAATGCAAGCAAAAACTTTTTCATAAATCTCCTTTATAACTTCACACCAGTATGAAGGGCGACCACTCCTGCGGTCAGGTTGAAAAATCTGGCACATACAAATCCGGCATCTTCCATCATTTTCTGTAAAGTTGCCTGATCCGGGTGAACCCGTATGGATTCTGCCAGATAGCGGTAGCTATCCGCACTTTTCGCCACATGCTTTCCAAGCCATGGCAGTACGGAAAAAGAATAAATATCGTACAGGTTCTGCAGGGGCTTCCATACTTTAGAAAACTCCAGAACCAGCAATTTTCCTCCGGGTTTCAACACTCGACTCATTTCAGAAAGAGCCTGTTCTTTATGTGTCATATTCCGGAGACCAAAGGATACTATAACACGATCGAAATAATTGTTGGGGAAGGGCAATTTTTCCGCATCGCACACCAGTGTCGGAACCAGCACTCCCCTGTTCAGGAGTTTGTCACGTCCACATTGCAGCATGGTTTCGTTAATGTCAGTCAGCCAGACTTCACCCCTGTCACCGACCTGCTTCGAAAAAGAGTATGTCAGATCACCCGTACCGCCTGCGATATCCAGTACCCTGAAGCCTTCTTTCACACCCGCCTGCGATACGGCAAAAGCTTTCCACAAGCGGTGCATTCCACCAGACATCAGATCGTTCATCAGATCGTAATGCCGGGCAACATGATTGAACACATCGGCCACTTTACCCGATTTTTCTTCTTCGTTAACTTTTTGATAACCAAAATGCGTCAGTTTTGTCATGACAGCCGATTCAATTTAAATAAATTTTTTTCAAGCGCATGACACAAGGCATTTTTCAATCCGGATGCACGCACCATTCTTTCATTCATCACATTCACATCCACAGAGCGATTTGTCTGCGCCCAGATGGAATCGGGAAAATTCCTGTCGTTTTCAAAACGGGGGATCACATGCCAGTGGAGATGGGGCACCATATTGCCCAATGAGGCGAGATTGATTTTATCCGCGCCCATCACTTCCCGGACAATTTCCTCTACCGTCCAGACGACATTCATCAATTCAAGCCGGTCCTCTACTGGAAGGTCAGTCATTTCACGAATATGCCCATTCCATATCACACGGCAAAATCCGGGATAGTCCCTGTCATCTACCTGAATAACCCGCCATTTTGCACTTGAGAAAACCGTTTCTTCGGGTTTGAACGAGCACAATTCACAATCATTTTTCATTTTTGAGTTTTTTCCTGCGCTTATCCGAGCAAGCGTGCAAATTCGCGCCAGGTTTCATTGGGGATGTAAAGCAATAACCATGTCATTAAAAGATAGCGTACAAACTTGCCTATGGTCATATACCAGACACACGGCCAGAAAGGCAATTTCAGCCAGCCGCCCAATGTACAAAGCGGATCGCCGATCCCGGGCATCCACCCCAGCAGCATGGTCTTGGCACCGTACTTTTCCAGCCAGCCGAACCAGTGCGTTTTTCTTTCCTTGGCAAACGCCTCCTTGGCTCCGTACCCTATCCAGTAATTCAGAATACCACCCAGTGTATTGCCGATTGTGGCGACAATCATGACTGGCCAGAACATCGAAGGAGAAGAGGCGACGACGGCGAATACAGCCGGTTCCGACCCCATAGGCAATAATGTCGCCGATACAAAACAGATGATAAAGACCGACGTCAGCCCGATCTCGGGAATAGCCAGATAAGACATTAACCAGTGAACGGCAGATTCGACCATTTTATAAAATTTCCAATTCTTTCCATCGAAAACCGTTACGATCCGATGATGTCGTGAAAACACACTGACCGGGATACGAAAAAAAACAAGGAGTCTTTAACGCGGATTATAATGGTGCGTAAAATTACAGGCCTTGTCCAGCATCATTATGACTGATTACTTAAAAAAAATTCTCACCGCACGTGTATACGACGTCGCAACTGAATCTCCTCTTGAATATGCACCCAGTCTTTCCGCACGCACGGAAAACCGGGTTTTGTTGAAACGTGAAGATGTGCAAAGCGTCTTCAGCTTCAAATTGAGGGGCGCTTATAACAAGATGGCCAATCTGTCCCCGGAACAACTGGCCAAAGGCGTTATCTGCGCTTCGGCTGGCAACCATGCACAGGGTGTTGCACTGTCGGCAAAACGCCTTGGCTGCAAGGCCATCATTGCGATGCCGACGACAACCCCTCCACTGAAAATCGATGCCGTCAAAGCTCACGGCGGTGACAATGTGGAAGTGGTTCTTCACGGCGATTCCTTTTCGGATACCTGTGAACATGCCCTGATGCTCGAAAAGAAACATCATCTGACCTTCATCCATCCTTTCGACGATCCGGATGTGATAGCCGGTCAAGGTACCATCGGGATGGAAATTCTTCGGCAGCACTCCAAACCCATTCATGCCATTTTCGTTCCGATTGGCGGTGGCGGCCTGATTGCCGGGATTGCCGCCTACGTCAAGCAAATCCGCCCGGACATAAAGATTATCGGCGTCGAAACGGCGGATTCATGTGCCATGAAACAAAGTCTTGAATCCGGCAGCCGGGTGAGCCTGCCTGATGTGGGACTGTTCTCGGATGGTACCGCGGTCAAACTGGTTGGAAAAGAAACTTTCCGCATATCGAAAGATTACGTTGACGATATCGTCCTCGTCGATACGGACGACGTATGTGCCGCCATCAAGGACGTCTTTCTCGACACCCGCAGCATTCTTGAACCGGCCGGTGCACTGGCTGTTGCAGGCATTAAAAACTATGTTGAGCAAAACGAGGAGGCCGGACACTCTGTAAAAGGTAAAACCATGGTTGCCGTCACTTCCGGTGCCAACATGAATTTCGACCGTCTGCGTTTCGTTGCGGAACGGGCCGATGTCGGCGAAAACAAGGAAGCCGTTCTGGCCGTTACCATTCCGGAAGAACGGGGCAGCTTCAAACGTTTTTGCGAACTGATCGGAAGAAGACACGTCACCGAATTCAATTACCGGATCAGCGACGAAAAGGCTGCCCATGTCTTTGTCGGTGTCGAAGTCAAAAACCGCAAGGAACAGAAAGAAATCATTGAGTCGCTCGAGAAAAACAACTACAGGACAATCGATCTGAGTGACGACGAACTCGGCAAGCTCCATATCCGTTACATGGTGGGCGGCAAGAGCCCGTTCGCAAAAGACGAATTGCTATATCGTTTCGAATTTCCGGAACGTCCGGGAGCACTGATGCGTTTCCTGTCGTCTATGGCTCCGGAATGGAATATCAGCCTTTTCCATTATCGCAATCATGGCGCAGACTATGGACGCGTGCTGGTAGGGCTGCAGGTCCCGCAGAAAGATATGAACGCTTTCGGCGAATTCCTATCCAACATCGGTTATCCTCACTGGAACGAAAGCGATAACCCGGTTTATCGTTTATTCCTGTAAACATTATTTACGGATCGGCCCATGACAAGCAGTGACAATACGAAAAATTCACCACTCGGCAAATCGACGACTTATCCGACACAGTACGACGCATCGCTGCTGTTCCCGATAGAACGCAAACCAATGCGCGAAAAACTGGGCATTACCGGTTCGTTGCCCTTTTTCGGGCTTGATTTCTGGAATGCTTATGAGCTTTCATGGCTTAATCTCCGGGGCAAGCCACAGGTCGGGATCATGAATTTTTCCGTCTCGGCCGATTCTCCCAACATCGTTGAATCGAAATCCTTAAAGCTCTATCTCAATTCATTTACCCAGACCCGAATGGATGAAGTCGATGATCTGATCCAGATTTTGCGGTCTGATTTGAGTGACGCCTTTGGCTCACCAGTTCAGGTCTCGATCCGGCAGCCGGATGTTTTTACTGCGACAAAACTGGAAGAATTGAACGGCCTGTCTCTCGACCGGCTGGATATCGGCGTCGATAAATACACCCCCGATTCCTCTTTCCTGAAAAGTAACAGCGACGAATTTCCGGTTGAAGAAACCCTTGTTTCCAACCTGCTGAAAACGAATTGCCCTGTCACGGGGCAGCCAGACTGGGCCAGTCTGCAAATTCAGTATGTCGGCCCGCAAATCGATCAGGAGGGATTACTGAAATACATTATCAGCCTGCGTTCATCCGAAGATTTCCATGAGCAATGCGTCGAGAGGATTTTTCTGGATATCCTGAAAATGTGCAAACCACAAAGTCTGACGGTTTATGCCCGCTACACACGTCGTGGCGGCATCGATATAAATCCCTGGCGAAGCAATTTCTCATCAGGGAAAAAGCCGCAAACTCTTCGGCATGCGCGCCAGTAAAACGGATGATCGGCAAGTCATCTTGAGAATCGGCATGACCTGTATCGATCAATGCGTTTTATAATTCACTCCCTACAATACCGGATCAGTTATGGTAACAAATCTTTCCAAAATCCTGTCTTCTGAAAACGTTGTTCTCGATCTGGAAGTATCGAGCAAGAAACGGGTATTTGAACAGGCAGGGCTCATTTTCGAGAATAATTGCGGGATTTCACGTTCTGATGTGACCGATAATCTTTTTGCCCGCGAAAGTCTGGGTACGACAGGTCTTGGTTACGGTGTGGCTGTCCCGCACGGCAGAATCAAGGGCTTGAAAACACCAGTCGCCGCTTTCGTCAGACTGGCGACACCGATTCCTTTTGAGGCTCCCGAT
>JAHYZB010000019.1 GCA_019424645.1 Oxalobacter formigenes
TTAAATAAAGTCACAATCAAAACGGAATCCTCTTCAATTTCTTGTTTTTGAAGGGATTTTTCAGGGAGGTTCTCCTGTGTGGAATTTCCTTGCGCATTGTGCAGTTTCAGGAAATTTTTCATCTTTACTGACTATAATGCTCAAAAAGGCAGGTTGACTGGTATGCAATCACCGGAACCGGATTCATCATTCATTTGCAGAAAGGCAGGTTTTTCTATGGCAGATGCCCTGATTGTTATTACAGATTGTAATCATGTAAATACCGATGCCGAAAAGGCAGTATTTGAAGCGGCTGATATTCCCTGGAAATTATGTCAATGCAAGACCGAAGATGACCTCATTGTCAATTGTCGGGGAGCGATTGCTGCATGTAATCAGCGTGCGCCCTTTACCGAAAAAGTATTTGCAGCGCTTCCGGATCTGAAGATGGTGGTCCGTTATGGCGACGGTGTCGATAATATCGATCTTGAAGCGGCTACTCGCTATGGGGTGCAGGTTTGCAATGTGCCCGATTACGGCACTTCCGAAGTGGCCAATCATGCGCTGGCCATGATGCTTGCCATTACCCGCAAGATTTGCCAGGCCAACGAGCAGGTCAGGGAAGGACGGTGGACATACAGGGAAATGGTACCGATCCAGCATTTGTCCAATATGACGATTGGGATCATCGGGCTTGGGCGTATCGGGCTTGCTTTTGCCAAACGCGTTCATGCATTGGGTTGCAAGGTGATCGGTTTCGATATTTTCACAGATCATCTCAAGGGCGATCCCGAGAGTTCTTTCATTGAATTGACGTCTGAAGACGATGTTATTGCAAGAGCTGACCTTCTCTCATTACATTGCAGTCTGAATTCACAGGATGCCGGCCTGATGAATGCAAAGACCTTTGCCAAAATGAAACCGGGAGCCATGTTCATCAACGTCACCCGTGGCGGACTTGTTGATGAGGCAGCACTGGCCGATGCCCTGAATTCCGGACATCTGTCCGCCGCCGCTCTGGACGTGACAGCCAGAGAACCGTTGCCAATGGACAGTCCCTTGCGATCCGCTCCGAACATTCTCATTACGCCTCATATGGCATGGTATTCGGTTCAGGCAGAATCCAGTCTTAAAACACGATGTGCCGAGGAGGCAGTACGCGGGTTTCGGGGAGAAAAACCGCGCAATCCTGTCAACAAACTCTAGGGATTTATCTTTTTGTTCGGTCTACTCTCGTCAGATACGAAAAATTCAAATGGATGCGATATTTTTTTGCGTCCATTTGAAGCTGAACCTTTCCGGATTTGGAGTAAACTATTCCGATTAAGCCTGTTTTGTGAAAAAACAGGCAGAAATGGCTGCTGTTTTGCGTTTTTCGGAAGCAACAGGCGGTGAATTATTTTGCCAAATGCAAAAATTATGGTAGGCAATTTTTGAAAAAAATCTGTATAATCCTGTTTTGGACACATAGGAAATACCATGCGACTACTCAAAAAAGCACTCACGTTCGATGACGTGCTTCTCGTTCCGGCATATTCTGCCGTTCTTCCTAAAGATACCGTTTTGAAAACCCGTTTGACGAGAAACATCTCGTTGAATATCCCTTTGCTTTCCGCGGCAATGGATACCGTCACTGAATCGTCTCTGGCGATCACGATGGCAAGACAGGGTGGCATCGGTATTATCCACAAGAATATGACGGCTCTCGAACAGGCCAATGAAGTGGCCAAGGTCAAGCGTTTCGAGGCAGGTATGGTCACTGACCCGATCACCATTCCACCGAGTATGAAAGTTCGGGACGTCATCGCGTTGTCCAGACAGCATGGCTTTTCCGGCTTCCCGGTTGTGGAAGGCAAGAAGATTGTCGGTATCATCACCAATCGCGACTTGCGTTTTGAAGAAGAACTGGACGCTCCGGTCAGCAAAATAATGACGCCTCACGAAAAACTGGTATATGTGAAAGAGGGTACTACGCTTGAAGAAGCCAAACGGGTCATGAATCGCAACCGTCTGGAACGTGTTCTGGTAGTCAACGACGCTTTCGAACTGCGTGGGTTGATGACCGTTAAGGATATCCTGAAAAAGAACGATTACCCGCTGGCATCCAAGGACAGTTATGGCAAATTGCTGGCTGGTGCGGCTGTCGGTGTCGGTCCGGACAATGATGAACGCATCGATTTGCTGGCCAAAGCTGGTGTAGACGTTCTGGTCGTCGATACGGCTCACGGGCATTCCCAGGGTGTTCTGGATCGTGTCAAATGGGTCAAGAAAAATTATCCGAATATTGAAGTCATCGGTGGCAATATCGCCACGGCAGATGCCGCAAGAGCCTTGCTCGACCATGGCGCAGATGCCGTCAAGGTCGGTATCGGCCCCGGTTCTATCTGTACCACCCGTATCGTTGCCGGTGTGGGCGTTCCCC
Source organism: Oxalobacter formigenes (assembly GCA_019424645.1). Classification (GTDB taxonomy): domain Bacteria; phylum Pseudomonadota; class Gammaproteobacteria; order Burkholderiales; family Burkholderiaceae_D; genus Oxalobacter; species Oxalobacter formigenes_D. The sequence goes on from JAHYZB010000019.1 coordinate 2,402, forward strand.
AGATTACCGCAATTTCCGATGTGGCAGATGCCTTGAAAGGCACAGGTGTTCCCTGTATCGCTGACGGCGGTATCCGATTCTCCGGTGATATTTCCAAAGCGATTGCAGCAGGTGCCTCTACTGTCATGATGGGCAGCATGTTTGCCGGTACTGATGAAGCTCCGGGTGAAATCATCCTGTATCAGGGTCGTAGCTACAAAGCCTATCGTGGTATGGGTAGTGTTGGTGCGATGCAGCAGGGATCTGCCGACCGTTACTTCCAGGACGAAGCAGAACACCAGCCGGACAAGCTGGTTCCGGAAGGCATTGAAGCCCGTGTACCGTACAAGGGCAGTGTCAATGCCATCATTTTCCAGTTGATTGGTGGCCTTCGTTCCTCGATGGGTTATTGTGGCTGTGAATCAATTGACCAGATGCACGAAAAAGCGGCATTTGTCGAGATCAGTTCCGCCGGGATGCGTGAGTCTCACGTTCATGACGTCCAGATCACCAAAGAGGCGCCGAACTATCGTCTTGAATAAAGCCAGATAGACAGGGGCCGGTTTTTCCGGCCCTTCACGTTTTAAGAATCCGTTTTTACAGATATTTCCCATGCATTCCAGAATACTCATTATCGATTTCGGTTCACAGGTTACCCAGCTGATTGCCCGTCGTGTGCGGGAATCCGGTGTTTTTTCAGAGGTCGTTCCTTATGATGTCGGATCTGACTTTATTCGTGATTATGCGAAAGACGGTTCATTGAAAGGCATTATTCTTTCAGGTGGACAGAACAGTGTGACAGACGAGGATACGCCTCGCGTTCCACAAATCGTATTTGAACTGGGCGTACCTGTTCTGGGTATTTGCTATGGCATGCAGGCGATGGCAGACCAGCTTGGCGGCAAAGTTGAAAACGGCAAAATCCGTGAGTTTGGTTATGCCGAAGTCCGTGCCCGCAATCACACCAGATTGCTGGAAGGCATTGCGGATTCCGTCACGGCTGACGGCGCCAATATGCTCAAAGTCTGGATGAGTCATGGCGACAAGGTCACAGAAATGCCTCCGGGATTCAAGCTCATGTTGTCGAACGATTCCTGTCCGATCGCCGGTATGGCGGACGAATCCAGAAAATTCTATGCCTTGCAGTTCCATCCTGAAGTCACTCATACCGTACAGGGCAAGGCGATCATCAACCGTTTTGTACACGACATCTGCGGTGCCAAATCCGACTGGAACATGCCGGATTACGTTTCGGAAGCGATTGACGCGATCCGCAAGAAAGTCGGCAAGGATGATGTCATTCTTGGCTTGTCCGGTGGTGTCGATTCCAGCGTTGCCGCTGCATTGATCCATCGAGCCATCGGCGACCAGCTGACCTGCGTTTTTGGCGATCATGGCCTTCTGCGCCTGAATGAAGGCAAAATGGTCATGGACATGTTCGCTAAAAATCTGGGCGTCAAAGTTATCCATGTCGATGCGTCGGAACAGTTCATGGGGCAATTGGCTGGTGTGACTGATCCTGAAGAAAAAAGAAAGATCATCGGTCGCGAATTCGTCGAAGTTTTCCAGACAGAAGCAGGTAAGATCAAAAACGCAAAATGGCTGGCACAGGGAACGATTTATCCTGACGTGATCGAAAGTGCGGGCAAAGGCAAGAAAGGCCAGACTATCAAGAGCCATCACAACGTCGGCGGCTTGCCTGATACCCTGAATCTGCAATTGCTGGAACCGTTGCGCGAACTGTTTAAGGATGAAGTTCGTGAACTGGGTCTGGCATTGGGCTTGCCCCGTGAAATGGTTTATCGCCATCCATTCCCCGGACCGGGTCTGGGCGTTCGCATTCTCGGCGAAGTCAAAAAACAGTATGCCGACCTCCTGCGTGATGCGGATGCGATCTTTATCGAGGAATTGTGGAATACGCCATCGGACACCTTGTCTGAAAAAGGCGATCCTTTAAGCTGGTACGATGCGACCAGTCAGGCGTTTGCCGTTTTCCTGCCGGTCAAATCAGTCGGTGTCATGGGCGATGGCCGTACCTATGAGTACGTCGTCGCCTTGCGCGCCGTCCAGACGCAGGATTTCATGACTGCCCACTGGGCACATTTGCCGCATGAATTGCTTGGAAAGGTTTCCAATCGCATTATCAATGAAGTAAGAGGAATCAACCGTGTCGTTTACGATATTTCCGGAAAACCGCCTGCCACGATTGAGTGGGAGTAAAGAAGGAATTTGATGTAATCAGTATTCGTAAGGGTATTCTGCAAGCTGCCATTTCCAGACTGGAAATGGCAGTTTTTTTTGCTTCATGAATCTCATGGGTATCATTCCTGTTATACAGACACATAAAAAAAGTATCTCTGGAATCGGATTTCTCTGACGAAGCAGACTTAAAATGGATTTCGAATGGGGTGGACTGTATGCCTCATGTCCAGTTCAGAAAGCCAGCAAATGTATTTATCAAGAAAAAATAATATTTGCAACCGGTTTGAAGATATAAAAAAGCCTCCTGCCGGGAGGCTTTTTTATATCTGGAGTTGATCTGAATTCATAATTAACGGGTTGAAAACAGGAATTTCTATAAATCGTTTAGCTGAATCTGTATATAAAATATTGACGATTTTATAATAAATTACTTATTAAAAAATTAATATTCAAATTAATAATAATAATTAATTCATTTAAATATTTAATTTCAAAAAAACGACAAATTCAGGATTAAGATATCGTTTTATTAATAAAAGTTGCCAAATTGGATTGGTGAAAATTTTTTATCCTGATTCCATATCGATAATATAATGAATTAAAACAATTTTAAACATAATTAATCAAAAATGAGACACTATTTCAAATAAAAAAGTTGTAAATTTAATGTTCAGGGGTTGTGTTTTCAGGCTAAACCGTTTTTCTATGATCTAAATCAATATTGGATGATTGGCGAAAATTATTATTTTTTAATTGTGATCATTCAATTGTTTCTGTTTTTGGCTTTCGCGAAATATTTCGGTTTACGGATGATTCCCTGCTGCTTGAAGACACAATGTTTTTCAATTATGAGAAATCTGTTTCTTTTTTACAGAAAACAAGAAAAATATGCTGAACACTATTTCTGATTTGATGGCAAGGGTGAAAGGTAGGGAAATACTGGATTCTTCGGTTTGCTTCATGATCAGCTGTTTTGGAATGCTGACTTCTGTTTTTATCATTTCACTGATATTCGATTCGATAGACAGAATAGACCAACTTGAAATTTATTATAAATTTATCTGTGTTGTCACTTCTCTTATGCTTGTATTCTTTGCGGGCATAACATTCCTGAAAGCCCTCTCAAAATGCAAATCGAAAATAGCTTTCAATCTCAGGCTATCTCTTTATCTTGTCAGGAAACATAAAGTTGCCCTTTGGGTTGTTTCTCTTTTAATAACAACTGTCGCGTATATGATTTTCCTGAACATGGCGAAAAATGAAGCCATGATTGTGGAAAGAAATATTTCAGAAATAGCGAAATTCAAGATCAATCATGTCAATGCATGGAGAAGTCAGCAGATCAATCTGGCCAATAACGGAAACCTGACGATCAACCGGAAGCTGAACACGGTCTCCATCCAGAAATTCAATACGGCAAGCAAAGATGCCAGCGTCAAGGAGTCGGTCAAGGGAAATTCAGATGCCGGAAAACATAATGCATATGAATTTCCCTTTTCTTATTCAAACAATCGTGAATTTCTGAAAGCGATCCGGAGCAATCATATATGGATGGGACCTCTCAGGTTCATTGAAAATGAAGACGGTAGCCATTCCCCTGTCCTGAATATGATTGCACCCGTAATGAAAAAGGGACTGACCGGACAGGTCGCCGAAATTCGCTCTTATTACATCGATCCGAATGTTGCTCTGGGGCCAATTGTGACGGCATGGCCAAAAACTGACAAAACAGCTAAAGCTTTTTTGTTTAGTCGCAATGGTGAGGAAATCACAATATTGAATAATTCAGATGATCACAATGTGATCTATCCAATGGATTTAGGCAAAACCAGCCGGGTCCAGTGGTTGAAGAAAATGAGTGAGTCCCCGTCAGGTATTTTCCATGAGGCTGATGACAGAGGCAAATTGGTCATCGGGTATGTGGAGAAGATTCCCGATTCAGACTGGTCTTTGATGGTCAAGATCGATGAAAGGGAAGCTTACGGACATATCCAGAAAATTGCCTGGTACATTTTGCTGCTTGCATTTCTGGTTATTGTCATGACAGGACTGGGTATGTTGTTTTACATGCGTCACAGGCATATGCAGCACAAAACGGAGCGTTTGAGAATGGAACTGAAACAAAAAGCCTTGCGTCAGCATTACGATTATTTGAGCAAATATGCCAATGACGTAATCATTCTGATGGATGGCAATGGGACGATTATTGAAGCAAACGATCGTTCGGAAAAGATGTTTGGCAAGTCGAGAGCGGAAATGATCGGGCAGAATATCCGCTGTGTTTTCGATTTGAAAGATACATCTGTTTTTGAAGAAAAATGGATGGAGCTGAAACTTGAAAAAGGCCTGATTTTCGAAGCGTATGGCAAACATACCAATGGCAGTATTTTTCCGGTCGAAATCAGTTCGAGAGTGATCGAAACGGACGGTCGTCTTTTTGTCCAGTTTATTATCAGGGACATTTCCGAGAAGAAAAAGGCAGAGGAAATGGTCTGGCGTCACGCCAATTATGACCAGATTTCCGGATTGCCTAACAGGAGAATGTTTACGGAAAAGCTGTTTTTCGAAACCAGAAAAGCACAGAGAAGCGATGCATCTGTCGCCTTGATGTTTCTCGATCTGGATCACTTCAAGGACGTCAACGATACGATGGGTCATGGCGTGGGTGATTGTCTGTTGAAAGAAGCCAGTGACAGGCTTCGTGTTTGCGTTCGTGAAACCGATACGGTTGCCAGACTGGGTGGCGATGAATTTACGGTGATTGTTTCCGATATCGATGACTTCAAGGATGTAGAGCGGGTCGCGCAATGTATTCTGGATGAATTGTCAGAACCTTTTACACTGGAAGGGCAGTCTGTTCATATTTCCGCCAGTATCGGCATTACATTCTTTCCACAGGATGCCAAAGATACGCACGATCTGATGAAAAACGCCGATCAGGCCATGTATGCGGCAAAGAGCCTCGGCGGAAACCAGTATCACTACTTTACGCCTTCAATGCAGGAAGCCGTACAGAAAAGAATGCACATGATCAACGACCTGCACGTTGCTCTTGAAAACAACCAGTTTGAAACGGTTTTTCAGCCGATCATCGATTTGAAAACCGGGGATATCTGTCGTGCCGAGGCTTTGATCCGCTGGCATCATCCTGTTCACGGCCTTATCAATCCGGCATCGTTCGTTCCTCTGGCTGAAGATACCGGCCTGATTCAGGCTTTCGGTGACTGGGTATTTCTTGAAGCGGCCAAGGCGGCGTCGAAATGGAGAAAGTATGTTCCGGATTTTCAGGTCAGCGTGAATATTTCTCCGGTCCAGTTCAAGAATGAAGGAATCGATACGAATGTCTGGTTTGCCCATTTGAAGAGCCTGAATCTGCCACCTGAAGCGATTGTCGTCGAAATAACGGAAGGACTTTTGCTGGATATTGACGAGCATACCAGCAATCAGCTTCTTGCCTTGAGCGACGCAGGTATTGAGGTGGCACTGGACGATTTCGGCACAGGTTATTCTTCCCTGGCCTACCTGAAGAAACTCGACATCGACTACGTCAAAATCGATCAGATGTTCGTCAAGAATCTGACGACAAGTGAAGAAGACCGGGTCTTGTGTGAAGCGATGACCGTAATGGCTCATAAACTGGATATCGCTGTCATTGCAGAAGGCGTCGAAACGCTTGCACAGTTGCGCATGCTGGCGTCTTTCAATTGTGATTTCGGTCAGGGTTATTACATTTCTGGCCCGGTTAATGATGAAGAATTCGAAGAACTACTGGCGGCATCAAGAAATCCCGATGGAAATGTGACAGGAACGATGAAAAGCCATGTGACCAAAACGATGACTAATAATCCAATAGGTGAGAGAATACCAAATTATCCTTTTAACGGATGATTGCCGGGATATTGTTTTGACCTATAGCGTTAAGGAAATTTTCTACACTTTACAAGGGGAGGGCGCCCGAAGCGGGCGCCCTGCCGTTTTCTGCCGTTTTTCCGGTTGCAATCTCTGGTCGGGTCGTGAGGACGACCGTTCCCGTTCTGTCTGCCGTTTCTGCGATACGGATTTTGTCGGTACGGATGGGGTGAATGGTGGAAAATTTGCGCGGGCAGATGATCTGTCTTCTTTCATTGAATCGTTATGGCCAGACGGTTTTCTGCAGAACCGTTATGTCGTGTTTACCGGGGGTGAGCCTTTATTGCAACTGGACAGGGCACTGATCGATGCCATACATGGCAAAGGGTTTGAGATTGCTATCGAAACGAACGGGACAATTACCGTTCCGGAGGGAATCGACTGGGTCTGTGTCAGCCCGAAAGCCGGTTCGGAGCTGACTGTTTCAGGTGGTGACGAACTGAAGGTGGTTATTCCACAGCCCGGCCAGAATCTGGCTGATTACGAAGGTCTGGCTTTTACCCATTTTTACATTCAGCCAATGGATGGTGAAAATCGGACACAAAACGTTAAAATAGCGATTGATACCTGTTTGCAAAATCCGAAATGGAAATTGAGTTTGCAAACGCATAAATACTTACAGATACCCTGATTTTTCATGTTGACCATTACCAGAAAACTCGAATTCGATGCCGGGCACCGGATTCCCGACCATCACAGCCAGTGCCGCAATCTGCACGGGCACCGTTACGTATTGCATATTACGCTTGAAGGCGACACACGCAAAAAGGATGGCGATTCAAGTAACGGCATGATTCTCGATTTTTCAGAAGTGAAAAAACTTGCCGAAACTTATCTGGTTTCGCATTGGGATCATGCTTTTCTCGTTTATGAAAACGATATGCCGGTTCGCCAGTTTCTTGACAGCCTTCCAAACCACAAAACGGTCGTTCTCGATCGTGTCCCGACAGCCGAAAATCTGGCACAGATCGCTTTTGAAACACTGAAAGACGTCTATGAAGGGGTTTACGGTGACAAACTGGTTCTGAAAAGCATCCGGATTTACGAAACCCCGAATTGCTGGGCCGAAGTGACGGCCGGTCCTGTCGATGACAGATGAGATTTTCATGCGGGAAGCGCTGGCGCAGGCTGCACTGGCGGAGGAGGCTGGTGAAGTCCCTGTCGGGGCCGTTGTCGTGCTGGACGGACAGATTATTGCACGTGGTTTCAACCAGCCTATCACGGCTCACGATCCTACTGCCCATGCGGAAATCGTCGCTTTGAGAAATGCAGCAAGGTTTTGCGGGAATTACCGCTTGCCCGATTGTGAGTTGTATGTCACGCTGGAACCCT
>JAHYZB010000002.1:0-4510 GCA_019424645.1 Oxalobacter formigenes
CTTTTAAATCTGGTGGCCCGGGGCGGAATCGAACCACCGACACGAGGATTTTCAATCCTCTGCTCTACCGACTGAGCTACCAGGCCAAGACTTGTAATTATAGCAAACTCATCTGAATATTCACAAGAACTGCTTGCTATAAATGTCTTATTTGGTGGTGATAGGTGGACTTGAACCACCGACCCCAGCATTATGAGTGCTGTGCTCTAACCAGCTGAGCTATATCACCAAGTAGCCTGCTATTCTGATGGTTTCAGAAGAAATTGTCAAGGAAGTTTTTGCAGATTTTTATTGGAGTGTTGGAAATATTTCAGCGTCATGTCCATGCGTTTTTTAGAGGGCGCTCTCGACATTTATCATGATCTCTGACAAGGCACTGGGTGAAAGGCAATCGATAGAAATGCGTTCTGGCATCGAACGTAGCCATGTGAGCTGGCGCTTGGCGAGTTGACGAGTAGCGGCGATGCCTTTTTCACGCAGTGCTTTTCTGTCGAATTCCCCGTCAAGGTATTGCCATGTCTGGCGATAGCCGACGCAACGCATGGATGGCATGCCGGGGTGCAAGTCACCACGTTTGCGCAGTTTGCGGACTTCTTCGATCAACAGGTCATCTTGCAGCATCAGATCGAAACGCAAGGCAATGCGTTCGTGCAGTTTGATTCTGTCAGATGGTTCCAGTGCGATAGGAATAATATCGAAGGGGAGTGATTGTGCCTGTTGTCCGGAGTGAAGTTCGGATAGTGGTTTTCCAGTCAGTTCGATGATTTCAAGGGCGCGTTGTATGCGCTGGGCATCGTTGGGTTTCAATCTGTCGGCCGTGACGGGATCGAGGCTTGCCAGTTTGACGTGCATAGCAGGCCATCCTATTTGCGCGGCTTCTTCGTCGAGTCTTGCGCGTATTTCAGGGTTGGCGCCCGGCAGGTCGTCAAGACCACTAGACAGTCCCTTGAAGTAGAGCATGGTGCCACCGACCAGCAGGGGGAGTTTGCCTCTTTTCTGTATTTCATTTATCAGGCGCAAGGTGTCTTCACGGAACTGGGCGACTGAATAGGTTTCGGTCGGATCGATAATGTCGATCAGGTGATGGGGAACGCTTGCCAGTTCTTCCTGTGGCGGTTTGGCGGTACCGATGTCCATTTCACGGTAAATGAGTGCGGAATCGACGGAAATGATCTCTGACGGGATCTTTTGGGCGATTTCAAGTGCCGCAGCGGTTTTTCCCGATGCGGTCGGTCCCATGATGGCGATGATAGATGGTCTGGTTTCCGTCATGTTATGAAGGAGAAAGAATCATTGAAGGGAAATGATTTGAAAGTGCAGATTATTCATGTGTTTTTCACGGATGGCAATATGGAATGCCCAATATCTGTTTTTCCGGTTGTGCCGGAAAAATAAGGGATCTTTTGTGAAATGAGCCGTCATGAATGATGCCGACGGCTTATTGTCGTGGATAAGGTATTTTTTCCGTTTGTTTTTATTTCTGGAAAAGGTTTTTCAATGCTTTGCCTGCTTCTATCAGTTGTTCTGAATTTTCCGTAGAGATCAGGGAGTTCGAAAAACTGTTTTTCGCCTGGGATTTGATCTGGTCTGCGATCATTCGCGAACTGATTGCGACTACCGCATCCTGTAAGCCGGTAGTGGATTCGTGCAAGGCCACCTGTGTGGCTTCTTTGCTGCAGGATGTGGCGACCAGTCTGGTGACCAGTTTTTTGGTCTGCTGGTCAACTGCATTTGTTTTTGCTGCAGGGATGGTAGCCACTGATTTGGCTGCATCGGTTTTGCCCAGTGTAACGAATGCCCATTGTGTCAATGTCGTCTTGTCAGCGGCGTTTGTATTGTCGTACATGCATTTTCCCAGGGCAGTGGCGTATTGGCCGGCGAAAGCTGAGCTGGAAAGCAATAATCCGGCCAGTGTGGCAGTCATGAGTTTTGTTTTCATTGCCATTCTCTTTTCATGTGTTATTTGAGTGATGTTATTTCTTCGCGTCCCGTTTTTTAGTCCTGAGATCATTGTCCACGCAAGAAAAGGGCATCCAGTTCGGACAAGCCCAGTTGTGTCCATGTCGGTCGCCCGTGGTTACACTGGTCGGCACGTTCGGTCTGTTCCATCTGGCGCAGCAGGGCATTCATTTCGGGAATGGTCAGAGAGCGGTTGGCACGGACAGCGTTGTGACACGCGACAGTAGCCAGCAGTTCGTTCCGTTTTTCTTTCGCGATGGCGGACGTGCCGTACTCGTGCATATCGCGCAGGATGTTACGGATCGCATTTGCCGTATCGGCTTCACGCAGCAATGTCGGTACAGTTCTGATGGCGATGGTTTCTGGGGTTAAGGCAGAGATGTCAAATCCCAGTTCCTGAAGGGGTTCCCTGTTTTCGAGAGCGGTCCCCGCTTCGACTTCTGAAACTTTCAGCGTGACGGGGATAAGCAATGTCTGTGTCTGGAGCGTTTTTTCATCCAGTGCCGTTTTGAGTTTTTCATAAACGATCCGTTCGTGAGCAGCGTGCATGTCAACCAGGACCAGTCCCTGTCTGTTCTGGGCGAGGATGTAGATGTCATGCAACTGTGCGAGAGCAAAGCCGAGAGGAAAGTCTTCTTCCGTTTTTTCACTTGTCTTGAAAAGATCAGACAATTCCGTTGCAGGAATTGGATGAGGGCTGGAATTTAAGGTACCCGGTTCGCTGGTTTGTCTGAACAGTGCCCCGTATGCTGCTGTTTCTTGTTCGACCCGATAGGAAACGGGTGAAGGGACGTTACTGTGCCAGGATACCGGGCTCCGTGCAGGTGTCCCCGCATAGTCAATTGAATCGTCTGCTGCTGTCTGTGGTTCCATCGTTTGTGCCAGTGCACGGCTGACAGACTGGTGGATGAAGTGATGGATCGAACGGCTGTCCCGGAACCGGACTTCGATTTTGGCAGGATGGACATTGACGTCCACAAGCGATGGATCGAGTGTCAGGTAGAGGAGGTAGGCCGGGTATCGGTTGCCGTGCAGGACGTCTTCATAGGCGGCACGCACAGCGTGGGTCAACAGGCGATCACGGACGAAACGGCCATTGACATAGAAATATTGCATGTCGCCACGGGTTCTGGACGCGGTGGGCTGGCCGATGAAGCCGTACAGTCTCAGGCTGTTGGCCCCTTCGCCAACAGTAATGTCGATGGGGAGCTGGCTTTGCGCGAATGGCTCGCCCAGTACCTGATTGCATCGTTGCGACAGATTATGGGCATTCCACTGGGCTGTTGCCTTGCCGTTATGCATGAGGGTAAAGCGGATGCCCGGTTGTGCCAGTGCGATACGGCGGACAACTTCCGCGCAGTGCCCGTATTCAGTTTGCTCTGATTTCAGAAATTTACGGCGTGCCGGTGTATTGGAGTAAAGCTCATGAACATCGACGCTCGTGCCGAAACTGCCGGAGCAGGGCGTCAATGTACCTGACGGATCGTTTCCTCTCATTTGCCATGCATGAGGTTCGTCGGCCGTTCTCGATTGCAGGGTCAGGTCGGCGACGGAGGCGATGGATGCCAGCGCTTCACCGCGAAATCCCAGCGTCGCGACGTTTTCTAGATCGTTTAAGGACGCGATTTTGGAAGTGGCGTGACGTGTCAATGCCAGCCGAAGCTGGTCAGGGGGGATGCCACAGCCATTGTCGATGATGGCTATCCGCTTGATGCCGCCGTTTTCAAGCCGGATCTCGATTTGGGTGGAACCGGCATCCACTGCATTCTCGAGCAGTTCCTTGACGACAGCGGAGGGTCTTTCGACTACCTCACCTGCCGCAATCTGGGAAATCAGCGTATCGGATAACAGTTGAATCGACGAGGTACGTTGAATGGACTGATCGGTTTGTACGGTATCGTTTGTCATGAAAGGAATTATAAAGTATTCACCGGACAATAAAGAAATAAGGTTTATCGATAACTGTGCATAAGGAAATATTAATGAAAAGGCTCGTTCGGCACCTGAATTTTATTTCAGTCTCTTTTTTTGATGTTATTGCTCAAAAAATAATTAGAAATTTTGCATGTTTTTCATTTGTTTGACACGCTTTTCTTCTATACTTCCCAGTTACGGTTTCAAATTCACTTCTTTTTTCTGGCCTGTCATGGACATCATGCAATTTTTCGACATCATCCTGCATGTCGATAAAGTCTTGGGAACGATTATTGCGCAATACGGTATCTGGGTTTATGTGATCCTGTTTGCGATTATTTTTTGCGAGACGGGTCTGGTTGTCGCGCCTTTTCTTCCAGGAGACACTTTGTTGTTCATCGGTGGCGCTTTCTGTGCGACCGGTGCAATGAGTGTCGAGTTGCTGATGATTTTGCTGATTATCGCGGCAGTCACGGGCGACAATCTGAATTACTTTATCGGAAGAAAGATCGGCAGGGCGGTTTTTACGAAAAACTACAGGTGGATCGATAAAAAGGCCCTGATGATGACTCAGGTCTTTTTCGAAAAGCATGGTGGCAAAACGATTACGATGTGCCGCTTTGTACCGCTTGTCAGG
>JAHYZB010000002.1:4520-6792 GCA_019424645.1 Oxalobacter formigenes
ACGTTTGCGCCTTTCGTTGCCGGTGTTTCGGAAATGCATCTGTTAAAATTCCAGATTTACAATGTAGTCGGTGCGATTGTCTGGGTGGTCGGGCTGGTTCTCGGAGGATATTTTTTCGGCAATATTCCGATTATCCGCGATCATTTGAATACGATTGTTCTGCTCGGTATTGCCGCGGCGGTCGTTCCGCTCTTGCTTGGCGGTCTCTGGAAGTTTTACAAAAAGACCGTTCGTTCCAGTTGAATGGATAGGTTATGCGTATTTCATGTAAAGTTCTTGTTCTTTTTTCATTTGTCCTGCTGGCGGCCTGTTCAAAACCAAGGCAGATCGCCATTGGTGGCGCTCCCCTGAACCAGCCTTCTGAAACGGCAATTCTTCAGGAAGGTTCCCTTTTCTTCCGCAGTCTGGACGGCAAGCATATCGATCTGGCCGACACACCGAACCCTTATGAAAATGTCGTGTATGTCCTGACGTCAGGCAAGCATGTCATCGGAGCCATGAACATACAGGGTGGCCATATCGTATACCCTGAAGACTTGCGCTGTTACCGGATCGAAGCCAATCTGGCTCCGGGTGTGGAATACATGATTGCGGAAGACAAGGACAACCAGATCGCCTATGTCAAACGCAAGGACAGTGATGAAAGAGTCGCTGTGGCCAAACCTTTCGAAAAACAGGCCGCGTACAGTGGCGGGTGTAACTGGAAGTAATGAGCGTTGTTATTAAAAAGGCGGATGAGTCGCAGCTGCGCGATCTGGTCAGGCTGACGGCGAAATTCTGGAATGAAGTGGCAATTTGCGCCAGTCTGAACGGTTTTGAAGCCGATCCGGAAAAAATCGGGGAAGAGCTGCTCCGGTTTCTCGATATGCCCGATTATGCCGTTTTGATGGCAACAACACCAAAGGGTCATCCGCTGGGGTTTGTTTCGGTGTTTCAAATGCCAGTCCAGTTGCGTGAAGAACCTTACGCCATTCTCGACAAGTTATATGTCTGTCCCGACTACCGCCGCAGGAAAATAGCGCATCAGCTGGTGGAAGAGGCAAAGTTTTTTGCGCGTTCACGCAAGTGCAAACGCTTGCAGTCGACTTTTCCCGCCCATTTCGCCTTGCCTGAAGCGCTGGCTTTTTTAAGGGCGGAACGTTTTTATGAAACAGGTGGCCGAAAGCACAAGATAGCTATCTGATTTTGTCATTATTTGTCATGAGTACCAGAAATTGAAAAAGCCACCATGAAATTCATGGCGGCTTTTTTTGATTGATGGCTGTTTTGTCAATCAGCAGGCAACCCGGATATTCCTGAATTGCCATGGGTCACTCATGTCGACGTCTTCTTCAAATGGCCAGTTCCTGTTTTCCAGTGGTGTCCATTTTCCGTAGGACCCGACGATTTCGCCAAGGAAAGGACGAGCGATTTCAAGCATGCGTTCATGGTCGATATCGTCCGGTTCGATAACGCCCATGTCGGGATTATTGATAGCCCAGATGACACCGGCGAGAACGCCTGCCGCTACCTGAAGGCTGGTAGCATTGTTGTGGGGGGTGCTTTTTCTGGCCTGCTCGATGGTGAGGTGCGATCCAAGCCAGTAAACGCCTTTTTCATTACCCATCAGCAAAACACCCAGTTCATCGAAGCCTTCTTCAATTTCATCACGCATGAGGCGTTTGACGGGCTGTTCCTGCCAGTTTTTTCCGGCCAGTTCATGCATGGACAATACGGCGTCGTCACATGGATGATAGGCATAATGTACTGTCGGGCGATAAACGATTTTGCCGTTTTCGCGAACGGTCAGGTAATCGGCAATCGAGATCGATTCGGAATGGGTGATCAGAAAGCCGTGATACGGGCCTTCAAGTGGTGTCCAGCTGCGTACCTTGACGCTTGCGCCCGGCGTGTTGAGGTAAATTGCGGCCTTGCATCCGGATGCATGTTTGCCGGCATCAACCGGCCAGTGTTTTTCATGTGTACCCCAGCCGAGTTCGGCGGGCTGCAATCCTTCGCCGATGAAACCGTCGATAGACCATGTATTGACGAATTCATTTCGTTTTTTACGGACGGATGTATTTTGGGTATCGCGCTCGGCAACGTGAATGGTTTTGATGCCGAGCTGTCGGGCAAGGTTTGCCCACTGTTCTTTTGTCGTGGGCCTGTCGGTGATGCCGTTGTCTGCAGCGACGTCAAGCAGCGCCTGTTTCAAAAATCCCGAGACGAGGCCGGGGTTGGCACCCTGACAAACGATGGCGGTCGGACCGCCTTTCATGGATCGTCCCAGTTC
>JAHYZB010000020.1:0-7207 GCA_019424645.1 Oxalobacter formigenes
TCCATTTCACCAGAGGAATTCATACCGGTAGCTGAGTCTAACGGCCAGATCATCCCGATTGGTGAATGGATTTTGCGGTCAGTTATCAGACAATTGAAAGAATGGGTCGATGCCGGCAATGACAGGCTGATGGTTTCGGTCAATCTTTCCGCGATCCAGTTCCGTGACCGCCGACTGACAGAGCAGATCTCCGAGATTCTGGAGGAAAACGATCTGGACCCGAAACACCTTGTACTCGAATTGACGGAAAGCGTTGCGATGGAAAAACCGGAATCGGCCATCGTCATTATCGACAGTCTCAAGGAACGGGGTATCAAGGTTTCGATCGACGATTTCGGAACAGGATATTCCTCGCTGGCTTATCTCAAACGATTTGCCGCGTACAGCCTGAAAATCGACGGTTCGTTCATACAGAACGTTCCGCATGATCCGGAAAATATGGCGATTGTGAGTGCCATCGTATCGCTTGCCCAAAATCTGGGCATTACGACGATTGCCGAAGGTGTTGAAAATATCAAGCAGCTGGAATTCCTTAAAGAAACCGGCTGCACGGCCATTCAGGGACATTACTTCTCCCGTCCGATGAGCGCGGCCGCAGCCAGTGATTTTCTGGCAGTCGAACTGGTGAAGATCAAAAAAGTCTTTGCCTCTGAAAAATCCCTACAGGCATGAAGTATTGTTAAGGCAATACTTTGCCCGGATTCATCAGATTGTCAGGATCGAGTGCCTTTTTAAGGGTTTTCATCAGCCTGTTTTCCGATCCGCTCTTGTAAGATGCATTTTCCACGTTTTTCAAGGCTCCCAGACCATGTTCTGCGGAAATGACGCCCTTGAACTGGTTTACGCAATCGTAAACGATCCGGTTGATTTCAGCCTGATGAGACAGGAATGATTCGTCTGAAACATCTTTGGGGGCAGCGACGTTGTAATGAAGGCTTCCATCGCCCAGATGTCCAAATGTCACCAAGCGGCAACCTGGAAAATACTGTTCGAGCAAACGGTCAGCCGTTTCGATGAATTCCGCAAACAGGGACGTCGGTACGGCGATATCATGTTTGACATTCTTGCCTTCTTTGGCCTGCGCCGCCGAAATGTTTTCCCTCAGCCGCCACATCGTTCGGGATTGTGAAAGTGTCTGGGCAACAGCGGCGTCACTGATAACGTCTTTTCCGATGGCATATTCAAGCAGTTTTTCGAACTGCCGGGCAGCATGGTCGTCCGATTCGGCATCGGATAACTCGAGCAATACATACCATGGATGCTCAAATGGAAGGGGCGAGAGTATTTCCGGAAAATGCCGGGTAACCAGCTCGAGACTATAACGGGATATCAGTTCGAAAGCTGTCAGGGAATCGCCACAGAAACGTTGTGCGAGTGACAAAAGCTTCAATGCGTCTTCAGGCGATTTGACAGCGGCAAAAGCAGTCTGTTGCGCTTTGGGACGCGGAAAAAGCTTCAGGACGGCTGCCGTTATTATCCCGAGTGTTCCTTCAGAGCCGATAAAGAGATCGCGGAGATCGTATCCCGTATTGTTCTTGCGTAATTTATACAGGCCATTCCAGACGTCGCCATCTGCCGTGACCACTTCCAGACCGAGACACAGGTCGCGGGCAGTCCCGTAACGCAAGACTGATGTTCCACCGGCATTGGCGCCCAGATTGCCCCCGATCATGCAGGAGCCCGAAGAGGCCAGTTTCAGCGGGAACATCAGGTTCGCTTCCGCTGCTGTGGTATGGACATTGTCGAGGATACAGCCTGCCTCGACAGTCATCGTATTATTATTGGCATCGATTTCACGAATCCGGTTCATCCTTTTTAACGAGAGCACGATCGCCTTGCCCGATTCATCCGGGACACTGCCCAGTACGAGACCGGTATTGCCACTCTGGGGAACGACAGGAACCTTGTGCAGTTTGCACAGTTTGATGACATCGGCTACCTGTTGGGTATGTACAGGGAAAACGACGGCCAGAGCCTTTCCGGTGAACCGTTTTCGGTAGTCGGTCACAAAGGGAAGCATTTTTGCGGGATCGGTAATGACGTGGTCGCTGCCAATCAGTTTTTTGCAGAGTTCGATAAAAGATGGCTGTGTCATGGGAATGGTTTTTGTCGTGAATCCGTTTCGTGATTTTCGCCTTAAAAAAGGCAAATTGCCAGAGGAAAGCGACAAAAAGGGCAAAAAATCAAAATTGGCCTTTTCTTCACATGATAAAACATGTTTTCCAATGACCTTGCAAGCTGTTTCATCTTAAAATGTTTTCATGAACCCGAGCGATCTCATATCAAACACCATAGAAAATTCGCATGAGCGATCCGAGCTGACCCGCAAGGACAAACTCAAGGCGATTGCAAAGTATTGCGGAAAACGGCTGGCGGAAAACAATCTTACCGATGTGGCCGGTAATATCAGCTTTACGATTCTCCTTTCCATTGTCCCGATGCTGGCGATCGTGTTGGCGATTTTCACGACTTTTCCCGAATTCGGTTCCCTTCAGGACACTCTGGAAACCTATTTCTCTCAGGGAATGATTCCGGCATCCACGGCGCATATCATCCTGAGCAACCTGACGACGTTTGCCGCGAATGCGGCCAATGTATCGATTATCGGCGGTGTGACTCTGGTGGTGACGGCACTGATGACGATTTCACTGATTGAAAGCACTTTCAATCACATCTGGCATGTCATTACGCCGCGCCCGATCGTAAAACGTATCGTGATGTATATCGGAATCGCTATTTTCGGGCCTTTGCTCCTGGGTATTTCGATTTATCTGACCTCCCATCTCGTTCTGGCGGCGCATGGGATGGTTGCCAATCTGCCGTTTCTGAATTCGGTATCGTCTTCGCTGATTTCCATTTTCTGGACGGCTATTGCCTTCACGCTTTTGTACCGGGGCGTCCCGAACCGGCTTGTTTTATGGAAAGACGCGGCGGCAGGAGGCATTTTTTCAGGGATAGCGTTTGAAATCGCCATACGAGCCTTTGCATTTTTCATCGTCAATTTCAGTACATACGAAAGGATATACGGTGCGCTCGCGGCTTTTCCGATTTTCATGATGTGGATTTATATCAGTTGTCTGATCATGCTTTTGGGTGGCATGGTTGCCGCGCTGTTGCCGGAAATCCGTAATGGCCGGTGGAATGCTACGCCTGCGATCGGCAGCCAGTTTTCCGATGCCATCAAAATCATCGGTGTTTTATATCGCTCGCAAGGAGTCGTTTTCCGGACGGAAATAGAAATGCAAACGCATCTTTCTGTCGGTGAAGTAGAGAATTGCCTGACCGTTTTCGAAAAAATAGGATGGGCAAATACGGTCAAACGCTCCTGGATAAGCACCTTTTCGTTCAAGAAACGCACGCCTCAGGAATGGCGGTGGATCGGGGATGCGGATTCGATTACGCTGGCTGACGTCTATCATCAGTTCGTTTTTACCGGCACTGATGAAGATTCCCTTACGCAGGAAGTGGACAATCTTATCGATTATGGACTGGAACAGACACTTGCCGATTACTTTGACGAACTGAAGAAACGGGAAGAGGAGAAGGCGGAAGAGACCCCGGCCTCTCCGGATATGGCGTAAAAATATTGGCTTGTGGTGACGAATATGAAAATCCGTCTCTTAGGCACATCTGTATTTTCCGTTTTTTGGTTTTATGGAATCAAAACGGAATCGATGAGTGATATTGTATGAGTGTCGACGACTATTCGTCATTTTGAAAAGAAACGGTTTTACCGGAATATGCCAGCTGCCACCAGTGATCCCATTCACAAGGAAAGCCAGATCGGAGCCTGGACGCCAATGCGCCATCCGGTGTTCCGCATGCTGTGGATCGCCATCCTGTTCGTGAATATCGCTTCCTGGATGCAGGATGTGGGCGCAGGGTGGCTGATGACGACTCTGGCGCCGACTCCAGTCATGGTATCGCTCGTTCAGGCAGCGACCAGTACGCCGTTCTTCCTGCTGGCCATTCCGGCAGGTGCGCTTGCCGACATTGTCGACAGGCGCCGCTTTCTTATCGGTACCCAGATCTGGCTGGCCTGCTGTGCCGGTGTGCTCGGTATTCTGACTCTGACCGGTTTGACCAATGCCATCCTGTTACTGGTTTTCACATTCTTTCTTGGCGTAGGGCTAGCCATGATGATGCCGGCATGGGGAGCCGTCATTCCCGAACTCGTTCCACGGGAAGAACTCCAGTCTGCCGTTGCCTTGAACAGCATCGCCATCAATATCGCCCGTTCCGTCGGGCCTGCCATTGCCGGAATCATCGTGGCGGCAGCCGGTTCCGGCGCTGTTTTTCTGACGAACGCGACTTTTTACGTGGTCGTCACGTTTTTGACGATCCGCTGGAAACGGAATGTTGTCCAGAGCGAATTGCCGTCTGAGCACCTGATTTCCGCCATCAAGGCCGGATTGCGTTATGCACGGCATTCAAAGACGCTTATCGCTGTCATGATCAGGGGATGCTGTTTTTTTGTTTTCGCCAGCGCTTCATGGGCACTGATGCCCCTGATTGTCCGTCATGAACTTCAAAGCGGTCCGGGTACTTACGGTTTGCTGCTGGGATGCATTGGCGTAGGCGCCATCACTGGTGCAACATTGATGCCTCGCCTGATCCGGATTGTTACACGGGATACGATCATTCGTTGCGCATCCGCTGTGTATGGTCTTGGCATGCTTGCTCTCGCGGCGAGCGACAGTGTGATTGCCGCTTGCGGTGCGATGCTCGCTATCGGCATTTCATGGATGATGACGGCATCGGCTCTGATGACAGCTGCGCAGATCACCTTGCCGGGATGGGTGAGGGCACGTGGGCTGGCATTTTTCTGGATCGTTTTTACAGGCGGCATGGCAGGCGGTAGTGTGATCTGGGGGCAGGTGGCGGGCATGCTGACCATTCAGATAGCGCTCGTGATTGCTTCTGTTTGCCTCTTTATCGGAATTGCGGTTTCCTGGCGTTTTTATGTCGGACTGAACGACGAGGACGATCTGACGCCGTTCCCTCACGACTGGAGCATGCCCATTCCCCGGGACATAGAGATGCACGAAGGTCCTATCATGATTACTATCGAGTACCATGTCAAACCGGAAGATACGGACGCTTTTATCGAAATCATGCAGCGGCTTGGTGAGATCAGGCAGCGAAACGGTGGCTATATGTGGGAACTGTTCAACGACATTGACCGGCATGGTGTCATGGTCGAGTTTTACATGATCGAGTCGATGATCGACATGCTGCGCCAGCGTGAACGCATGACGGTGGCCGACCGCGAAGTCAGGGATGAGGCAAGGGCTTACCACAACGCTAGCGCTCCGCCGAAAGTGACGCGCCTGTTGTCGGCGACCGATCACAGGAAAATCTTTTGAGTGGTCAATTGGGTCAGGTGTTCCGGTTTATTTTTTTGCGATGGCAAAGCCGTAAACCAGTTCATAAGTCAAGGGCAGGCCTGATTCATCCCGAAAACTTTCATATCTTTCCTCTGCGGTTTTCCAGGCCGTTTTTCCCATCAGGGGTTGCCGTTTATGAACGCTCTGATGTGCGCCGACACCCCGTATCGAGTCGATGACCGAGCGGAAATCGGGGTAATGCATGACGTGTTTTTCCGTGTGTAATTCAATATCGGCAAACCCGGCCTGCTGTAGATGATTTTCAAGTTCTTCAGGCGTATGAAAAGGCAAAACACGATTCGAGTGGTCCATTCCGGAAAAAGCGAAATCAATTTCGGCCAGGGTTCCGGGCACAGGCGTCGTGAAATACAGGAGGCCATTGTTTTCAAGCACACGGTGCAATTCCGGAAAGACGACGGCTGGATGGCACCATTGCAGTGCAAGGGAACACCAGATGAAATCGAAGCTTTCCGAATCAAATGGCATCTTTTCCAGATCGCCAGCAACGGCTGAAAATCCTTTTTCGTGCATCCTGTCGACCATTTCCTGTGAAAGGTCACATCCGGTCAGTTCTGCATCAGGCCAGAAGCATTTGAGGCATTGTGACCCAAATCCGGTGCCACAGCCCGCATCGAGCAGTTTTGACGGCTTGAAACCGGCAGGCAAACGTTCCGGCAACAGGCAAAGCATCCGTTCACAGACCTCACGCTGAAAACGGCCAAAGATATCGTAGGAGGCCGCCGCGCGTCCGAATGCCTGACAGACTTTTTCCTTATCCATCGTCATTGGCTCAAAAATTCTTTCACCAGTGCCGCGCATTGCACAGGCTGGGATAAAAACGGGGCGTGGGCAACATCAGGCAGGATGTGCAGGATAGCATCCGGCAATATCCGGGCCAGCCAGCGAGCCGCTTCCACCGGCATAAGAGGATCGAAAGCACCATGAATCAGCAGGGTTTTCTGATGAATTTTGGCAACCTGTGAACGCAAATCCATTTTTGCCAGATAATCGAGGCCAGCTTCCAGTACGGGTAGTGGCGATATTGGCAACGCCAATAGTTGTCTGACGATATTTCGGGCATTCTTGTCCTGATGGTTGAACAGTGAAACGAAATGCCGCAATGTGCGATGCATATCGTTTTCCACATCT
Organism: Oxalobacter formigenes; assembly: GCA_019424645.1. Lineage (GTDB taxonomy): Bacteria > Pseudomonadota > Gammaproteobacteria > Burkholderiales > Burkholderiaceae_D > Oxalobacter > Oxalobacter formigenes_D. Next base: position 6,537 of record JAHYZB010000020.1, read on the forward strand.
GTGCGGAATTGATGGCCGGTTAAAAATGAAACGGCATTTTCCCAATCCGGTTTTTCAACAAAACAGGGGGTCGCTCCGAAGAGAATCAGCTTGTCGACCAGATCCGGATAACGAAGGGCTGCAGACATGGCCAGAATAGCTCCCATCGACCAGCCGCACAAAACAACCGGTCCGGGAATGTTTTTCATCATCGCATCAACCCAGACTTCGCAAGGATTCCCTTCGGGCAGAGGGGTTCCGTCATAGCCTGGCAAAGGCATAGCCTGAAAATGGATATTGTCAGGCACATTTTTTTTCAGTTCGGTAATGAATGGAGTAAAAACGTCAGGCGATATTCCCCAGCCATGCCAGAAAGCCAGAGTGGTCATTATATTTCCTTTAATGCATGAACGAGCTGTGCAACATGTTCATCAGTATGCGCCGCGGAAAGGGAGATCCGCAAGCGGGCACTGCCTTTGGGAACAGTTGGCGGCCGGATGGCGGGTACCCAGATTCCGCGTTCGGCCAGTTTTGCCGATATATTCAGTACAGCATCGTTTTCACCGACCACGACCGGCTGGATGGCCGTAAAAGATGGCAGCAATTTCCATCGGGTGTTTTCAAGACCGTCGCTCAACTGGACGATCAGGGCTTGCAGATGGCTACGGCGGTCGTCACCCTGTTCGATCAGC
>JAHYZB010000020.1:7217-18560 GCA_019424645.1 Oxalobacter formigenes
AGACTGGCGAGGATGGCAGACGCCACGACAGGACTGGTTGCCGTCGTGAAAATGTAAGAACGGGAACGTTGCATGAGCCATTCGATGACGGTGTTCGAGCCCGCAATGAATGCACCCGAGACGCCAGCCGCTTTTCCCAGCGTACCGATATAAACCAGTCGCGGATGGAAAGGCAGATTGCAATGATTCAGTGAACCACGGCCTTCCTTGCCCAGTACGCCAAACCCGTGCGCATCGTCAAGTACGAGCCATGCATCGTATTTTTCAGCCAGTTCAAAAAGCTCATTGATGGGAGCCAGATCGCCATCCATGCTGAAAACCGCGTCAGAGAGAATCAGTTTGCGTGGGGCCGTGCTTTCGGAGAGCATTTTTTCCAGTTGCGCCATGTCGCAATGTGCGTAACGGCGATGGTCGGCACGTGAAAGCTGGACGGCATCGATCAGGGAGGCGTGGTTCAGCCGGTCGGCAAAGACGGCGTCACCACGGCCGACAAGAGTCGGCACCACACCGACGTTTGCCATGTAACCGGTGCTGTAAAAGAGGGCGCGCTCGGCACCGACGAAATCGGCCAGCGCTTTTTCCAGCCGGTCGTGCGGGGTCATATGCCCGCTCACAACGTGTGAACCACCGGAACCGGTTCCCCACTGCCGGGCCGATTCGCAGACGGCGTTAGCCAGGACGGGATGAGAGGCCAGCCCCAGATAATCGTTGCTGCAAAAGGCGAGTATGGAATGACCGTTAACGACAGCATGTGTCCCGCAGGACGTTTCCAGCGTTCTCCGGTTCCGGATCAGATTTTCTTTTGATAATGACTCAAGCTGATGGGTCAGTTCTTCCCAAATCATTGTTTTTTCCGCTTATCGATAATGTAGCCTAACGAATCACACGTTCGTGAAGGGTAGCAGGACCATTATTATACAATTCTACGAGTGTCGATGCGCGGGTTCCGTATTCGGCAGACTGGATACATACGGCGGAAAGGAGCTTTTCCCATTCATAGGGGACGCCGGTACGCGGCAGGAGTTTGTCGGGAACGGTGGTCGTGTCCGACAACATTTCAAAGTAGGCGTCTTCAGGTGCGCCGACCCCCAAAAGACAACCGAACTGGGCGCGGGTCCTGACGACCTTTGGCCAGGGATCGTTCAACAGGGCGTTGGACAAGCCGTAAATGCCCGGTTCAAGTGGCGTGCCGTTTTTCGGATTCATCAGCCCATAGTTCGAATACCAGATCAGGGTATCGGCGTCACCGACGACCAGATTGAAACCGTTGTAGTGATGTGCTTCGTGTTTGATATCCCGGATGTATTCTTCAGGTGAAAGGGAAGACGCCAGATAATCGCTGACCAGGAGTCCTCGTGTCGGTGCGTCGTCTTTCATCAGGTGAGGCATCCGCACGTTGGTCAGGGCAGCAAAGCGGCTGCCTTTTTGTCCGGATCTGTCCGCGACTCCGAGCCATGTTCCGCCACCTTCCAGATCACGGCCGGCATAAATTTCAGGATGGTCTTCCCAGCGATGGGCGGGAAGGGCAGGACGTGCATAAAACTCATCCCGGTTCGATGCGGCGACCAGTGGAACGTCGGGCATGACATGCCAGGCAAAAACGATCAGACACATAAAGCGAGGCTCCGGGAAAATGATAAAAAACGGATGAATATTTCAGGTGAGCATCATTTTAAAGCAAAAGAAAAATTTCCGTTTTTTTGTGGCACATTTTGCCCGGCCGTTCAGGTCCTCTCTGGTGCAAGTATCAATTCCTGACTGTTTGCGGTGTTTTCACATCCGCCTGATCGATCCATCCACCGCCCATCGATTTGTATACTCCCACGACCGAGTTCAGCGACGAAGCGCGTAACTGGGCGAGCGTCAACTGGCGAGGGAAAAGGGACTGGTCGGCCTGAAGGACGACAGAATAGGCGGAATAGCCCTCATCGTACTGGAGTTTCGCCAGTCGTGAATAATCTTTGAGCTGGTCGACAAGCCGCGTTTCCTTGTCCAGTTGTTCGTTTACGCGCTGGCGATACGAAAGGGCATTGTCGACGTCGGCAAAGGCTGACTGGACGGCACCTTCGTACTGGGCCAGTGCGGCGCGCTGTCCCGCTTCGGCCTGTTTCACTTGAGAATAGATGGAACCACCCTGAAAGATCGGCAGCGAGATGGCACCGGCAAAACTCCATGTTTTCGCAGGTCCTTTCCAGAGATTGCGGAGGTGTTCACTTGAGGTGCCGAATGCGCCCGTCAGTGAAATCGTCGGAAAGTACATGGCGCGTGTCGCCCCGATCATGGCATTGGCGGCCACCAGATCCTGTTCAGCCGAGAGAATATCCGGACGGCGCAGGAGCAGGTTTGACGGCAAATCGGCCGGGACGACCGGCGTTTTCAGTGTTGCCAGTGTCGAACCCCGTTGTACCGGTCCCGGATTGCGTCCACGAAGGATATTGATGGCGTTTTCCGTCTGGGTGATATTGTGCAATATCTGCGGAATCTGGCTTTGGGCTGTTTCATATTGCGAAGCGGCCTGTGCGACAGTCATCTGGGAGGTGACGCCATATTTGAATTGCAAATCGATAATACGCAGGGATTCCTTGTAATTGGCTGATGTGTTCGTCGCGATCTTTAACTGTTCGTCCAGTGCCAGCAAATTGACGTATTGGGTGACGACATTGGAAACGATGGAAAGCAGGGCAGCCCGGCGTGTCTGTTCCATGGCTTTGGCATCCGCTTCTGCGGCTTCGGTCATCCGGCGGATTTTGCCCCAGAGATCGATTTCCCAGCTGGCGCCCAGACTGGCCGATTTGGCGTTTTGCGGGTTTGGAACGCCAATGACCGGTTCGGCATCCATTTCGGAAAGACGTTCCCGTCCTGCCTGAGCCGTGGCATTGATCTGCGGGAAAAGGCCTGCACGTGTCTGCATGATGGCGGCAGCCGCTTTTTCCGAATTGGCGAGCGCCGCTTTCAAATCCTTGTTGTTCGCAATGGCTTCCCCGACCATGCTGTTTAAAACCGGATCGCCGAAATCCTCCCACCAGCGGGAATCCAGTGCCTGTTGTGACGCCTGATCCGGCATGAAACGGTACGACTCTGGTGTCGGCATATCAGGGCGGCGGTAATCCGGACCCATCATGCAACCGCCGAGACTGACGGAAAAGGCTGCAAGGGAAATAATCCCTATCCATGATTTTTTCATTGTGCGCCTCCCTGGGGTTTGTCGTCCGTATTGCCCTTGTCCTCTGCCGGATGGTCTGGAGGCGGCAGTTCTTTCGGAGGTGCGGCGAGTTTTGGAACGTCTTTTTTATCGGTGCCGGATCTGTTTCTGATTTTCTGTTCCCAACCGACGAACAGATCGTAGAACAGTGGCACGAAGATCAGTGCCAGCGTCGAAACCCCGATCATGCCGCCGATAATCCCGGTACCGATGGAATGGCGGGAATTCATGCCCGCGCCCATCGCAATGGCCAGCGGAATGACACCGCCGATAAAGGCCAGCGAGGTCATGATGATCGGGCGGAAACGGATTTTACCTGCGGCCACGGCGGCTTGCGCCAGCGTGGTATTCGGTTTGCGTGCCAGTTCGACGGCAAATTCGACGATCAGGATGGCGTTTTTCGCCGCCAGCCCGACCATGACGAGCAGTCCGACCTGAAAATAGACGTCGTTATCGAGTCCCCGAATCCATGTCGCCAGCAGGGAACCGATCAGACCGAACGGGACGGCCATCAGGATCACGGCAGGGAGTGCCCAGCTTTCGTACTGTGCCGCCAGAATCAGAAATACCAGAATCACGCCGAAAACGAAGACGATCATGGACGACGTGCCGGACTTCTGTTCCTCAAAAGCCACTCCTGACCAGCCATAGGTGTAATCTTTCGGCATGACCGCATTGGCGACATCTTCGATGGCTGTCATCGCCTGACCGGACGAATATCCGGCTGCGGCGTTACCCGTAATTTCAGCTGCCGGGAAACCGTTGAAATGTGGGACAAGATCCGGACCCGTCGTGTAAGAAGTCGTCACGACAGAAGAAAGCGGAACCATTTGACCCTGTGCGTTACGGGTATAGAGTTTGGCGATATCGTCCGGGCTGGCACGGAATTCCGGTTCCGACTGCATAATGACGTACCAGACGCGGGAATACTGGTTGAACTGGCTGACAATAGAAGACCCGAATTGCGTTTGCAGGGTACTGGTGATGTCGTCCATGTCGAGCCCCAACAGACGCGCCTTGTCGCGGTCGACGGCGATCTTCAGTTGTTGTGAGTGTGCCTGATACGTCGTGTTCAGGCTGGTCAGTTCAGGCCGTTTTCTGGCTTCGGCCATGATCTTGTCCAACACGTCCTGCAACTGGTCCGGTGTAGCGGAACCGGTGCTTTGCAGCCAGAATTCAAAACCGCCGGTGCTTCCGAGCCCGGGAATCGGTGGTGGCAGGATCGGGAGGATCATCGCTTCCTCGATGGCACGGGTTTTTTCGTACAATTCGAGCATGATCGTTCCCGCGTTCTGCGCTTTTGCTGTCTTGATGTTCTTGTAGCGTTCGTCAAAGGGCTTCAGGGCCATGAAGTACGTGCCTGAGGAACTCTTGAAACCGTTATCGAGCAGCGAAAAACCGGCAATGCCGGCACGGGTTTCAACACCCGGAATTTTTTCGACGATACCGGAGACCCTGTTCATGACGTTCTGGGTTCGTTCAAGGCTGGACGAGTCGGGCAGGATAACGGCGGTGATCAGGTAGCCCTGATCTTCCTGCGGGACGAAACTCGTTGGCAAACGGGCAAACAAGAGCCAGATGGCGGCGATCATGACACCGAAACAGATCAGGGCGATCATCGAATGTTTGATGACAGCGGCCGACCAGCGCCCATAATGCTCGGTCAGGCTGGCGAATTTTTTATTGAACCATGCGAAGGGCCCTTTTGTAGGGGCAGCGGTCTGTTTCAGCCAGCTTCCGCACAAAGCTGGCGTCAGCGTCAGGGCGACAAAACCTGAAATCGTAACAGAAATGGCAATCGTGATAGCGAACTGTTTGTAGAGCTGGCCTGTCGTACCGGGAACGAACGCGGCGGGCACGAAAACACTCACCAGTACCAGAACGGTGGCGACAATCGGACTGACCAGTTCGTTCATTGCCTGGATCGTTGCCTGTTTGCGGTCCATGCCGCTCTCGTCGATATTGCGCTCGACGTTTTCCACCACCACGATCGCGTCATCCACAACAAGCCCGATTGCCAGTACCATTCCGAATAGCGTCAGCATATTGATCGTGAAGTTCAGGACGTACATACCGGCAAAGGTACCAAGCAGGGCGACAAAAATGGCGGTCGAGGCAATCAGGGTGGCACGGTATTTCTGGAGGAAAACGTAAATGACGCCGATGACAATACAGATGGCGATAATCAGGGTCTTGATCACCTCTTCAATCGAAATGCGCACGTAATCGGTCGTATCGACGCCGATCACGTAATGAATCCCGTCCGGAAATCCTGCCTGCAATTTATCCAGCTCGGCGCGCACGGCCTTTGAAACATCCAGCGCATTGGCGCCCGGTTGCTGGACAACCTGAATGAACGTCGCAAATTCGCCGTTCATCTGGGTATTGACCAGATAGGTCTGTTTGCCCATCGATGCCCGCCCGATGTCTTTCAGACGGACAATGGCGCTGCCGTCGTTGCTGGCGCGTATGATCATGTTTTCATAATCATCTGCATTCTGGTACGGTGACTGGGTGATGGCCGGATAGGTCTGGACGATACCTGACGGAGCCGGTTCACCACCGATCTGACCGGCGGAAAAGAGCTTGTTCTGTGACGATACCGCTTCGGCAACATCGGTTGTCGTCACTTTCAGCGACGCCATCTTGTCAGGATTGAGCCAGATGCGCATAGCCTGATCGGCATTGCCCATCACGGTCGCCTGACCGGCACCGGGGACCCGCTTGATCGCATCGAGAACGTAAACGTTCGCGTAATTCGATACGTAGTCCTGACTGTACATTTTCGGATCGCCGTAAAGCCCGATCAGCATCAGCATGGACGAGGATTCTTTCTGGACCTGAACCCCGTTTTGGGTGACCTCGCTGGGTAACTGCGGCGTGGCGATGTTGACGCGGTTCTGAACCTGAACCTGAGCGATATCGGGATCGGTGCCGATATTGAAAAATACGGTCAGCTGGAGCTGTCCGGATGACGAGGAAGACGACGTCATGTACAGCATGTTGTCGATCCCGTTGATCTGGTTTTCCAGCGGGGCGGCGACGGAATCGGCCAGCGTCTTGGCGTCTGCACCCGGATACTGGGCGGACACGGTAATCTGTACCGGACTCATGTTCGGGTACTGTTCAACCGGCAACTGGGTCATGGCGATGCCACCCGCCAGACAGATGATCAGCGAGACGACGATCGCAAAGATGGGGCGTTCAATGAAAAATTTTGAAAACATCATTCACCCCTTATGGTTTGGCTGGTTCCGGTTTGGCGGTATTGTCCGTTCCGTTTTCCTTCGATGCTGCGACTGTTCCCGCGTCTGCCGCAGCCGGTTGCTGCTCTTCTTCAGACTTGTCATCAGGGGAGGATGCGCCGATTGCCTGCTGTTGTGTATTTTGTGACACTTCAACATCGGCTCCGGCTGCCAGAGTCTGGACGCCATCGACGACGACCTGTTCGCCGTTTTGCAGTCCCTGCGTAATGACCCAGTTCATGCCGGTCTGGTCGCCGACTGTGACAGGACGGTACTGTGCCTTGTTATCCTTGATGACCCAGACAAAATGGCCTTTCGATCCCTGCTGGACGGCTTTTTGCGGAACGGCAATCGCGTCAGGCCGGGTGGCGCCGGTCATGCGCACACGTACGAACTGATTTGGTTTCAGGGTGCCTTTCGGATTCTCGACACTGGCGCGAATCATGTTGGTGCCGGTCGTCGGATTGTAATCAGGTGCCGAGAAAACGAGTTTGCCCGTATTCGGAAGAACCGAGCCGTCCGGCAGGATGACTTCAACCGTGAAATTGTTGTTTGCCGGTACGATCAGCTGACCTGCCTGAATCTGCTTTTGCAGTTCGAGCAGGCGGTTTTCCGAAATGGAAAAGTTTACCCACATCGGTGACATCTTGTAGACCGTCGTGAGCTGGTTGTTTGTGGCATCGACATACGTTCCTTCTGCCACACTGGCCGAACCGGCCAGCCCGTCAACCGGGGATTTGATCGTGGTGTAAGACAAATTCAGCTTGGCGGCGTTTAACTGTGCCTGTGCCTGATGCACGGCAGCCTGTGTCGTCAGGAACTGTCCTTTGGCATTGTCGAGGTCTTTTTTGGACAGGGCATTCAGGGCGACCAGTGGTTTGATACGGTCAAAATTGGCTTTGGCGGTGGCATGCGCAGCCTTGCTGGAATCGAGTGCGGCTCTGGCTTCATTGACCTGAACCTGAAAAGGTCGCGGATCGATCTGGAAGAGTGTTTGCCCATCCTTGACCATCGAGCCTTCCTGATAAAGCCGTTTTTGCAGGAAACCGTTGACGCGGGCGTTGATGTTGACCTGACGGGAACTGGCTGTCTGGGCGACATATTCCAGTGCCATGGGAATATTCTGGGCTTTCAGGGTCAGTGTTGTTACACGCGGTTTTCCTGCCTTGGGGATTTCCATTTTCTGGCTGCAACCCAAAACGAGCAGGGACACCAGTCCAATAGCGATAACGCTAGTCATTAAACGACGATTCATCACCCGATTCTCCATGTCTGTTTTGATCCGTAAAATGACAAATTGCTACGGACCATTTGAAGAAAACCTTACCCTGAAGTTCATCAGGAGTTTTTTACTTTAATCAGAGCAATAGCGAATTTTTCTTTCTTTTTTTGCAACGCAGCCATATGTTCGTTATAAATTGAAATAATAATAAGAAAGCTGTCCCTGCTTGCCGTACAATAAAAGTATGATTTGCACCTGTCTGTCCAACCAGAAAGAGAGAGCGAAATGATTGCCAATGTCCTGACTATTGCCGGTACCGATCCGAGTGGCGGCGCGGGTATTTCAGCCGATCTGAAAACCTTCTCGGCACTGGGAACCTATGGGATGGCGGCCATTACCGCCGTCGTGGCACAAAATACGATGGGAGTGCGTTCCTTTCAGCCGCTTGACCCGTCTTTTGTAGGGGATCAGATTGACGCCGTTTTCGAGGACGTGAAGGTCGATGCCGTCAAGATCGGCATGGTGGCGACGGCCGCCATTGCCGAAGTGATCGCCGAAAGGCTGGCGAAATATCCAAAATGTCCTGTCGTGCTGGATACCGTCATGGTCGCCAAAAGCGGCGATACTCTCCTGAAACCCGATGCCATCGAAGCCATCCGCGACAGGCTGGTTCCGATGGCAAACATCATCACGCCCAATCTGAAGGAAGCGTCAGTCCTTCTCGATTCGGACATTCCGACTTCCGTTGTCGACATGAAAACAGCATTGCCGCGTTTGCATGCGCTCGGGGCGGAATGGGTCTTGTTAAAAGGGGGTTACCTGCCGGGATATGATAGTGTTGATTTCCTGTATGGAGACGGAAAAACGACCGAGTTACATGCGCCACGTATTGAAACGAAAAACGTCCATGGCACCGGATGTACCCTGTCTGCGGCCATTGCTGCTTACATGACGCGTATGCCGCTGCCGGAAAGCGTAAAAATGGCAAAAGACTATCTGACGAAAGCACTCGCCGACTCAGGCAAACTGAACGTGGGCCACGGTCATGGCCCGGTTCATCACTTCCATTCCATATGGAAGTAAATGAACTGAATATATTTATTGATCAGTCAGTTACAGGCTGGATGTAAAGTTTCATCTGAAATTTTATCCAGTCTGTTTTGTTTTATGGCAGAGGGTAGGGCAGAGGAATCCATGTGATCATGGGGCCGTCTGCCTTTTCAGCACGCAGGGCATCATTGCTGATTGCTTCAGTTTGCACGACGGCCAGAAAATCAACCCGGCTGTTGTCCCTGCGGGCTGAACAGACGACTGTTCCGCAGGCTTGACCTGTGGAATCGACGATGTCTGTACCTGCCGTCATATTGACGTCAACAGGAGGATCAGCCTCGAAAGGCAGTTCGACCATACCGTGAAACATACGCCGTTTGACCGTTCCCTTGTACTGGCTTCGGGCAATCACTTCCTGTCCCGGGTAACAGCCCTTTTTGAAAGACAGGCCGCCAGCCTGTTCCAGATTGACCATTTGCGGGATGAACCTGTCCTGAACGGGCAGCGTGATTTGGGGAACGCCTGCCTTGATGTCGCCCATCGTCCAGCCGCTTTCATCACATACGGAAAGTGTGGATGACAGCTCGCTTTCGATAGCCTGCAAACGTTCTTCGGCAATCGTCAAAAGATAACGTGGAAAACCGAATGCATCGGCAACGCGCACCAGTACCCCATATTCGTTTTCGGTTTTGCCGAAAGGTTCCGATGGCAGTGTTTCAAACCATTTCGACAGGGCTTCGCCGCCTTTTTCACCCCCAATGCCCAGGATGGCCATGTTGTCGCTTTCATCAGAGATAGTCACTTTCGCGCGCAAAATGTACATTTGCAGCCGTTTTAGCAAGGTGGCTAGAATATCGCGCGGAATGGTCAGCCAGACTTTCCCGGAAGATTTCCATGCGTTGAAAAGGGCAAGCATGCGGCCTTGTGGATTGCAGTAAGCTGCCAGACGCGCCTGATTGCTTCCCAGATGTTCGATATCGTTGGAAAGCTGGCCGTGAATGAAAGAAACGGCGTCATCACCTTCAAGGCTCAAGAGGCCTGTCTGTTTGAGCAAGACGACATGACCCGATTCGAGCACGGTGGATGAACAGGAATGAGGGAGTGCAATAGAATTCATAGATTAAAATAAAACTGTTTCCGGATTGGTTCAAGTCGAGTATAGTCTTTTTTTTCGTCAGGTTTATGGCAAGGGACAAACTGCCGTTGTTTCGATGAATTTTATTTCAAAAAGTCGTCTTCCAAAAAAAAGAACATGTATTACTGCAGGATGTGTGTTCGCCATCCTCGTTGCACTGGTTTCTTTTTGCGCATACTGGGCTTATTCACCTGTTTTTACGCAGGGTAAGGCCGTCCCGTTTGAAATTGCCAAAGGCGGCTCGGCCAGAAGCGTCGTCGCCCAGTTAAACGAACAGGACGTTTCCATCAATAATACCCTTTTTTCCATGCTTGTCCGGCTGAGCGGCAACAGTTCAAACCTGTTGGCGGGCCCTTATGAACTGAAAGCAGGTGAAACGCCCGTCAGGCTACTGCAGAAAATCACCCGAGGCATTTTTGCACTGGAGTCGGTTACCATCATCGAGGGGTTTAATTTCAGGCAGATGCGCCGCGTTATCGCAAAAGCCGAAACCTTGAAACACGATACAGTCGGTTTGTCTGACGCCGAAATCCTCAAGAAACTGGGTGTTCGCCATCATAGCGGGGAAGGCCTGTTTTATCCGGATACCTATATGTTCAAAAAAGGGGCAAGCGATATGCAGGTCTATCGCCGTGCCTACGATGCGCAAATGTCAAGACTGAATGCCCTGTGGGCAGATCGTGATCTGAGACTGCCCTATAAAACGCCGTATGATGCCCTGATCATGGCCTCCCTGATTGAAAAGGAAACGGCTGATCCGGACGACCGGGAGATGATTGCCGGAGTATTTCTGAACCGTTTGAGAATCGGCATGAAACTTCAGACAGACCCGACGGTCATTTATGGGATGGGGCATGGTTACCGCGGTAAAATTCGCAAGGCCGATTTGCTGAGGGATACACCCTATAATACCTACACCCGATATGGCATGCCGCCGACTCCGATCGCGATGCCGGGTGAAGAAGCGCTGGAGGCGGCATTCAACCCTGCTTCAACCGATGCCCTTTATTTTGTGGCGCGTGGCGATGGAAGCAGCCAGTTTTCCAGCAACCTTGATGACCACAATCAGGCTGTCAGGGATTTCATTCTGAAGAAAAAATGAACAAGGAACAAAAAAAACATTCAGGCCGTTTCATCACCTTCGAAGGAATCGACGGTGCCGGAAAATCCACTCATATCCAGTTCGTGACCGATCTTTTGCGGGCAGACAACCGGCAGGTCGTCGTTACCCGTGAACCGGGTGGAACAGTTCTCGGGGAAAAACTCAGGGAAATGCTGCTTCACGATAAAATGAACCTTGAAACGGAAGCACTTCTGATGTTTGCAGCCCGCCGGGAACATATCGCCGAAGTGATCGAGCCTGCACTTCAGCGTGGCGACTGGGTTCTTTCAGATCGTTTTACCGACGCTTCCTTTGCCTATCAGGGAGGCGGAAGAGGGCTCGATCTGGACAAGTTGCGCCGATTGGAAGCCTGGGTTCATCCGCATT
>JAHYZB010000020.1:18570-22407 GCA_019424645.1 Oxalobacter formigenes
CAGCCTGATTTGACCCTGCTTTTCGATGTTTCGCCAGAAGTGGCACAAACAAGGCTCGAGGCCGCCCGTTCGCCTGACAAATTCGAACGGGAAAAGTCAGTGTTCTTCAATCGGGTGCGTAACGAATATCTGCGCCGGGCGAAAGAATTTCCCTCCCGGTTCAGGGTCATCGACAGTTCCCGCAGCATCCTGGCCATTCGTGAGACAATAAAAGGATTGATTGGAGCGCTGGACTGATCCCTGGTTCAGCGGCTTGTTCATTTACCTGTTTTTAATGGAATAGCAGACATTGGTTTCTCCACTGGAAAATTCACTGTACCCCTGGCATCGCAAAAACTGGGAATACCTCGTCCGGCTGAAGTCGAAGCTGCCGCATGCGCTCCTGTTTTACGGCCCTGCCGGAACGGGTGTCGAGACCTTTGCCGAATCTTTTGCAAAAGCCAGACTGTGCGAAAACCGCCAGCCTGACGGAAAAGCCTGCGGGGAGTGCCAGTCATGTCACTGGTTCTATCAGAATTCCCATCCCGATTTCCGGCAGATCCTGCCTGAAACACTGGAGATCGCCAAAGGACTGGACGATCCGGAGAAAAAGTCCGATGACGATTCCGTCTCATCAGCCAAAGCCAGCAAGGAACCGTCGAAAAAGATCGGTATCGAACGTATCCGCTCGCTGGCTGACTTTATCAATATTTCTACCCATCGTGGCGGTTTGCGGGTCGTGTTCGTCTATCCTGCCGAAGCGATGACAACCGAATCGTCCAACTCGCTCTTGAAAATGCTGGAAGAGCCGCCTGCCAATACACTGTTCATTCTGGCTACCAATCGTCTCGATGCGCTCTTGCCAACCATTCTTTCCCGATGTTCCAAGCTGGCGTTTCCGATGCCGGAAACATCAATGGCCATTAGCTGGCTGAAAGAGCAGGGGGTGGATGAGGCTGAAAGCTGGCTGGCGGAACAGGGGGGCGCACCTGTTACGGCTCTGGTGGAATCCCAAAATGGCAGCAGGGAAGAAATGACCCAATTTCTTGCCGAACTGGCTGCCCCTGACGATTCAGGATTGCTCAGGACGGCGGAAAAGCTTCAGAAAGTGCCGCTCTCTGACCTGATCACATGGCATCAACGCTGGCTATACGATCTGCTTTCGATTCGTCTGACGGGCAGCGAACGTTATTACCCACGATATCGCCAACAGCTTTCCGGCATGGCTGGCCGTATCGACATGGACAGGCTGTTGAAACTGCTGAAAACGGTCAACGACCGCAAGCGCGTAGCCGACCATCCACTTGTTCCGAGACTGGTTCTGGAAGACATGCTGCTCGATTACCGAAAAATATTTTCGCTGTCCGCGAGCAAATAAGGCGCTAATTCGGTACAATACCGCCCTTCGATCCGTTTTAAAATTTCATTAGTGCCATGTATATCGATTCCCATTGCCATATTCATCTTCGTGACCTGAAAAACCGTCAGGATGAAGTCTTGCGCAACATGGCTGCAAACCAGGTCAGTCACGCCCTGTGCGTAACGATCAGTCTGGAAGATTTTCCGCAGGTAAAAGCTTTGGCGGAAAAGCATGACCATCTTCACGGGACTGTCGGTGTTCATCCGGGCCCTAAAAATGCCAGGGAACCGGACGTCGACACCCTCGTCAAGTTGTCTGAACATCCGAAGATTGTCGCTATCGGTGAAACCGGTCTTGATTATCACCATGTCGAACCTCGCCAGAAATGGCAGATGGATCGGTTTCGCACGCATATCGCCGCTTCCCGCGCCTGTGGCAAACCATTGATCATCCATACCCGCAAGGCAGCTGACGACACTATCCAGATGTTGCAAGACGAAGGGGCAGGGCTGGACAAAGGGGGCTTCGGCGGCATCATGCACTGTTTTTCCGAGTCCGGAAAAATTGCGAGAGCGGCACTGGATATGGGCTTTTACATTTCTTTTTCCGGTGTCCTGACTTATCCTGGCTCCAAAGACCTGAGATCGGTTGCGCGACTTATCCCGCTCGACCGGATTCTGATTGAAACGGATTCACCTTACCTTTCGCCTCAGGCCTATCGTGGCAAGACCAACGAGCCGGCTTATGTCATCGAAGTGGCCAAACAACTGGCTATGTTGAAAGGCATGCCTGTCGAGCGTATTGCACGCCACACTTCTGAAAATTATTTCAGATTGTTCGGTATTGAAAATAATGCCGTTTTGCCCTGATTAAATCCTGTTTTTAAAAACTGATCTCGCAAAAAGACAAAAAGGCAAATAACTTTTTGTTTTATTCTTATTACTTTTTATTTTAAAAGTTGTATGATTTTTAAAATAAAGAAGAGTAGAATCTTTTATAACGTGAGCACCAACGGTACTGGCCATATTAAAAGACCGATAGTTAAAAAGGTGCATTTCTCTCACTCATAAACAGAAAGCGTAAGGTAAATCATGAACAGCATGGTATTGAGAACTTTGGTTATTGTTATCGCCGGTATTGTCGTTACAACCCTCTGGCTCCAGGCGGTTTAATAGCTGATGCTCAATGGGAGATTGCCATGCGATCTCCCAGGATTTCTCCCTCCGGTTTCTCTTCTTTTCTCCCCTGAATTTTCACTTTTTTCCCTCCTGAATTGCTGCTTCTTCTAGCTTTCGACATAAGATGGCCTCCTGATTATTTCCTTTTTCAGGATAGTTGCATATTCCGTGCACGCTGAAAACAAGGTGGGTCGATATCTCTTCCGGTTTTCCTGTTGTTTTATATGAAATAAAAAGCATAACTAATCATTTTTTGCATATGTGAAAATAAACATATCTATCCACAATGATTATATGCATAAATAAGCATAACCATTCCGCATTTTCAGCGTAAAAAATACATAAGAAAAAACAGTAAAAACAGCAATCAGATACTTCTGTGGATGAGCCTGTATCCAAAGATAAAACGAAGATGACAGCTTTATTTTTTATTTACTCAGTGTAAATATTTTATTTGCCATTTACAGGACTGGAAAAATCAGGTTTATGTGTCAGTCATTACTGTGGCCGTGCTGGAACGAGACACGAACGGTTTTGTTACAGACAATTGTGACGGGATAGTGAACGAATTTTTTCCTTGCCTGTCGAATTCGCATGAGCTTACACGCCTGTTTCGCGTTGCTCAGTGAATACGGTAACGGAAAATAAGGGAGTGATAAGCAGCAAAGCCGCTCTTTACGGTCTGTCAGGACTGGACACTTGTAAAAATGTCCGGATAATACTCTTCACAAGCCAGCCTCATTGAGTTACCCATATCCAGATTATTATTCGAGAATGAGCCATTTTCTTATTTCCATCGCCAATAAATGCCGTTTCATGGCGTTTGTTTCCTTAAGCCTGTTTGTTTTTTCTACAGCCTCGGCCGATACCGTCAAGGATTTTTTCATTGCTGTGAAAAATGATCGGGTTGGAGCGGTCAAGGAAATGCTTGCACAAGGGTTCAACCCCAATACACAGGAACAGGAAAGAGGCGATACGCCTTTGATCCTGGCAATGCGGGAGAATTCGCTGGATGTGATGGAAATTTTACTGGCAGACAAAAGAACGAAACTGGATACAGAAGCGTTCAACGGGGATAACGCGCTTATGATTGCCGCGTTCAATGGCAATGAAAAAGCGGTGAAAGCCTTGCTCGATCATGGTGCGAACGTCAATAAGGAAGGCTGGTCGCCGCTTCATTATGCGGCCGCCAGCGGAAACGAGAAGATTGTCAAAATGCTTCTGGACAAGGATGCGTTTGTCGATGCCGTATCGCCGAATGCCACGACGCCCATGATGATGGCAGCACGGGGCGGGCATATTTATGCCGTCAAGCTTATC
>JAHYZB010000021.1:0-3750 GCA_019424645.1 Oxalobacter formigenes
GCCGGGATGTCCTTGCGGCATTTCAGGATCATGACGATTTCTTCCAGCGAGGTATTACCTGCACGTTCGCCGATACCGTTGATCGTACATTCGACCTGACGGATGCCGTTCATGATACCGGCCAGTGCGTTGGCGGTCGCCATACCCAGATCGTTATGGCAATGTGCGGACAGGATAGCCTTGTCGACATTGGCGACATTTTCTTTCAGGTACCTGATCTTTTCGCCGTATTCATAAGGCGTACAGTAACCGGTCGTGTCAGGCAGGTTGATGACAGTGGCACCTGCAGCGATCACCGCTTCGACGACTTGTGCAAGGAAGGAGTTATCGCTACGGCCAGCATCTTCTGCAAAGAATTCAACGTCGTCGACGTATTTGCGTGCATATTTCACCATCTGTACGGCACGTTCAAGAATCTGTTCAGGTGTCGAATTGAATTTGGAATAAATATGGTAAGGGGACGTACCGATACCGGTATGGATACGGCCTTTTTTGGCATATTTCAGGGCTTCGGCAGCCACGTCGATATCTTTTTCTTTCGCTCTTGTCAGGGCAGAGATGACGGGATTGCTGACGACTTTGGAAATTTCGACAACGGATTTGAAATCGCCCGGGCTGGAAATCGGAAAACCGGCTTCGATGACATCCACACCCAGTTCTTCCAGAGCTTTGGCCACTTCGATTTTTTCAAGTGTATTCAGCTGGCTGCCAGGGACTTGCTCCCCATCGCGCAACGTCGTATCAAATATGATGATTTTTTCTGCCGAATCTGCTGTTGTGGCAACCATGATGAGCTCCTTAGGATAGTTCGATTTCTATTAATTGATCAGGAATAAATTCCAGCAGCCTTTCCTTTTGGGAAGAGACCAGATAATACAGGAATTGTGGGTAAGAGATGTCAGCACGCCTGGCGCGCTAGAACGGATAATAGCGACAAGCCAAGGAACCTGTCGCTGAAGGTATAAGTGGAATTGAAAATTTCGGTATTCATGGGAAAAAACTATAAGCTCCTTTTTCAATTCTTGCAAATATTTTCAAAAAGCGGATTCATATAATGCCATATTGTATCCATTTTACAAATCCGCGTGTTTTTCCCGGCTCATTCGTGATGGTCTTCTTCCGTCTGGACGATGCTGACCGGTTTGCCTTTCAGCTTGTGCCAGAGATAGACGACATAGCCTGAAATACCATAAATGACGAACAGGCCGAACAGAACTTTAGGCGGATCGAAAGAAATGGTAACGAAAATCAGGACAACCAGAATAACGGCAATGAACGGCACCGATTTGCGGATGTCCATAACCTTGAAACTATAGAACGGGACATTAGACACCATCGTCAAACCGGCGTACAAGGTCAGAATCCATGAAGTCCAGTAAAAATCGCTTCCGGCAAAACCGATGTCATCCATCAGCCATATAAAACCGGCGACGAGCGCAGCGGCAGCCGGGCTCGGCAATCCCTGGAAAAAACGCTTGTCGACCACTTTTATATTGGTGTTGAAACGGGCCAGCCTCAACGCGGCACAGGCACAGAAAACGAAAGCGGAAACCCAGCCGATGCGTCCCATGCCTTTTAAAGACCATTCATAAACGACCAGTGCAGGCGCAGCGCCGAACGCGACCATATCCGCGAGGCTGTCGAGCTGCGCGCCGAACTCACTCTGCGTTCTTGTCAGCCTTGCAACCCGGCCGTCCATGCTGTCCAAAACCATGGAAATGAAGATGGCAACTGTCGCCTGCTTGAATTCCAGGTTCAGGGACATGACGATGGCATAAAAACCGCAAAACAGGGAAGAAATCGTGATGGCATTCGGCAGTAGATAGATGCCTCTGCGGCGCGGTTTCATTTTTGCCGGGCCCGATTCAGGAACTGTTTTTTGCGGCTCATCCATGCCAATACTCCGAAAATTTGGAAAGTGTTTTTATTTTAATACCCGGGCAAACTCAATTTTGTTCTTCAACCAGCTCGGCCAATATGGTTTCGGTGGCATAAACCTTCTCGCCTACCGTTACTTTTGGAATAGCTGAAAGCGGCAGATAGACGTCAACACGTGACCCGAAACGGATAAATCCGAACCGCTGCCCTTTCGTCAATTCATCGCCTTTGGCTACGTAGCACAAAATACGGCGGGCGATCAGACCGGCTATCTGAACACAGGTCACCATTTGACCATTCGATGCAGAAATGACCAATGCGTTCCGTTCATTTTCAATGGAAGCCTTGTCAAGATCGGCATTGACGAACTTGCCCGGAAAATATTGCACCTTTTCAATTTTACCGTCGACAGGCGACCGGTTGGAATGGACGTTGAAAACATTCATGAAAACGCTGATTTTCAGTGCATCGCGTTCCCCGTAGATATCCCTGGTCTTTTCGACGACGACAATACGCCCGTCAGCCGGTGAAAGAACCGCCTTATCATTGTCCGGAACTGTCCTGCCCGGATCACGGAAAAACTGCAATACAAACAGGCTGATGATCCATAACGGAATCGACCATGCGCCCCATTTGTAAGTCACTATTCCCGTAATGACGAAAGACATAACAATAAAAAGCCAGCCTTCGCGAGCAATAATAGGATGAGGATAATTTTTCAATGTTACTCCGTTTGCAAAACAGTCAAGACTCGTATTCTATTCTCAATCACCCGGTCCTGAAAACAGGCAGTCTTCTTTTCGTTCGAAAAATAAATGGGAGACCCTTGAATAATCCGGAATCGAATCCATATTCACTGTAAATTGACGGTTTCCACCGATCGATAAAACCATTTTGAAATTATGGCTGTTTTTTGCCGATTTTGAAATCATCATTGTTAAACCACAAGCATGAATTTCATTCATGTGCGAAGGTATCAAACTGATTGGTTCCATCCATTTTGAGTTCCGGTTCCCGGGCACAAAACACTCAGCTTCAGCCCGGAGCCATTTTACTTTAGTCGGGAAAATCGATTATGAAGTTTCGTGATCCAAGTAATCCCATGTGGATTCATGCCCTGAAAATGCTGGAACAGGCGGACCAGCTCCATAAACATTTCTTTCAACTGGTCAAACCCCGATCACGCGGGCCAGTCTGGGAACCGCCGGCCGATATTCTCGAGACTGACAGACAGTTTCTGATATTGATTGCACTGCCCGGCGTGGACCCTTCGGAGGTCACGGTCGTCATTGAGGAAAATGCTCTTCATATCGTCGGTGAACGACCGGTCATGATCAATCGGGATACCGTCATCAGACGGCTTGAAATTCCTTATGGCCGATTCGAAAAACGGATCAATCTGCCTGCAGGAAATTACAAAATGACTGAAAACATTCTGACAAATGGATGTTTGCGACTGGTATTGAATAAACTTGGTTGACAGGTGAGTTATGAATTCCCAAGAGTCTGAAAAAATTGATGTCGTCAGTGAAAACGCCGAAAACAATCCGGCTCCTCAAAACGGTAATGCTGACGAAAAAAACACTTATCCGGCCATTCCCGAAGATGCCCTGATCATTATTCCCGTCAGAAACATGGTTCTGTTTCCCGGAATGGTGATTCCGATTACGATTGCACGGGAAAAATCCCTCGCAGCCGCTCAGGCCGCCATGCGGGGTGACCGCCAGATCGGCGTGGTTCTTCAAAAAGACCCCAATAATGCCGATCCAAAACTGGACGACCTTCATCCGGTCGGCACAGTCGGCAACATTCTGCGTTACGTCGCCACGTCTTCCGACGCTCATCACATTGTCTGCCAGGGTGAGGGACGTT
>JAHYZB010000021.1:3760-9601 GCA_019424645.1 Oxalobacter formigenes
TCTGGAATCGCGGCAATCCTCTTTTGAAAATCGGTGAGGGACGTTTCCGCCTGAAAGAAATACTGGACGGTTATCCGTTTCTTGTCGCCCGTGTCGAAAAAATTCAGGACGAGCCCGAGGAAAATGCAGAAATACAGGCACGCCTGCTTCAGTTGAAACAGAAGGCGCTTGAAGTCCTGCAACTGATTCCGGAAGTACCACAGGAACTGTCTGATTCGATCAATGGTGTCACTTCCGCTTCACTCCTGTCCGACCTGATCACTGGCCTTATGGATTTGGGTCCGGAAGAAAAACAGGAAATTCTGGAAACCACTGATTTGAAAATCCGGCTCGACCGGCTGCTTTCGCTCGTCAATTACCGTCTTGAAGTGCTGCGTGTCAGCAGGGACATCGATGAGCAGACGAAAAACCGGCTCGACGACCGCCATCGTGAAGCGCTTTTGCGTGAACAGTTGAGAACGATCCAGACCCAGCTGGGCGACATTGACGATTCATCTTCCGAAGCGGCAGAACTGGCTGAAAAGATCGAAAATGCCAAAATGCCTGAAGAGGTAAAAACGCATGCCCTGAAAGAACTGAACCGTTTCAGAAACATGTCTGAATCGTCTGGCGAATATTCCATGCTTCATACTTATCTGGAATGGCTGACGGAATTGCCATGGGCCGTTTCGTCTGAAGACCGGACGGATATCACTGAAGCCAGAAAAATTCTCGACGAGGATCATTACGGCCTGGAAAAAATCAAAAAGCGTATTCTCGAATTTCTTGCTGTACACAAGCTGAATCCGGAAGGGAAAAGTCCACTTCTGTGTTTCGTCGGTCCTCCCGGCGTGGGCAAAACCTCGCTGGGGCAAAGTATTGCGAAGGCGACCGGACGGGAATTTGTCCGTGTCAGCATGGGCGGCGTACACGACGAGGCGGAAATCCGCGGACATCGAAGGACTTACATTGGCGCATTGCCCGGCAATATCATTCAGGCCATCCGCCGTGCCGGCACGAACAATTGTGTCATGCTTCTGGATGAAGTGGACAAGCTGGGTAATGGCGTTCATGGCGATCCATCTGCAGCCTTGCTCGAAGTGCTCGATCCCGCCCAGAACAGCACTTTCCGCGACAACTATCTGGCGGTTCCTTTCGACCTGTCAAAAGTCATGTTTGTGTGTACCGCCAACAATCCGGATACCATTCCCGGCCCATTGCGCGACCGTCTGGAAATGATCCAGTTGCCCGGTTATACCGAACAGGAAAAAACGCAGATTGCCTTGCGCTATCTGATCAGGCGGCAGCGGGAAGAAAACGGGCTGAAACCCGATAACTGCGACATTACGGAAGACGCCATTCACGACATCATCGGCAATTACACGCGTGAAGCAGGCGTGCGTAATCTCGAAAGATTGATCGGTAGCGTTTTCAGGAATGCCGCCATGAAAATTGCGGAAGGCGACACTGAAAAAGTCATGGTCCATTCAGCCGATATTCCCGACATTTTGGGTGCCCCGATATTCGAAAGCGAAATCGCCATGCGATCCAGCATGCCGGGCATTGCGACCGGACTGGCCTGGACTCCGGTCGGTGGTGACATTCTCTTTATCGAAGCCAGCCGGGTTGCCGGCAACAACCGGCTGATTCTGACCGGCCAGCTGGGTGATGTGATGAAGGAAAGTGCACAGGCTGCCCTGACACTTGTAAAAGCGCGTGCTACTGATTTGAAAATCAATCCGGAACTGCTGGATCACAGTGAAATACATGTGCACGTCCCGGCAGGAGCGATTCCGAAAGACGGCCCGAGTGCCGGTGTCGCGATGTTTCTGGCGCTCTCGTCTGTCATGATGAACAAGCCGATCGCAAGCGACCATGCCATGACAGGCGAAATCAGTTTGCGCGGGCTTGTTCTGCCGGTCGGTGGCATCAAGGAAAAAGTGCTAGCCGCCCTGCGTGCCGGTATCAAAACCGTCATGCTTCCGGCACGAAACAAACGCGATCTGGACGATATTCCGGAAGATGCACGCAATCAATTGAAATTCGTTTTTCTGGAAACGGTTGACGATGCGATCCGCTCAGGTCTTGTTCATGACGAAGGCAAAATCGACGATGAAAATCTGAAGAAGTAAGAATCGCAAAAAAACAAGGTGTTTCTCCTGTCCGGAGAAACACCTTTTTCATATCGGTTTCGAGAAAATCCTCTTCAGGCGTTTTCCTTTTTGACGTACAGGCCGACCATCTCGGTCTGGGCCAGAATGTGCCCTTCCATTTTTTTGACCACTTCCGCCTTGGTCGTATTACCCATATCCGGCAAAACCGTATCCAGTGCGTAAAGCTTGAAGAAATAACGGTGCGTGCCGATGGGAGGACATGGACCGCTATATCCGGCGAACTGGCGGTCATTCGTGCCGATCAGTGTGCCTTTCGGCAAGTCCTTATCCTGTACAGATTCCGGCAAGGAACCGGCTTCAGGAGGCAAGTTGTACAAAACCCAGTGAACCCAGGTCATTTTCGGCGCTGCCGGATCGGGAGCGTCCGGATCGTCGTTAATCAATACGAGACTTTTCGTACCTGCCGGGGGCTCAGTCCATTGAAGCGGTGGCGAAATGTTTTTGCCTTCGCACGTGTATAGCGCCGGTATTTTTGTCTTGTCGGCAAAAACCGGAGAAGTTATTTCGAATGTCATCGGTCAAAATCCTCAAATTATGATTTGAACGGAAGGAATACCGGATACTTCATTGGCACGATTACTCGACCGGAATATTCCTGATCGTTTCACTGATTGCCTTGGGCAAACGGATCGACAGGACGCCATTGACATAGCTGGCCTGCGCTTTTTCACTGTCGACGTTTTTCGGTAAGGTAACGGTTCGTTCAAACGCGCCATAAGCCCGTTCAACGACATAGAAATTGCTGCTCGGCGTTTCACGCACCGACCGTTTTTCACCACGGACAAACAGGGTATTGCCGATCACCTGAATGGAACAGTTTTCTTTTTCCACCCCCGGCATTTCAACCCGGACAATCAGCTCGGTAGCGGTTTCTTCCAGTTCCACTGCCATGATGCCCCAATGCGGGAAAGAAATTTCCTGATCCGGATAATCGTCACGTTCATAATGTACCAGCGCATTGCTGCAACGGCTCAACAATTCACGCCAGCCATCTGACAAGCTTTCCCAGGCACGATTCAATTCGCGGCCGATATTTTTTCCGGCCTGTTTTAAAGAATCCAGCATAAATCCCTCCTGAATCTGTTAGTAGAAAGACCTTGACTGCTGCGTTTAAATAATAACGTAAAATTCCGGAAAACCGTCAATTCTTTACTTCTTCTCCGGAACAAATCCTTCAGCCTGATCGGCGCCTTCACCGAAAAAATGATTTTCCATCTGTTCTTTCAGATATTCGCGCGCTTTGGGATCGGCCAGATTCAGACGATATTCATTCACCAGCATGGTCTGCAATTTGACCCATGCTTCCCAGGCTTCCTTTGAAACGTTTTCATAGATTTTTTTGCCGAGTTCTCCCGGATACGGTGGGAAATCAAGCCCTTCAGCTTCTTTATTCAGTTTGATGCATTGAACCATTCTCGCCATGCTGTTCTCCTAAATAATATTCTTTCTTTTTTGGGCAGTGAATGCCCCTTAAAGTTTCTTCATCAACACTTGCGATTTGCGCTGCCAGTTGTATATCCTCTGCCGGTCTTTCGGCAGCTCATCTACACTGGCATAGACGAAACCGCGCCTTAAGAACCAGTGCGCCGTCTGCGTCGTCAAAATGAACAGTGTCCTGAATCCCTGCGCCCTCGCCCGGTTTTCAATATGGTGCAGGATCCGTTCACCGTCACCCTCCCCCTGAATATCCGGATCGACAATCAGGCAAGCCATTTCCGCCATTTTTTCACCCGGAAACGGATACAGGGCGGCACATCCGAAAATCACCCCGTCATGTTCGATCACCGAGAAATTTTCGATCTCACGCTCGATCAATTCCCGTCCTCGTTTGACGAGGGTACCGTTTTCTTCATAGGGCTCGATCAATTTTAAAATGGAACCGACATCCTTGATGGTCGCTTCGCGCAAACTTTCAACATTTTCATACGTCACCATTGTTCCGATGCCGTCATGCGTGAACAATTCCTGCAAAACAGCCCCGTTCATGGCAAATGGAACAATGTGGGAACGCGGCGTTCCGCCAATGCACGCTTTTGCGGAATAACGCAGGTAATCTGCGGCCTCTTCGGAAAGATGTCCGCTTTTGAGAATCGCTTCGACCTGATG
This sequence comes from Oxalobacter formigenes, assembly GCA_019424645.1. Classification (GTDB taxonomy): domain Bacteria; phylum Pseudomonadota; class Gammaproteobacteria; order Burkholderiales; family Burkholderiaceae_D; genus Oxalobacter; species Oxalobacter formigenes_D. The sequence goes on from JAHYZB010000021.1 coordinate 8,020, forward strand.
AGACGTTACTTCACGCACTTCATTTCCATCAACGTCTTTTATTATCGGCGTTTCCGTCATGAATATGAGTTTGTGGGCATGCAAGGCCAGGGCAGCCGATACGGCAACGTCTTCCATACGCACATTGAACGCCTCACCTGTCGGCGAATAGCCCAATGGAGACAGCAGGATCAGATCGCCCTGTGCAAGAATCGGATGAATACTGTCGTATGCAATCTTGCGCACTTTCCCTGTCCATTTCAGGTCAATCCCGTCCAGTATGCCCAATGGGGTAGCTGTAACAAAATTACCAGAAACAATCCGAATTTCCGCATGGGCCATCGGCGTGTTGGGCAAACCCTGGCTGAAGGCTGCCTCGATATCCATCCTGAGTTCACCAGCCGCTTCCTTGGCGCATTCCAGCGCTTCAGGGTCCGTTATCCGGTTCCCGTTGTAATAATGGCTTTTCACATGGCGCAATTCCAGCTGTTCCTCAACCTGAGGACGCGAACCGTGAACCAGAACAACCTTGATTCCCAATGCATGCAACAGGGACAGGTCATGCGCCAGCACCGGAAGTGCCCCTGACTTGACCAGCTCACCAGGGAAAGCGACGACAAACGTCTGGCCGCGAAACGAATGGATATAAGGAGCAACGGAACGCAGCCACTCGACGAATTGTTCTTCCATATCGGAATCACCCAAAAATTGATTGAACGTCCGACGAGTTCCGCCGGCGGATGGATTTCATTAAAACTGCCATTGTGAGACATTAAAACATCTTTACGATTATAATGCGCAGCGACATGAGTGCTTCTGAATCTTTATCCAAAAAACCACGTTTGACTGTGCATCCGCAAGCCAAAACTGCGGAAAAAACACGCAACCCGGTTCCGTCCATTACTTATCCGGAGGAACTGCCTGTTTCTGCAAAACGCGATGATATCGCACAGGCAATAAAAAACCATCAGGTCATCGTTGTCTGTGGTGAAACCGGCTCGGGCAAAACAACACAGCTTCCCAAAATCTGTCTGGAACTGGGTCGTGGACAAAACGGGTTGATCGGCCATACACAGCCACGCCGGATTGCCGCCAGTTCGACAGCCAACCGGATTGCCCGCGAACTGAATTCGCCAACGGGTGAAATTGTCGGCTACAAAATTCGTTTTACGGACAAATTGCAGCCCGGCGCATCCGTCAAACTGATGACGGACGGTATCTTACTGGCGGAAACACAAAACGACCGTCTGCTGAAACAATACGACACGATCATTATCGATGAAGCGCATGAACGCAGCCTGAATATCGATTTTCTGCTCGGTTATCTGAAACAGCTCTTGCCGAAAAGACCCGACCTGAAAATCATCATTACGTCTGCCACGATCGATGCCGAACGTTTTGCGAAACATTTCACGATTGATGACAAAACCGTTCCGATCATCGAGGTGTCAGGCCGGCTTTATCCTGTCGAAATCCGTTATCGTCCCATTATCGACGACAAACCATCCGACGCGCCCGAAAAGAACAGGAACGATCCAAGACAAACCCGTGACCTGATGGATGCGATTGTCGACGCCATCGACGAACTTTTCAGAACCGGATC
>JAHYZB010000022.1 GCA_019424645.1 Oxalobacter formigenes
GCGGCAGAACCGTCGGCGCAGGTGTCGTTGCTAAAATCACTGAGTAATTTTTGTTCCCCCTCTCTTGAGGGGGTATTTGGTTAATATTCAACATCAGGCTTTTGAAGTAGGGGAATAGCTCAATTGGCAGAGCGTCGGTCTCCAAAACCGAAGGTCGGGGGTTCGAGGCCCTCTTCCCCTGCCATTCTTGGTGTTCGATGATAGAAGGTAATTTATATGTCTAACCAACCTGTGCAAGCCGAGGGTGGCCTGGGCGACAGAGTGAAGGTTGCCTGTGCGGTTGTCGCAATATTGGCTGGTATTGTTGGTTTTTATCTTCTTGCGGGCAAGCCAACGCTGACGCGTGTAGGTGTTCTGGTAGCGGGTCTGGTTGTAGGTGCTGTCTTGGCGTGGTTTTCTGCGTCAGGGCGCGAATTCATTGCGTTTGCAAAAGAATCTTATCGTGAAACCCGGAAGGTTGTCTGGCCTCCGCGTAACGATGCCATTCGTCTGACAGGCATCGTTTTTGGTTTTGTACTGATAATAGCCATCTTCCTGTGGGGCGCGGACAAAGTGTTGGAAATCGTCCTTTATAACTTCATACTTGGCTGGAAAAAATAATGAGTGAAAATAGCCAGGATCAGGCTGGTACAGAAAAAGCTGCCGGTGCGTCGTCAACGATGCGCTGGTATGTTGTGCATGTATATTCCGGTATGGAAAAAAGCGTGCGCCGCGCTCTGCTGGAGCGAATCGAGCGGATGGGAATGACTGACCAGTTTGGTGAGATTCTGGTTCCAACTGAAGAGGTTGTTGAAGTTAAGGGTGGTCAAAAAACCGTTACGGAACGCCGTTTTTTTCCGGGCTACATTCTCGTTGAAATGGAAATGACCGATGAAACGTGGCATCTGGTCAGGGATACAGGAAAGGTTACCGGTTTTGTCGGTGGAAAATCGAACAAGCCGACGCCTATTCCGCATCGGGAAATGGAAAAGCTCTTGCAGCAGATGCAGGATGGCGTTGCCAAACCTCGTCCAAAAATTTCTTATGAGGTCGGTGAACTGGTCCGTATCAAGGAAGGTCCGTTTGCGGATTTCAATGGTAATGTCGAAGAAGTGAATTACGAGAAGTCCCGTCTGAGGGTTTCTGTCACCATTTTCGGTCGTTCCACGCCGGTCGAGCTGGAATTCGGTCAGGTCGAAAAAGTCTAGATTTTTAAACGCAAGCCAGGGCGTTTGTTTTTTATCTGGCAAGAGGAGCTCGTCTTTGAGGCGGGCGCTATGACTCACTAACTTGGAAAATAAAATGGCTAAGAAAATTGCCGGTTTTATCAAGCTGCAAGTACCTGCTGGTAAAGCTAACCCATCCCCTCCAATTGGCCCTGCTCTGGGACAACGTGGATTGAACATCATGGAATTCTGTAAAGCATTCAATGCTCAGACTCAAAGTTTTGAGCCAGGTATGCCTATTCCTGTTGTTATTACCGCTTACGCAGACAAATCGTTTACGTTTGCGATGAAGACCCCTCCTGCCACTTTCCTGATCAAGAAGGCTGCGGGTATTGAAAAGGGTTCTCAAAGACCGAATACTGAAAAAGTTGGATCGATTACTCGTGCCCAGGCTGAAGAAATCGCAACCATGAAAAAACCTGATTTGACCGCTGCTGATATGGAAGCTGCTGTCAAGACCATTGCCGGCTCTGCCAGATCAATGGGTATTACTGTGGAGGGCGTATAAATGGCCAAGGCTTCTAAAAGAGTACGTGCTTTCCAGGAAAAAATGGATTCCACCAAGGTTTATCCAATTGATGACGCACTGACTCTGTTGAAAGAATTTGCTACGGCAAAATTCAACGAATCCATTGATGTTGCTGTCCAGTTGGGTGTTGATCCTAAAAAATCCGATCAGGTCGTTCGTGGTTCTGTTGTCCTGCCAGCCGGTACCGGTAAAACCGTTCGTGTTGCTGTGTTCGCTTCTGGCGAAAAGGCTGATCAGGCTAAAGCGGCCGGTGCAGATATCGTCGGTATGGAAGATCTGGCTGCCCAGATCAAAAGCGGCGACATGCCTTTCGACATTGTTATTGCATCGCCTGATACTATGCGTATCGTCGGTACCCTGGGTCAGATTCTCGGCCCACGCGGCCTGATGCCTAATCCGAAGGTTGGCACTGTTACTCCAGATGTTGCAACCGCAGTCAAGAATGCAAAAGCCGGTCAGGTGCAGTACAGAACTGACCGTGCCGGTATCATCCATGCAACTATCGGTCGCAAATCTTTTAGTGATGCTGACCTGAAGTCCAATCTGTCTTCGCTGATCGATGCATTGAATAAAGCAAAACCTGTCAGCAGCAAAGGTACCTACATCCGTAAAATCTCGATTTCCTCGACGATGGGTGCGGGTGTTCGCGTTGATCAAGCAACGATTGCTGTTTAAGTGTAAAATACTAGACCCCCGTAAAAATTACGGGGGAAGAACTTTGGGCCATACCTGACAGTTTTTCTGATGGTATGGGCAGTCAAAGACCGCTGGGCGCAAGAAATTTTTTCGAACGTTAAAAGAGTTTACCCAGCGTAGATGGTGAACCCAATTCAGTTTTGTAGTTTCAAGGCTGGTTTTGTTGCCTGTCAGTGAACTCCTAACGTTGGACACCGTGTTAGAACCGGTATCTATCGATTTTTATAGTCGATGCGATATCATTTTTGGAGGTTGACCGTGAGTCTCAATCTGAATGACAAAAAAGCCGTTGTGGCAGAAGTCAGCGCAGAGGTAGCTGAAGCGCAGACGATTGTTCTGGCTGAATATCGTGGTATCCAGGTTGGTGACATGACGCAATTGCGTGCAAATGCACGTGAAAACGGCGTATACATGCGTGTGTTGAAGAACACGCTGGCACGTCGTGCTGTTGAGGGAACTCCATTTGCAGAACTGGCTTCTGAAATGACTGGTCCTTTGATTTATTCAATATCAAAGGATGCTGTCGCTGCCGCGAAAGTTGTACAGGAATTCGCAAAACGCAACGATAGTCTGGTTATCAGAGGTGGTTGCTATGCCGGCACACAACTCGACAAGGCGGGTGTTGTCGCATTGGCAAGCATCCCAAGTCGTGAAGTGCTGCTCTCTCAACTTATGGGCGTTATGTTGGCGCCAGTTGCGAGCTTTGCTCGTGGATTGGCTGCTCTGGCAAAACAGAAAGAAGAAACAGCTGCGTAATGGCATTCTGTGTTCTGATTTTATTTGTTAGAGATTTGTACCAACCATCATATTTAATAAAGAATTAGGAGTTTTAAATGGCAATGAGCAAAGAAGACATTCTGGAAGCCGTAGGTGCGATGTCTGTAATGGAACTGAATGATCTGGTTAAGGCATTCGAAGAAAAATTTGGTGTTTCCGCTGCTGCAATGGCTGTTGCTGGCCCTGCTGGCGCTGCTGCAGGTGGCGCTGCTGCTGAAGAGCAGACTGAATTCACCATCGTTCTGGCTGAATTCGGTGCCAACAAGGTTGGTGTTATTAAAGCCGTTCGTGAAATCACCGGTCTGGGCCTGAAAGAAGCCAAAGATATGGTTGATTCCGCACCGAAGCCAATCAAGGAAGGTGTCAGCAAGGCTGATGCTGAAGAAGCCAAGAAGAAACTGGAAGAAGCTGGCGCAAAAGTCGAAATCAAATAATTTCGTCCTTGCCGAATGTTTTAGCAGTATCCGAGTCATTGCTGAATCGCCGAAATGGCGATCCAGCTTTGACTCAATTGTGTTTCATGTATCTGAAGATTTTCAACAGGAATTTTGTCGGAATCGAGGCTTGAGTTTTATGTTTTCGCCTGAAACGAAAAAACATAAAACTGAATTTTCTATCCTTCAGCCACTCATGGAGTGTCCATGCACTACTCATTTACTGAGAAGAAGCGCATCCGCAAATCTTTTGCAAAGCGCGATAATGTTCACCAAGTCCCTTTTTTGCTGGCTACACAGCTTGAATCTTATGAAAGTTTTCTTCAAGCTGATGTACCTCCGTTGAAGAGAAAAAATGAAGGCTTGCAATCGGCGTTCACATCTATTTTTCCGATCGTGTCGCATAATGGGTTTGCAAGACTCGAATTTATTTCTTATACCCTCGGTGATCCTCCGTTTGACGTCAAGGAATGTCAACAGCGTGGATTGACCCTGGCTGCGCCTTTGCGTGCCAAGGTACGCCTGGTTATTCTCGACAAGGAATCGCCGACGAAACCGGTCGTCAAGGAAATGAAAGAACAGGAAGTCTACATGGGCGAATTGCCTCTGATGACGACAACAGGTTCTTTTGTTATCAATGGCACGGAACGCGTTATCGTTTCCCAGTTGCATCGTTCTCCTGGCGTGTTCTTCGAACACGACAAGGGCAAGACGCACTCGTCCGGAAAGCTGCTTTTTTCTGCACGTATCATTCCTTACCGCGGTTCATGGCTTGACTTTGAATTCGATCCGAAGGACATCCTGTTTTTCCGTATCGACCGTCGCCGGAAGATGCCGGTCACGATTCTGTTGAAAGCCATTGGCATGTCTTCTGAAGAAATTCTCGAGAATTTCTTCGTTTTTGACGATTTCCTGTTGCGTCCGGAAGGTGCTGAAATGGAATTTGTCACGTCGAGAATGCGTGGCGAAATCGCCCGTTTCGACATCGTCGACAAAGAAGGCAAGGTTCTGGTTGAAAGAGACAAGCGTATCAATGCCAGAAACATTCGTGAAATCGAAGCGGCCGGTATTACCCGTATTTCCGTACCGGAAGATTTCCTGTATGGACGTGCGTTGGCCAAAAATGTCATCGATCAGGATACAGGCGAAGTGGTTGCCAAAGCCAACGATGAAATCACGGAAGAATTGCTGGGTCGTCTGCGTGAAGCGAATGTCAAGGAAATCCAGACGCTTTATACCAATGATCTGGATCAGGGCGCTTATATTTCCCAGACTCTTCGTATCGATGAAACCGTCGATCAGATGGCTGCCAGAATCGCTATTTACCGTATGATGCGTCCAGGTGAACCACCAACCGAAGAATCGGTTGAAGCCTTGTTCAACGGCCTCTTCTATAACGAAGAACGTTACGATCTGTCTGCTGTAGGTCGCATGAAATTCAACAGCCGTATCGGTCGTGAAGAATTGACAGGCACCATGACCTTGTCCAATGACGACATTCTGTCTGTCATCAAGATTCTGGTTGAACTGAGAAACGGCCGTGGTGAAATTGACGATATCGACCATCTGGGTAATCGTCGTGTGCGTTGTGTCGGTGAACTGGCTGAAAACCAGTTCCGTGCCGGACTGGTTCGTGTTGAACGTGCCGTCAAGGAACGTCTGGGACAGGCCGAAGCCGACAATCTGATGCCGCACGACCTGATCAATTCCAAACCGATCTCTGCCGCCATCCGTGAATTCTTTGGTTCATCGCAGCTGTCGCAGTTTATGGATCAGACCAATCCGCTGTCTGAAATTACCCATAAACGTCGAATTTCCGCTCTTGGCCCGGGTGGTTTGACCCGTGAACGTGCCGGTTTTGAAGTACGCGACGTACATCCTACCCATTATGGTCGTGTTTGCCCGATTGAAACGCCTGAAGGTCCAAACATTGGCCTGATCAACTCACTGGCGATGTATGCGCGCCTGAATGAATACGGTTTCCTTGAAACACCGTATCGCAAGGTGGTCGACAGCCACGTAACGGATGAAATCGATTATCTGTCTGCTATCGAAGAAGGCAAATACATCATCGCTCAGGCAAACAGCACGATCGATGAAAGCGGCAAGTTGATTGATGAACTGGTTTCTTCCCGTGAAGCGGGCGAAACCATTCTGGTCTCTCCTGAACGTGTCCAGTACATGGACGTTGCGCCAGGCCAGATTGTCTCTGTTGCGGCATCACTGATTCCCTTCCTCGAGCATGATGATGCGAACCGTGCCCTGATGGGCGCCAACATGCAACGTCAGGCAGTGCCGTGTCTGCGTCCTGAAAAAGCATTTGTCGGAACCGGTGTGGAACGTACCTGTGCAGTCGACTCCGGTACGACTGTTCAGGCTCTGCGTGGCGGTGTTGTCGATTATATCGATGCTGGTCGTGTAGTTATTCGTGTTAACGATGACGAAGCGGCAGCAGGTGAAGTCGGTGTCGATATTTACAATCTGATCAAATATACACGTTCGAACCAGAATACCAACATCAACCAGCGTCCTATCGTACAGGTAGGTGACCGGGTTGAAAGAGGCGACGTTATTGCTGACGGTGCTTCAACCGATCTGGGTGAACTGGCTCTTGGCCAGAACATGCTGGTCGCGTTTACACCTTGGAACGGCCTGAACTATGAAGATTCGATCCTGATTTCGGAAAAAGTCGTTGAAGATGATCGTTATACCTCGGTTCACATTGAGGAATTGTCGGTTGTTGCCCGCGATACGAAACTGGGACCTGAAGAAATCACCCGTGATATTTCCAATCTGGCTGAAAATCAACTGGCTCGTCTGGATGAATCCGGTATCGTTTACATCGGTGCTGAAGTCGAAGCTGGTGACGTTCTGGTCGGCAAGGTCACTCCTCGTGGAGAAACCCAGTTGACGCCTGAAGAAAAACTGTTGCGCGCCATTTTCGGTGAAAAAGCGTCTGACGTTAAAGATACGTCCCTGCGTGTTCCGTCCGGTATGGTCGGTACCGTTATTGACGTTCAGGTCTTTACCCGTGAAGGTCTGGTTCGCGACAAACGTGCGCAGCAGATTATCGACGATGAACTGCAACGCTATCGTATCGATCTGAATGACCAGATGCGTATTGTGGAAGGCGACGCCTTCCAGCGTCTCTCCAGATTGCTGATCGGCAAGAAAGTGAACGGCGGTCCGAAGAAACTGGCTCGTGGCGCTGATATCACACAGGAATATCTGGCTGATCTGGAAAGATATCACTGGTTCGATATTCGTCCATCGGATGAAGATACCGCTATGGCACTGGAAGCCATCAAGGAATCCATTGAAGAAAAACGCCATCAGTTCGATATCGCATTTGAAGAAAAACGCAAGAAACTGACGCAGGGCGATGAATTGCAGCCTGGTGTCCAGAAGATGGTCAAGGTTTATCTGGCTGTCAAACGCCGTTTGCAACCTGGTGATAAAATGGCAGGTCGTCATGGAAACAAAGGGGTGGTTTCCAAGATCGTTCCAATTGAAGATATGCCATACATGGCCGACGGTACTCCTGCCGATGTCGTGTTGAATCCTCTGGGTGTTCCTTCCCGTATGAACGTCGGACAGATTCTCGAAACGCATCTGGGCTGGGCTGCCAAAGGTCTCGGCTTGCGTATCGGCGAAATGCTTCAGGCCAAACAGAAAGTTGAAGAGCTCAGAACTTTCCTGAAATCGATTTACCTCGACAGCGGAAAACCTGAAGATCTCGACAGCCTGACGGAAGAAGAAGTATTGCATCTGGCAGATAACCTTAAAAACGGTGTGCCGTTTGCAACGCCGGTTTTCGACGGTGCCAAGGAAGCGGAAATCCGCCGTATGCTGGATCTGGCGTATCCGGATGAAATCGCCAGCAAGCTGGGCATGACTGATGCGAAAAATCAGGTGACCCTGTTTGACGGCCGTACCGGTGAAGCGTTCGAACGTCCTGTGACGGTGGGTTACATGCACATGCTGAAACTTCACCATCTGGTTGATGACAAGATGCATGCCCGCTCTACTGGCCCATACTCGCTGGTCACCCAGCAGCCATTGGGTGGTAAAGCGCAGTTCGGTGGTCAGCGTTTCGGCGAAATGGAAGTCTGGGCACTTGAAGCTTATGGCGCTTCCTACGTTCTGCAGGAAATGTTAACGGTCAAGTCCGATGACGTCAGTGGACGTACAAAAGTGTATGAAAATCTGGTCAAGGGCGACCATGTGATCGACGCCGGCATGCCGGAATCCTTCAACGTGCTCGTCAAGGAAATTCGTTCTCTGGGTATCGATATCGACCTGGAACGCGATTAAGCAACATTTAAATCCGGACGGGGCGCGTGGCCACCTCGTCCGGTATAGAATTTTTGGCCGTAGTTCTCACCCAATTGGAGTGAAATATGAAAGCACTGCTCGATCTATTCAAGCAAGTTCAGCAAGATGAACAATTCGATGCCATTAAAATTGGTCTGGCATCGCCAGAAAAAATCAGGTCCTGGTCTTACGGCGAAGTAAAGAAACCGGAAACGATCAATTATCGTACCTTCAAACCGGAACGTGACGGCCTGTTTTGTGCCAAGATTTTCGGACCGATCAAGGATTACGAATGTTTGTGCGGCAAGTACAAACGTTTGAAACATCGTGGTGTTATTTGTGAAAAATGCGGTGTTGAAGTGACGCTGGCCAAAGTCCGTCGTGAACGGATGGGTCATATTGAACTGGCTTCTCCTGCTGCCCATATCTGGTTTTTGAAATCCCTTCCATCCCGTCTTGGCATGGTGCTGGATATGACGCTGCGGGATATCGAACGCGTCCTGTATTTTGAAGCTTTCGTTGTTACCGATCCTGGCATGACGCCGTTGAAAAAATGCCAGATCATGTCGGAAGACGACTACGCTGCCAAATACGATGAATTCGGCGATGAGTTCTCGGCATCAATGGGCGCTGAAGGCATTCGTGAATTGCTCCGCTCGATCGACATCAACAGCGAAGCGGAACTGTTGCGCAGCGAACTGAAAGATTCCAAGTCCGAAGCCAAGATCAAGAAATATGCAAAACGTCTGAAAGTTCTTGAAGCTTTCCAGCGTTCCGGTATCAAACCGGAATGGATGATCATGGAAGTGCTGCCGGTTCTGCCTCCTGAACTGCGTCCACTGGTTCCACTGGACGGCGGTCGTTTTGCGACCTCCGATCTGAACGATCTGTATCGCCGTGTCATCAACAGAAACAACCGTCTGAAACGTCTCCTGGAATTGCGTGCTCCTGAAATCATTACCCGTAATGAAAAACGGATGTTGCAGGAAGCGGTCGATTCCTTGCTGGACAATGGCCGTCGTGGCAAAGCCATGACCGGCGCAAACAAACGTCCGTTGAAGTCCCTGGCTGAAATGATCAAGGGTAAAGGTGGCCGTTTCCGTCAGAACCTGCTGGGCAAACGTGTCGACTACTCCGGCCGTTCCGTGATTACAGTCGGTCCACAGCTTAAATTGCATCAGTGCGGTTTGCCGAAACTGATGGCTCTGGAACTGTTCAAGCCATTTATTTTCAACAAGCTGGAATTGATGGGACTGGCTACGACCATCAAGGCAGCAAAGCGTCTCGTTGAACTGCAGGAACCGGTTGTCTGGGATATTCTGGAAGAAGTCATTCGCGAACATCCGGTCATGTTGAACCGTGCGCCAACCCTGCACAGACTGGGTATTCAGGCGTTTGAGCCGGTTCTGATCGAAGGCAAGGCCATCCAGTTGCATCCACTGGTTTGTGCTGCGTTCAACGCCGACTTTGACGGTGACCAGATGGCTGTTCACGTCCCGTTGTCCATCGAAGCACAGCTGGAAGCCCGTACATTGATGCTGGCATCCAATAATATTCTGTTCCCGTCGAATGGCGAACCTTCGATTGTACCTTCGCAGGATATGGTGCTCGGTTTGTACTACGCAACCCGTGAAAAAACCAATGGCAAGGGCGAAGGCATGATGTTTACCGACATCTCCGAAGTCCAGCGTGCTTACGACAACAAGGAAGTTGAACTGGCTACCCGTATTACCGTTCGTCTGCCGGATTATGTCAAAGATCCTATGAGTGGTGAAATGGTCAAACGCCTCATGCGTTATGAAACCACTGTCGGCCGTGCATTGTTGTCTGAAATCCTGCCGGAAGGCCTGCCATTCTCCGTACTGAACACACCACTGAAGAAAAAGGAAATTTCACGCCTGATCAATACCTCATTCAGAAAATGCGGTCTGCGTGCGACAGTCGTTTTTGCCGACCGTCTGATGCAATCCGGTTTCCGTCTGGCAACCAAGGCAGGTATTTCCATCTGTATTAACGACATGCTGGTTCCGAAACAGAAAGTCGACCTGATCTCGACGGCTGAACAGGAAGTCAAGCAGATTGAACAGCAATACGCTTCCGGTCTGGTTACCGCTGGCGAAAGATATAACAAGGTTGTGGATATCTGGGGAAAAACCGGTGATTCCGTCGGCAAGGCCATGATGGATCAGCTGAAAGTTCAGGACGTCGTCAAGCGCGATGGTTCGAATGGTACGCAGGAATCCTTCAACTCCATTTATATGATGGCTGACTCTGGCGCTCGCGGTTCCGCTGCGCAGATCCGCCAGCTGGCTGGTATGCGCGGCCTGATGGCCAAACCGGACGGTTCAATTATCGAAACTCCGATTACTGCAAACTTCCGTGAAGGTCTGAACGTTCTGCAGTACTTCATCTCGACTCACGGTGCCCGTAAAGGTCTGGCCGATACGGCATTGAAGACGGCAAACTCGGGTTACCTGACCCGTCGTCTGGTTGATGTCACGCAGGATCTGGTTGTTATCGAAGATGATTGCGGTACGCACGAAGGCGTTGTCATGAAAGCGCTGATCGAAGGTGGTGAAGTTATCGAAGCGCTGGGCGATCGTATTCTGGGTCGTGTTTCTGCCAATGACATCATCAATCCCGAATCGCGTGAAACTCTGTTCGAAGCAGGAACGTTGCTGGATGAAGACAAGATCGAGGAAATCTAACGTCTTGGTATCGATGAAGTCAAGGTTCGTACACCGCTGACCTGTGAAACCCGTTACGGTATGTGTGCCAAGTGTTATGGTCGCGATCTCGGCCGCGGAAGTCTGGTCAATTCCGGTGAGGCTGTCGGTGTTATCGCTGCACAGTCCATTGGTGAGCCAGGTACCCAGCTGACGATGCGTACTTTCCACATTGGTGGTGCCGCTTCCCGTTCTGCTGTCGCTTCCAGTGTTGAAGCCCGTTCCAACGGTACGATTCACTTTACGTCGACAATGCGTTATGTCACGAATGACAAGGGCGATCAGATTGTCATTTCCCGCTCTGGCGAAATCATTATTACCGACGATGTAGGCCGTGAACGTGAACGTCATAAAGTGCCTTACGGTGCAACCTTGCTGGTCACTGACGGTATGCCTGTCAAAGCTGGTAAAGTACTGGCAACCTGGGATCCAATGACCCGTCCGATCATTACGGAATATGCCGGTACGATCCGCTTTGAAAACGTTGAAGAAGGCGTGACCGTTGCAAGACAGGTTGATGAAGTGACCGGTCTGTCAACTCTGGTCGTTATCGATCCGAAACGTCGCGGTACATCGACCAAATCGGCACGTCCTCAGGTCAAGCTGTTGAATGACAGCGGTGAAGAAGTGAAGATTGCCGGTACCGAACATGCTGTGACGATCAGCTTCCAGGTGGGTGCCCTGCTGATGGTTCAGGATGGCCAGAAAGTATCCGTCGGTGAAGTGCTGGCGCGTATTCCTACTGAATCGCAGAAAACCCGTGATATTACCGGTGGTCTGCCACGTGTTGCCGAATTGTTCGAAGCCCGTTCACCAAAAGATGCCGGTACGCTGGCAGAAGTGACCGGTACGGTTGCTTTCGGTAAGGAAACCAAGGGTAAACAACGTCTTGAAATTACCGATATGGATGGCAATCGTCATGAATTTTTGATCGGTAAAGACAAGCAGGTTCTGGTACATGACGGTCAGGTTGTCAACAAAGGTGAAATGATCGTTGACGGCCCTGCCGATCCTCAGGATATCCTGAGACTCTTGGGTATCGAGGCACTGGCACGTTACATTGTCGATGAAGTTCAGGACGTTTACCGTCTTCAGGGTGTGAAGATCAATGACAAGCACATTGAAGTCATTGTTCGTCAGATGTTGCGTCGTGTGAATGTCGTGGATGCTGGCGATACCAACTATATTACTGGCGAACAGGTTGAACGTTCCGAACTGCTGGACGAAAACGATCGCGTGATTGCCGAAGGCAAGAGGCCGGCAACTTACGATAACGTTTTGCTGGGTATTACCAAGGCATCCCTGTCAACCGATTCGTTCATCTCGGCGGCTTCATTCCAGGAAACGACTCGTGTTCTGACCGAAGCGGCGATCATGGGCAAGAAAGATGGGCTGCGTGGTCTGAAGGAAAACGTCATTGTTGGACGTCTGATTCCGGCTGGTACCGGCCTGGCAATGCATCGTGCCCGCAAACAGAAATCAGTCTGGGAACAGGAAGAACGTGCTGCCCTGCAGCGTGCTGAACAGGAACTTCCACAGGAAGAACCCATGCAGGATATTTCGGACGTTGTCAGTGAAAATCCCGAACATGAATAATTCATGATCGACTGAAGTGGCATTCCATTTTTAATGGAATGCCACTTTTTTATCCACTTCCGGTTTATTGTTGTTTTTGATGTGGAAGAATGCCGTATGTCTTTGAAGCAATTGACTTTGCGCAGGAGACAGTTTAGAATCCACGGTCTTTAGTGTCTGCAAAATCAATAAAAAGATTTTTTATTGCGATTTGGATGCTCATCCTGTGGATGGTTTTTTATCCATAGAGTCCCCGGTTATTTGTGTAATCGGGATTGTCTTGTAATTTTTTAGTTGGATTATTAAATCGATGCCAACCATCAATCAACTGATTCGCCAACCTCGCGTCAGCGTAAAAGCTAAAAGCAAGTCGCCTGCGTTGGATAATTGTCCGCAAAAGCGTGGCGTATGTACTCGTGTTTATACCACGACACCAAAAAAACCTAACTCCGCTTTGAGAAAAGTGGCCAAGGTAAGATTGACCAATGGATTTGAAGTTATTTCCTACATTGGCGGTGAAGGTCATAACCTGCAGGAACACAGTGTTGTTCTCCTGCGTGGTGGTCGTGTAAAGGATTTGCCTGGTGTTCGTTACCATATGGTTCGTGGCTCTCTGGATACCCAGGGCGTTAAAGATCGTAAACAGGCTCGTTCCAAATACGGTGCAAAACGCGCCAAGCCTGCAAGTAAATAATAATTGGTCGATCATATGATCGAGTAAGTGGTGGGCTATGATGGCACGCCGTGAGTGCTTGCACTCAGCTGAAGAAAGAAAGGAAAAGAAATGCCTCGTCGTCGTGAAGTTCCCAAGCGCGAGATTTTGCCAGATCCAAAGTTTGGCAATGTTGATGTCGCTAAATTTGTTAATGTGTTGATGTTGTCCGGCAAGAAATCTGTTGCAGAAAACATTATTTATGGCGCTTTTGAACTTATTGAAGGCAAATCCGGAAAAGATCCTCTGGAAATCTTCAACCTGGCAGTCAATAACTGCAAGCCTATGGTTGAAGTAAAATCGCGTCGTGTCGGCGGTGCCAACTATCAGGTGCCTATCGAAGTCCGTCCGGTTCGTCGTATGGCTTTGTCCATGCGCTGGTTGCGTGAAGCCGCTGCAAAACGTAGCGAAAAATCCATGCCTCAGCGTCTGGCTGCTGAACTGATGGAAGCTGCCGAAGGTCGTGGCGGTGCCATGAGAAAGCGCGATGAAGTGCATCGGATGGCAGAAGCCAACAAGGCTTTCTCACACTTCCGTTTCTAATATTGAAATGAGTGAGCGGCGACAAAATGTTTCTTGTTTTTGTCGTTGTTCGAGAAAAATATCTGGCAAGCCGAGCGCATTTATTCAAAAAATGCTGCTCGGTTTTGTTTATTAAAAAGTTTTAGGATTGATTATGGCTCGCAAGACTCCGATCGAACGTTACCGTAACATTGGTATTTCTGCTCATATTGATGCAGGTAAGACGACGACGACAGAACGTATTCTTTTTTACACTGGGGTTAATCACAAGTTGGGCGAAGTTCATGATGGCGCTGCCACCATGGACTGGATGGAACAGGAACAGGAGCGCGGCATTACGATTACGTCTGCTGCAACCACCTGTTTCTGGAGCGGTATGGCTGGCAATTTCCCGAGCCATCGCATCAACATTATCGATACCCCGGGTCACGTTGACTTCACTATTGAAGTTGAACGTTCCATGCGTGTTCTGGATGGTGCCTGTATGGTTTACTGTGCTGTGGGCGGTGTTCAGCCCCAGTCTGAAACCGTTTGGCGTCAGGCTAACAAATATAAAGTGCCTCGTCTGGCATTCGTTAACAAAATGGACCGTACCGGCGCGAACTTTTTCAAGGTTTACGATCAGATGCGTGCCCGCCTGAAAGCGAATCCGATTCCTCTGCAGATTCCTATTGGTGCAGAAGACAGCTTCGAAGGTGTTGTCGATCTGGTCAAAATGAAAGCGATTTACTGGGATGATGCTTCCCAGGGCACCAAATTCGAATATCGCGACGTTCCTGCCGAGCTGATGGATCAGGCCAAGGAATGGCGTGAAAAACTGGTTGAGGTTGCGGCTGAATCCAGTGAAGAATTGATGGACAAATATCTGAATGATGGTGACCTGCCGGAAGAAGATATCAAGAGAGCGCTTCGCCAGAGAACCATTGACAGTGAAATCGTCCCGATGATGTGCGGTACGGCCTTTAAGAACAAGGGCGTTCAGGCTATGCTGGATGCGGTTATCGAATATCTGCCATCTCCTGTTGACATTCCTCCTGTCGAGGGTACGGATGAAAACGATAACGTTATTACCCGTAAAGCAACAGATGATGAAAAATTCGCTGCTCTGGCATTCAAGATCATGACCGATCCATTTGTTGGTCAGCTGATTTTCTTCCGTGTCTATTCTGGTGTGGTCAAATCCGGTGATACCGTTTTGAATCCGATCAAAGGCAAGAAAGAAAGAATTGGTCGTATTCTGCAGATGCACGCCAACCAGCGTGAAGAAATCAAGGAGGTGATGGCGGGTGACATCGCTGCTGCGGTTGGTTTGAAAGAAGCCACCACGGGTGAAACCCTGTGCGATCCAAGTGCCCCGATCACTCTGGAAAAAATGGAATTTCCTGAACCGGTTATTTCACAGGCGGTTGAGCCGAAAACCAAGGCTGATCAGGAAAAAATGGGTATTGCACTGAACCGTCTGGCTCAGGAAGATCCGTCGTTCCGTGTTTATACTGATGAAGAATCCGGTCAGACGATTATCGCCGGTATGGGTGAATTGCATCTGGACATTCTGGTTGATCGTATGCGTCGTGAGTTCGGCGTTGAAGCGACCATCGGCAAGCCTCAGGTGGCTTATCGTGAAACGGTTCGCAAGGTCTGTGATGAAATCGAAGGTAAATTCGTCAAACAGTCCGGTGGTCGTGGTCAGTACGGTCACGTTGTTCTGAAGATCGAACCTCAGGAACCGGGCAAGGGCTTCGAATTCGTTGACGCTATTAAAGGCGGTGTTGTTCCACGCGAATTTATTCCTGCTGTTGAAAAAGGTGTTCGTGAAACCCTGACTTCCGGTGTTATGGCTGGTTATCCGGTGGTTGACGTCAAGGTAACCCTGTTCTTCGGTTCATACCATGATGTTGACTCGAATGAAAACGCATTCCGCATGGCTGGTTCCATGGCATTTAAAGATGGTTGCCGTAAAGCGGATCCGGTTATCCTTGAACCGATGATGTCGGTTGAAGTTGAAACACCTGAAGATTATGCTGGTACCGTTATGGGTGACTTGTCTTCCCGTCGTGGTATGGTTCAGGGCATGGAAGATATGGTCGGCGGCGGCAAGATCATCAAGGCAGAGGTTCCATTGTCTGAAATGTTCGGTTATGCAACCTCCCTGCGTTCCGCAACACAGGGTCGTGCAACCTACACGATGGAATTCAAGCATTACGCTGAAGCACCAAAAAATATTATCGAAGCAATTGTCAGCTCACGTGCAAAGTGATTTAATTGTCATTTGAGCTAAATTATTTAATAAATCGTTCTTTTTGAAGGAAATTTGAAATGGCAAAGAGCAAGTATGAGCGGACGAAGCCGCACGTAAACGTAGGAACAAT
>JAHYZB010000023.1 GCA_019424645.1 Oxalobacter formigenes
ATCATCCCTTTTAAGCCACGCATCATTTTCATCATTCCACCGCCTCTCATTTTTTTCATCATCGATTGCATTTGCTCAAACTGGGATAACAACCGGTTGACATCCTGTACCTGAACGCCGGCTCCTGCAGCAATACGACGTTTCCGGACTGCCTTGATAATGTCAGGTTTGCTGCGTTCCTGCGGCGTCATGGAATTGATGATGGCTTCCATTCGTCGAACCTGCTTTGTGGCCTGATCCATATTCGTTCCGGCAGCAGCCTGCTGAAACTGGGCAGGCATTTTGCTCATCATGCTGGACAAACCACCCATGTTTTTCATTTGGCCAAGTTGCGCCTGAAAATCGTTGAGATCAAAACGGCCGCCGACCTTGAGTTTCTTTTCCAGTGCCTGTGCTGCCTGGATATCGACATTTTTGCGGGCTTCCTCAACCAGTGCAAGAATATCGCCCATACCGAGAATACGATTGGCCATCCGGACCGGGTCGAATTCTTCGAGTCCATCCAGTTTTTCAGAAACACCAACGAATTTGACGGGCTTGCCGGTGATATGCCGAACCGATAAGGCCGCGCCACCACGCGAATCACCGTCGAGTTTCGTCAAAACAATCCCGGTCAGGGGTAATGCATCGTTAAAGCTTTTGGCAACGTTGATGGCGTCCTGCCCAAGCATGGCGTCAACAACAAACAGGGTTTCGATAGGCGAGAGAGTTTTATGTAATCCGGAGATTTCCTGCATCATCTGTTCATCGATACCCAGACGACCGGCCGTATCGACAATCATCACGTCATAAAAATGACGTTTGGCATGATCCAGCGCGGCTTTCGCAATCTGGATTGGTTCAGATACATCGGATTCGTAAAAATCGACACCACTTTGTCCGGACACTGTTTCCAGCTGCTTGATCGCTGCCGGACGATAAACGTCAGTTGAAACCGTCAGGACTTTTTTCTTTTTTTCCTGTTTCAGATAACGGGCCAGTTTACCAACGGTAGTCGTTTTACCGACACCTTGCAGACCAGCCATCAGGATAATCGCCGGAGGCTGTGTCGCAAAATTCAGCTGAGATGCCTTTTCACCCAGATCGGCGCCCATTATCTGGGACAACTCCTGCTGAACAACCCCGACAAGAGCCTGTCCCGGAGACAGCGAGTCCATTACCTCTTTTCCGACAGCCTTTTCACGGACTTTCCCGATAAAGCTCTTTACGACAGGCAATGCAACGTCAGCTTCAAGAAGAGCCAGACGGACTTCCCTAAGCATTTCCGCTGTGTTGGTTTCCGTTAAACGGGCTTCGCCACGAATGGTTTTAACGACCTTGGCCAGCCGCTGAGTCAGATTATCAAGCATATCAGTAATAAGAATGATGAGATTAACGGCCAATGTTCACGACATTGGAAACTTCACCAATATTGTAATCGTATTTTCAATCTGTCAGAAAAATTCGGGGGGGTTTCTCTTTTTTCCGGATTCATTTCTGGTGAATTTTCTCTATTTTCAATGCCTTATGTCTCAGAGGTATTATTCATTTTTACAAGGAAAAAAAGAATAAATGCTTCTGAAAGGCATTTTTAGTTGCGAACCGTACTTTGTATATTCTACAATGACCTTTAACTTTGAATTCCTGTAACCTTTTTTCCTGCAGAGAAAGCGAGACTCAAATATGACGACAGATATTGCAATTGCCCAAGGTGCGAAGATGCTTCGCATCAGCCAAGTTGCTCAACGCTATGACATCGAGGAAGAATACCTGGAACCGTATGGTCATTACAAAGCCAAAATCTCCCTGGACTTCCTTGACACTCTGAAGGATAAACCGGATGGAAAACTGATTATGGTTACCGCCATCAATCCGACTCCGGCAGGCGAAGGTAAAACAACGACTACTATCGGTCTGGGCGATGCATTGAACCGTATCGGCAAGAAAGCAATCATTTGTTTGCGTGAGCCTTCGATGGGACCGGTATTCGGCATGAAAGGCGGCGCTGCTGGCGGTGGCTTTTCGCAGGTTATTCCCATGGAAGACATCAACCTCCATTTCACCGGCGATATCAGTGCCGTTGCACTGGCAAACAACCTTCTGGCAGCTCTGATCGACAATCATATCCATCACGGCAATGAACTGGGTATCGATGCCCGTCGTGTTGTCTGGAAACGTGTTGTTGATATGAACGATCGTTCCCTGCGCAGCGTAACCGTCGGCCTGGGTGGCCCTGCGAACGGCTACCCTCGCGCTGACGGCTTCAATATTGCAGTCGCTTCCGAAGTGATGGCCATTCTCTGTCTTGCCAACAGTCTGCAGGATCTGAAAGACAGACTGGGTAAAATCGTAATCGGTTATACCCGCGACCTGAAACCGGTTCTTGCAAGCGATCTGAAAGCGCATGGCGCCATGGCAGCTATCCTGAAAGATGCCATCAAGCCTAACATGGTTCAAACACTGGAAAACAATCTGGCTCTGATTCATGGCGGTCCGTTTGCGAACATCGCTACAGGCAGCAATTCCGTCATCGCGACAAAAGCGGCATTGAAACTGGCTGATTATGTCGTGACTGAAAGCGGTTTCGGTGCCGATCTCGGT
>JAHYZB010000024.1 GCA_019424645.1 Oxalobacter formigenes
TATTGAATCCGGCTGGGTCGAAACCGTTCACTGTTTCGGTGGTGAACTGGGTATGGAAGATTATATTGCCGCGCGTCCTGACATCTTCTTTACAGGTTCTGACGGTTCCATGCGCTCGAACCGGGCGTTTTGCCAGATGGCCGGGCAGTACGCCGTCGACATGTTCATCGGTTCGACCTTGCAGGTCGATCCGGCGGCCAATTCCTCAACCGTTACCAAAGGCCGCGTCTCCGGTTTCGGTGGTGCGCCAAATATGGGTTCAGACCCGCACGGAAGACGTCACGCCACACCGGCATGGCTGGATATGATGGAAGGAAATGACCCGCTTGAACGCGGCAGAAAACTCGTTGTCCAGATGGTCGAAACGTACCAGTCCGGTTCGGCCGCCACCTTCGTCGAAAACCTGGACGCTGTCGACGTTGCCAAAGAATCCGGTATGCCGCTGGCGCCGGTCATGATTTACGGCGACGATGTAACCCACGTCCTGACGGAAGAAGGCATCGCCTATCTGTATCGCGCAAAATCGCTGGAAGAACGCAAGGCGATGGTCGCTGCGGTGGCCGGTATTTCGGATGTCGGCATGGGAGCCGATCCTAAAACCGTCAAGCGTCTGCGTGAAGAAGGCAAGGTCGTCTTCCCTGAAGACCTTGGGATTGCGCGCACCGACGCAAAACGCTCCCTGCTGGCTGCTGGCAGTATCGCCGAACTGGTCGAATACTCGGGCGGTCTTTATAACCCGCCTGCACGTTTCAGGAGCTGGTAATGAACCTATCCATCAAAATCAACCACGTCAGGGCGGAAGAACTCGCTGCCCATCTGGCAAACCGGGCTACACAGGCCCTGCTGGATGAAGCACGGCTGACACCCAAACCCGGACTGGTCGACCGTCGCGGATCGGGCGCGCATAAAGACATGAATCTGGCGATGCTTGAAGCCTCAGCCGAATGTCTGACGCCGACTTTCGCCGCCATGGCACTGGAAGGATGGGGCAGGGTGCCGGATATGGCCCTGCGTCAGAGAATTGGCGCCATCGGCCGGGAAGGCGAAAAAACCATGATGGCGACAACCGGGGGCGTCAACACCCACCGCGGAGCCATCTGGTCACTCGGTCTGCTGGTGACGGCTTTTGCCATGAACGAAGGCCGAACCGACATTGAACAAACTGCCTTATCGGCCGCGCATCTGGCGAGACTGACTGATACAGCCTGTCCGCCTGCCTTTTCCAAAGGCCAGTATGCCAGCCGCCGTTATAAAGTCACCGGCGCACGGGAAGAAGCCCAACAGGGTTTCCCGCACGTCCTGAAACTGGCACTCCCCCAACTGGCCAGAAGCAGGCAACAGGGCGCCAGTGAAGAAGCAGCGCGCATTGACGCTCTTTTGGCCATCATGACATCCCTGCCGGATACCTGTGTACTGTCACGAGGCGGCATTAAAGCCCTGACTGACATGCGCAAAGGTGCCAGCGCCGTTCTGGTTCGCAACGGCATTGGCAATCGGCAGGGACGTCTGGCATACGACAGTCTGGAAGCGGGCATGATGAAGGCAAACGTCTCACCGGGCGGAGCGGCCGACCTGCTGGCAGCGGCATTGTTTCTGGATGGCATGCGTCATGCCGCCATTCAATGAGGAGGATAAAAAATGGAAAACATAGAATTGCAATATAGCGGTGGTAAAACCGCGAAAAACCGGGCGCTTTCCGGCGTCGTCGGATCGGGCGATATGGAAGCGCTGTTCGAACCGGACAGCGGCAACACACTTGCCGTCTCGATCAAGACATCGGTCGATGGCAGCACACCCCGCTGGCAACGGCTTTTCGACCGGATTTCCGCAACAGGCAGCCTGCCGTCCGGAAAACTGGTTATCCATGACTTCGGTGCAACGCCCGGCGTTGCCCGTTTGAGAATTGAACAGGTTTTCGAGGAGGCCAGCCATGACTGATTCCCGTTTCATCGAACTTTCTGCCCGCGACAGGGCAAAGGGACTCCTTGATGCAGGCACGTATCGTGAACTGCTCGGGCCATTCGAATACATCATGTCACCCTGGCTCGAACCCCAGAACATCGTTCCGGCCGCTGACGATGGCATGGTCGTCGCCAAAGGCACTATTGGCGGAAAACCGTCAGTCGTGATCGCCATCGAAGGCACCTTTCAGGGCGGCAGCATGGGAGAAGTCTCAGGCGCGAAAATGGCCGCTGCACTTGAACTGGCCGCAGAAGACAATCGCAATGGCATTCCGACACAAGCCGTTTTGTTGCTTGAAACCGGTGGCGTTCGCCTTCAGGAAGCCAATCTGGGACTAGCCGCGATTGCCGACATTCACGCGGCCATTGTCGATCTGCGCCGTTACGTTCCCGTCATCGGCGTTGTTGCCGGAACGGTCGGTTGTTTCGGTGGCATGTCGATTGCAGCAGCCTTGTGCAGCTATCTGATCGTCACCCGTGAAGCGCGTCTTGGACTGAATGGTCCGCAGGTGATCGAACAGGAAGCCGGTATCGACGAATACGATTCCCGTAACCGCCCATTCATCTGGAGCCTGACCGGTGGCGAAGCCCGGGCACGCAACGGATTCGTGGACAAACTCGTGGACGATTCGCTTTCCGCCGTCAAGGCAGCGGCAATCGAATGCATGGAAAAAGGCAAACCGGCCAGCCTGCGTAACGAACGCTATGACGAATTCCTGACCCGTCTGAATGCGTTCGATACCCGCCAGCAACCCGATGCGGAACTGACCGCCGAACTTTTTGCGAAAGGAAACCGCTCATGAACACCCAAAATACAATCAGGGGCAATGGCGACATCTGGTTCGACCTCTTCGCCGGGCAATTCAAACAACGGGAAGGGCAGTGCGCTTCCGTCAAAGTCGCCGACGGTATGCTGGATGGACAACCCGCCCGTATCATTGCAGTCGTACCTGATCCGGACAACCACTATCCCCGCGCCGTCAAGGGCGAAGTCGGCCTGCTCGAAGGCTGGACACTCGGCCAGATGGTGAACGAAGCGATACAGGAAGACAAGGACAAACCGGTCAAACGGGCCATTGTCGCCGTCATCGACGTGCCGTCTCAGGCATACGGCAGCCGGGAAGAAGCCTTTGGCATTCATCTGGCGCTGGCTGCCGCTGCCGGAGCCTACGCCAATGCCCGTCTGGCTGGCCATCCGGTTATCGGTCTGATCGTCGGCAAAGCCATGTCCGGCGCGTTTTTAGCGCACGGTTATCAGGCCAACCGCCTGATCGCCTTGAATGACAGGGACGTGATGATCCATGCGATGGGCAAGGCTTCCGCTGCCCGTATTACCTTGCGCACGGTTGAAGCGCTTGAAAAACTGGCGTCGACCATCCCGCCGATGGCTTATGATATTGCCAACTACAAAACGCTGGGCCTGCTGGAAGAACTGATCGATGTCGCCGATCCGACACAACCGACTAATGCCGAAGTGAAAACGGTCAAATCAGCCGTCAATAAAGCCATCGAAACCGCCCGAAGGGAAGGCGTGATGCTGACCAACCGTCTCGGTTCGCCCAACCGCGCCAGTACGAAACGGGTACGCGAGCTCATGAAGGCTGAATGGAGCAAAGCCTGAACCAAAAGGAAAAAGAGTGATGAAACCGTCTGAAACAGCGCTCATATCAACCATCCCTGTGCGGCCATACCAGCCACACGACATGCTGTGGACAGACGGTTTCACCGCCCTGATATCAGACGATCCGTTGCCGTCATGGGTAAGAGAACAATGGAATCCCACTCTGCCTTTGATCGTACGCCGCGACCATTCCGGTAAAGGCCTCATCCCGGTCGGCATTCGCGGCAAGGAAAAACACGAAAGGGCGCCCGCATGGATTGCCCCTGAAAACGTGACAAAACGGCTCTCGCCGGAATCACTGGTAAAAGACAGGGAAAAACTGCTGGCATCCCCCTTTGCCGATGCAAAACCCGTGAAGGCCATTGTCGACATTCTGGAACTGAATCTGCCATACGCATGGGGCCCAACCGGCAGTTGCGCCTATGCACTGGCAAGCGGACGTGCCGTCATGCATGCGGAGAGTGACCTCGATATGTTGATCCGCTGTGCCGACCCCGTTTTGCCGGAAGCATTCACTTCGCTGCTTGCAAAATGGGATACGCTGCCATGCAAGGCAGACATCCAGATCGAAACGCCATTCGGGGCGTTTGCCCTGAAAGAATGGATACGGAAAAAGGGCGGAAGGGTTCTTCTGAAAACCGACTCTGGACCCATTCTGACGGATAATCCCTGGAATGAAAACGTAAATACACCATGAACAGGATACTCTTTACCTTCCCCGGGCAGGGAGCACAAATACCGGGCATGCTGCACAGTCTGTCGCAAACATTCCCATGCCAGACATGGTTTGATAAAGCCAGCAAAGCATTGGGCGAAGACGTGATGGCTCTGGATACAGCCGATGCATTAAAACGTACCCGTGCCGTCCAGCTTTGCATCCTGATCGCAGGTGTTGTCATGGCCGACCATCTGATACAGGAAAAAATGCTTCCCGATTTCGTCGGTGGTCTCTCCATCGGCGCTTTTCCGGCTGCGGTGACATCCGGTTCACTGGAGTTTACCGATGCACTGAAAATCGTTTCCCTTCGTGGCGAACTGATGGAAAACGCTTATCCAGCCGGTTACGGCCTGTCCGCCATCAGCGGCCTTATCGAAAAAGACGTCCAGACACTGATTGCAGCCGTCCATTCCCCCGGCAATCCGGTTTATCTCGCCAACTATAACGCCGCAGACCAATTCGTCATCGCCGGAAATGAGGCTTCCATGCAGGCCGTACTGGAAAAAGCGCGTGAAAAGGGTGCGACAAAAACCGACCGCCTGGCTGTCGCCGTTCCCTCGCATTGTCCCTTGCTCTCGGATGCCGCGCAAAAGCTGTTCGAAGCCATCAAACAGGTACCGTTCAAACGCCCTACAATAGCCTATCTTTCCGGCAGTACTGGCCGCGTCCTCTGGCAACCGGACAGGATAGCCGATGATCTAGCCTTCAATATGGCGCGCCCGCTTTACTGGGCCAACGCCATGACAGCGGCTTATGAAAGGGGGGTGCGACTGGCCATCGAAATGCCGCCCGGATCGGTGTTGACCGGACTGGCGAAACGGGTCATGACCGAAGGCGATGCCGTATCAATTCAGCAGGAAGGATTGAATACCGTTTTAAGGCTTGGCCAGCGCCTGAAGCAAAATATATAAAAGAGAGCAAAAGCCAGAAACGCCAGCATTTACTTTACATGAATTCATGTTTACGGAATCCACTTGCCCTAAAACCCTGAAATACACTGGCGAATCTGTCAGACTTTCAGAAGAATGTTCATCGGCACCCACCCGGTGTCATTATCCGAAAGTCGTCGGCACCATACCCAACCATTCAGGAATGATATCGCCTGAAACTCGTCACCTTTATCAATATCCAGCTCTTTGGCTGTATAGTCATTCTTCGCCACACCGTAACCCGTTTCGATGCTCCGTTCTATGAGTTGTTCCGGAACCCGGCCACGAGAATGATTCGGTACTGTACAGAAATACCAACGGTCCCAATCTTCATTACCTTCATATTTCTTCCCTATCATAAGCCTGGTTCCTTTTGTAAAGAAGATAGGGTTTGGGTATTCACTCCGATGTTGGCCAATTGCGATGAAGCGTATCCTGTTTTCCATAAACATCTTACTTGTCTAATCTGTTATAACTTCCAAAAGAAATTTTGGATCAGTTTTCAGCCTGCCGCGCAATCATCCGCGCTTCGGCAACGAGCGCCAACATATCCGGATCACGTTCACGTGTTTTCGGGAAAACAAGCGCAACCGTCTGACTTGTCTGGTATTTTTCAGCCAATGGAAGCAGTCGAACCGAATTTTCAAACACCTTTTTAACCCGCTTCGGCACCAGTGAACACCCAACACCGGCCTGCACCAGATTCATCAGGGAAAAGATATCGTTCAGCCTTGTCACGACTTCCGGTTTGAAACCGGCCACGTCAAACGCCTTCGCAAAACTTTGCGCCGTCGCAAAGCCTTCGTTCAGGGTCACGAATTTTTCATTGGCGAAATCCGCCAGATCGACCGTGTCAGCAACCGTTTTTTCCGCCGATACCGGCATGGCGAAATAAATATCGTCTTCAAACAGGGGCAACACTTCAAAACCGGCCAGCTCCGCCTTTGCATCGGAAACTGAGACAAGAGCGGCGTCGAGCTGGCCACTATCAAGATCAGCCAGCAGGTTCTGGTTGGAATTCATTGAGAGGTCGATTTCCATTTCAGGACGCCTGCGCTTCAATCCCATGATCAGTTTCGGCACGATTTCCAGCGTCAGGGAATACAGACACCCCAGCTTCATCCTTCCGCTGCCATACCCGGCCGCCTGCCGCGTCGCTTCGATGGCACGGCGCGTCACCATCAACACTTCTTCTGCATAATGCGCCAGCGTCTGCGCTGCAGGAAGAGGGCGCAGGTTTCGCCCTTCAGGAGCATAAAGCGGGCAGCGCAGCACTTCCTCAAGCGAATGCAGCGCCCTGTGAACGGAAACACTGCTGATCCCCAGACTTTCCGCCGTACGCGCAATATTTTTCTTTTCCATGAAAGCCAGAAAAATTTCCAGCTTACGGATCGTCAGTTCACTGTCTATCATGACAAAAAATTCACAAGTTCCAGAATCAGGCCAGGTTCGCCGCCAATTTCAAACCATTAGGCACTACAATAACAGAACATCTCTTCAGGAAGCAAAAATGGCGATCTTGATCATCGAAACCGGGACACCCCCTGATACTGTTTCCGCCCGTTGCGGACAAACGGCCGATTGGTTTTTGAGTGCACTTGCCAAAATCGGCAAAAAAGCCGACGTCGTCCGGCCTTATCTCAGTGAAAAATTGCCTGAACCGACATCTGTTACCGCCGCCATCATTACCGGCTCGTGGAGCATGGTGACCGACAGGGAAACATGGAGCGAAAAAACTGCGCAATGGATTCGGCAAGCAATGCCTTTCGACATCCCGCTTTTCGGTGTCTGCTATGGCCATCAACTCATGGCGCATGCACTTGGCGGCCTTGTTGCCGACAATCCTGCCGGAGGTGAAGTGGGCATTGTCGATATCGAGCTGACTCCTGCGGGAAAACGTAACCTGTTGCTGGACAATTTTCCGGAAAGTTTTCCTGCCTGCGTTTTTCACACCCAAAGCGTGTTAAAGCCACCCGAAGATTGCGACATTCTCGCCGTTTCGGAAAAAGACGGATGCCAGATACTGCGTTATGGAACGAGTGCCTTCTCTGTCCAGTTTCATCCCGAATTCACATCTGAAATCATCGAATCGGCATGTGACACCGTTAACGCCAAACCGGATAAGCTGTCTGTATTGACTGGCCAGGAAACAAACTGGCCTTTGAAGCTTTTGCATAATTTCTGCCGGATCGCCGAAGATATCGGCTAAAAGATTATCTTTCCATTCATTCCAATTGTTTTTAAACTCTTTTAAAAAAAGATGGAAAATTTTCAAATAAAAGGGAAGAAAAAAAGCCTATAAACATAACGTTTACAGGCCTTATTCAAAAACCCCAAAAAAGTTTCCTTCCAACCATATTTTTTTGTGTCATATATGCAAATATATTCCGAATACCCTGTTTCCGGAAAATGAATTCCTTATATGAGACAAATGAAAATGCGCAGCTCCGTAAAGAGACTGCGCATTTTTTAGAGATAAACGAAACAAATGGATTATTTTGTCTTGACGTAGTCACCTGCAAGCGTTTTTCCGTCGGAGCAGAAGAGTCCAAGATCTTTTTTGTCATCGGCTTTGGACGTGAACACGTTCATGCCTTCAGCACCTGTCGAACGGATAACCATCGTGCTCTTCAGATCCGGATTGGCGGTCTGCAAAGGGACTTCGATCTGGTCATTGACGATCTTGCCGTTAGCGTTGAAGGTACAGCCTTCTTCCATGCCATCAGCAGCAAACGAAACGGTCACACCGTTTTCAGCATTCCCAAGGATGGTCAATGTCTGCGTATTGCCATTCAACATACTGTCGCCGGACATTTTGTAACGTCCTGAAAAGTCTGAAGCGACTTTCGGCTGAGCTTTCTTCAAAGTATATTGTTCCGACATCGATTCGGAACGCTGGCCTTCCTTGTTCGTCATTTCGATTGCATCAGGCGATTTGACGATGAAGTATTTCGTGTCGAACGGGAAAGTCACGGTGACAATGCCTTTCTCCATCTTCCATGTACCGGCTTCAGAAAGGGATGCACCATCCGTATTTTCATACAGGGAAGTATCGACTACCGTTCCGTCAGGATTGAACGTAACGGCATATTTAATGCCTGCACAGTCGGCACAGGGAATAGTGCCCGTATACATACCTTGTGGAGGGGTATCGTTTTTGGACGCCTTGCTACAGGCAGCAAGCGCAGCC
>JAHYZB010000025.1:0-1184 GCA_019424645.1 Oxalobacter formigenes
ATGTCCTGATCAAGGGTGGGCACGGCAATGACGTAAACTCGGTCGTCAATTGCTGGTTTACCGGCCGTGGGTCGAAAGAATGGAAATGGACGCGGATCGCAGGTGAATTTCACGGGACGGGATGTACGCTGGCATCGGCGATTGCAGGATATCTCGCTTTTGGTATGTCTATGGAAAACGCTCTGGAAAAAGGACAGGAATTGACCCAGACTTCACTGGCAAAAGCCTTTTCGATTGCGGAAGGGCAGAAAATTCCGGAGCGACATATTTGCTGAAAGATTTGTGTCGAAGTTTGTTAAAGTAACGCCTGTTTGTTTGAATAAAGCTTTATTGGAAAAGGATGAGAAATCGATGAAAGGTCTTTATATAGTCACTCCCGATTGGGACGATACCGCCAAGATGGTCGAAGTGACCGAAAAGGCTTTGAAAGGCGGTGCTGAAATCGTGCAATACCGGCACAAGACGGCTGGCCCGGAATTGCGTCTGGAGCAGGCGAAAGCGCTTCAGGCCGTCTGCAAGAAATATAACAAGCCGTTCATCATCAACGATTACGTCGACTTGTGTCTGGAACTGGATGCGGACGGTATTCACGTCGGTGGCATGGACGCTCCCGTCAAGAAAGTCCGGGCCGCTGTCGGGCCGGACAAGATCGTCGGCGCTTCCTGTTATGGGGATTTGAATCTGGCGCGTTCCGCGACTCATGACGGCGCTACCTACGTTGCATTCGGTGGTTTCTATCCATCCCGCGTGAAAAAATATCCTGTGACGACTTCGCTGGATATCGTATCTGAATGGAAAAAAGAACAGCCTGATATGCCCGTTTGCGTCATCGGTGGCATGGACGTCGAAAAAGGTGCGCCTCTGGTGGCAAAAGGGGCCGAAATGGTCGCGGTCGTCAGTGGCGTCTATTTTCAGAACGATCCTGAAGCCGCTGCACGTGAGTTCGTCAGGCTGTTCAAGTAGGACATAGTCATTTATCAAGAAAAAGGGATGCTGATGCATCCCTTTTTTCTTTTATGATGGCTGGAATCAGAAACGGTAATTGAGCCGGAAGCTGCCCATGGCACCTTCACGTTTTCCGGCAAAACCTTCCAGAGCGACGTTCAAGCGCAGATTGTCACTGTTCGTCGGAAACCACGAAACACCCAGTTCACCGATAAAGGTACTGCCGCCCAGATCCATCG
>JAHYZB010000025.1:1194-32474 GCA_019424645.1 Oxalobacter formigenes
TCATAACCGTAAATGTTCCCTTTGGATTTGCCGTCAAACTCGTATTCATATGCAATCCCGGCATATGGCTGGAACCGTCCGGAAATTCTTGCATATTTTGTTCCAAGACGTACCCGGTGGGAATTCGCACTCTCAAAGTGATAAGGATCGCCCAGAACAGTCACATTGTCGCTGTTGACATGTGTCCAGCTGTAACGTGCATAATTATTGAGCTGATCCTGCTCTGAAATCGCCAGTTTGTATGTGCCGCCAAGATGAGCACCGAGATAGGTACTCGATGTATCGTCATAGGACCCCCGTTGTCCTGCGGCGTAAAGATCCGTATTCAGGTCGGATTTGATGCGCCCGGCACGAACGGCACCATCAATGGAAAATCCATTATTGTAGTCAAGATTCCCCATTACACCTGCACCGAAATAATGGGCATTCCCGTCGCTTTTGACGGCAGCCAGATTGGTGAAGCTGTTATTGCTGTCGTAGCTGCCTGTTCCAGCTTCGACAAAAACACCACCGGACAGGTCATTGCCGGTATTTAGCTTTGTACCCCATGACGCACCAGCCATGAGAGTAAAACTGTCGAGACCGAAACCTGAACCGGATTCATATCGGCTGTGCCCGCCTTGCATGGCGAAAAATCCTTTATTGCCGGCTTTGGCACTGGCGACCATGTTTTCAAGTGCCTGTGAGGCCAGCAAATCACCTCCCTGTTTCAAAAGAGCCAGTTCAGAGGCACGTCCTGCCAGAAGGGCATGGGATTGCGGATTGACCGTGACGCCTGAAAGTGTGGCGGTCAGTGCAGTCGGTTCGAGATTGATATCCCAGTTATACAGTAATGCAAATCCTTTTGTCCCCTGTGCGGTATTGGTGGCAAGGCTGCTATTGGTGAACGGGGTAGCAGAACTGATCAGTGTAATAGTCTCACACACTGAAAAGGCATTGCCACCCTGAGCTGAATTGATACTGTTGACAGTGCTGGTTCCACTGAATTCAACATTTGATGCACTGATCAGGGCATCGCCGTTACCAGCCTGAAAACCGGCGGGCAGGGTGAAATTGAAAAACTGGAAATTACCCAGGCCTGCAAGGGAGAAACGGTTGGATGCGTTCAGGGTATTTCCGGTGAAAAAGTCACCTCCGGCAAAAGTGGAGATACCCGGAGCACGGCCCGAGAGACGAGTTTCGGACTCCGTATCCACTCTTTTAACACCTCCGGTAACGTTCCCGCTTATTGTGCCGCCGGACAAGTTGACCGTATTACCGGTAGCGGAACCGTTCTTGCTTCTGCCTCCGGCAACATTTCCGTCAATCTGGCCGCCAGAAACGGTTATTGTATTGTTTGTCGCAGAAGCATTAAGGGCGTTGCCAGCATAAATATTTCCATTGATTTGCCCGCCGGATATCGTTACGGTATTGTTCATAACCATACCGTTGGCGCTGTAAGCGCCGGAAACACTCCCGTGAATTTCGCCTCCGGCTACCGTTATGCTGTTATTTTCCATAGTGGCATCATTGCCGTAGCCGCCATATATGTTCCGGGCCTGACCGCCTGTGATGGACACGGTGTTGGATGAGGCAGCAGGCCCGTTGACGTTGTAGCCTCCTTAAATATCAAAAGCAACGCTGCCGCCTGTCAGCGTCACAGAATTGTTATTTGCCGTGCCATCCATGGTTTTTCCGCCAGACATACTCCCTGCAACCGTACCGCCTGTCATTGAAACGATATTGCCGTTTGCCGTACCTGCCACATAGCCTTCGCCTCCCTGCAGGTTCCCCATGATAAAGCCGCCGGTCATCACAACGGAATTGCTGTTTGCGGTGCCGTCCTCGGTGACGCCTCCGTTAACCCCTCCCATAACCGTACCGCCCGCAATTGTCACGGCGTTATTGGCGGTTTCGCCATGTCTGCTGAAACCGCCGAAACACTTTGATTAACAATGCCGTCCTTGAGGACGACGGTATTGCCGCCTACGTCATCTGAGCCTGCGCTGACACCACCAAAAACAAAACCCCCTATCGTTTCGCCAGAGGCATCCACTGTCACGGTATTGCCGGTAAACGCATTGGGAAAGAGGCTGGCGGTATTGCCGAAAACAGGATCGGTGCCAAGCATGCCGCTGTTGGTTCCGTCATAGTGGATATCTTCAGCCAGAACAGGCGCGGCCGGTATGAAAAGAAAGCTTATCAGCAGGGAAAGAAGAGGTTTTTTCATTGCAATCATGTCTTGATGTATCGTGTCGTTAAACATTTTCATTAATCTTTAACATTTCACTATAACGTCGGCCCCCGAAAATTTATTGCCATGTGGACAACATTTCAGGCGGAAGGAAAAATTCAGGGTTTTTGTTGGATATGTTCAACATTTATTGATAATTATTTTTCTTTCGGAAATTTAATTAATTGCTTCATATCCATGTTTTTTATGGTTTTTATCCTGATTACAAGTCTCAATTAGTGGTATTTTTTCAATTGAGACTGTTATTTTTATTTATTTTTACGGGTCGGCGACCACGGGTTTGACAGAGAGTCACATTGATTGTTAGCCACTTTCTGGAAAGTTGGCACGGATGAAACCTGCAAACGTTTTCAGAGCAGCGGTGAAAATAGTCGTGCCGTCGCTTCGAACAATTTCCTTGGAAATGAGATAAGGCGTGTTTTGGATACGCATTCCGAAGAAAGCAGATCGGTTTCGAATTGTGCAGAGAGCATGTCAGCCAGTTTGGGGCCATAAGCTGCGATGCAGACTTCAAAATTCAGCCTGAAACTACGGGCATCGAAGTTGGCAGTCCCGATCAGACTATAGTGATGGTCCACGACGATGGTTTTGGAATGCAGCATACGACCGTCATATTCCCAGATTTTCACGCCGGCACGTATCATTTCGTCGAAATAGGAGCGGGCGGCAGCCGTGACCAGACGCGAATCGCTCATTTTTGGAACCAGCAGGCGAACATCGATACCTCGTAACGCGGCTGATGTCAGGGCAAAAAGGGTCGCTTCAGTCGGAACAAAATATGGCGTGGTTAGCCATATCCGTTTTTTTGCACCGTAAATCATGTTCAGGTAGATGCGATGGATGATTTCCCAGTCGTTGTCAGGCCCTGACGCGACGATCTGGACGGGATAAGGCCCCGACGCCTGCAAGGGGAAGTAAGTCGCTATGTCGGGAATGTAATTCTGTTTTGCGGCATAAACCCAGTCTTCCAGAAAAACCATCTGCAGCCAGTGGACGGCGTTCCCGGTCATTTCAAGGTGTGTGTCATGGTAGGCATTTTCATGGACACGTTCGTCTTCCTGATCGGTGATGTTAAGTCCTCCCGTAAATCCGACGAGCCCGTCACATATGACAATCTTGCGGTGAGTCCGTAAATTGACGAGAGGCTTCATCAACTGGGAGATATGCGGTTTGTGAAAGAAGGCGAATTCGACTCCGGCTTGTGTCAGAGGGAAAATGAACGCTTTTTTCAAAAGTGATGAACCGATACCATCGACCAGGAGACGCACCTTGACGCCTTCCCTTGCTTTTGCGATGAGCAGATCGCGCAGCGTCATGCCGATTTCGTCAGGATCATATATGTAATATTCCAGGTGAATGTGATGTGTGGCATTCGCAACAGCTTCCAGAATGGCCGTGAAGGTCTGTTCACCATCGACGAGCAGGCGGAGCGTCCTGGCTGTCGTCAGGGGAAAGCCTGTCGTCGTGCGGATCATGTTCGACAGTTGCATCAACTCGGTTGAATGCGTGCTGGTTGCCAGTATGTGATTGCGCACCTTTAACAGGTTGGAATGTTCTTTCAGGGTCGTTTTTGAAAGCAGGCGCCTGAATTGCTGGCGTTTGAGTTTTTGCGGCCCGAAAAAATGGTAAATGATGAAGCCGCCATAAGGGATGAAAGCCAGTGCCAGGATCCAGGAGAGCGTCGAGACAGGTGCTCTCTTCTGGAGAATGATCCAGATGGAAAGGCAAATGATGTAAGCCAGCCACGCCAGTCCCACCCATTTCAGGAAAGAATGTGCTGTCGATGAAAAACCAAACAGTTCAATGTAAGGAAACATGGTTCAGATTCAGGCAGGGCATCAGGGTTAGTTTGCCAACCGGGCACGGCAACTTGCGTAAACAGTATCATACTTCCTGAGATCGCAAATCGATAAATGGACTTTACCTGTCATGATATTTCAGGATTTCCAAACCTGTTTTGCGTATTGTTGAAATGAAATGACCAAGCAATCATCGTACATTTACGGGATAATATCGTTTATGGATACCATTCTTGACAATCTCAATCCCGAGCAGCTCGCTGCCGTTACATTACCTTCACAATCTGCATTGATTCTGGCTGGTGCCGGTTCGGGCAAGACGCGTGTTCTGACGACCCGTATTGCATGGCTATTGAAAACAGGGCAAGTATCGACTTCCGGTATTATGGCTGTGACGTTTACGAACAAGGCAGCAAAGGAAATGTTGTCGCGTCTTTCTGTCATGTTTCCGGTCAATGCGCGAGGGATGTGGATCGGGACGTTCCACGGTTTGTGTAACCGGCTTTTGAGAACTCATTATCAGGATGCCGCTCTGCCGCAATCCTTCAATATTCTGGATTCGCAGGATCAGTTATCGACCGTCAAACGTCTTTTGAAGACGAACAACATAGACGATGACAAATACCCTCCCCGCAATCTGGTTTATTTCATCAATCATGCGAAAGAAAGCGGCCATCGGGCATCGCATGTCGAGCCGCAGGATGACTATGAGCGCAAGATGGTCGAGCTGTACAGCCTCTATGAAGACCAGTGCCAGCGGGAAGGTGTTGTCGATTTTGCCGAACTACTCCTGAGAAGTTACGAGCTTTTAGAACGGAACCAGACTTTGCGGGAACATTATCAGGACCGTTTTCGGCATATTCTCGTAGACGAGTTTCAGGATACGAATAATTTGCAATACAAATGGCTGAAACTGCTGGCAGGGAATAATTCATCCATTTTTGCCGTGGGTGACGATGATCAGAGCATTTACGCTTTCCGGGGGGCCAATGTCGGCAATATGCTGTCCTTCCAGCAGGAGTTCAATGTCCAGAATCTGATCAGGCTGGAACAGAATTACCGTTCTCATGGCAATATCCTGGAAGCGGCAAACACCCTGATTGCACACAACCGGAACCGTCTGGGCAAGAACCTGCATACCGATGCCGGTGAAGGGGAACCGATCCGTATTTGTGAAGCACCGTCCGATCTGAACGAAGTGCAATGGATTCTGGAGGAGGTCAATCATCTGGTACGCGAAGGGACGGAGAGAAAGGAAATTGCTGTCCTTTATCGTTCCAATGCACAATCCCGTGTGATCGAACACGGATTGTTCAGTGCAGGGATTCCTTACCGGGTTTATGGCGGTCTCCGGTTTTTCGAACGGGCCGAAATCAAGCATGCCATCGCTTACTTGCAACTGATCGACAATCCTGCCAATAACGCAGCGTTCCTGAGAGTCGTCAATTTTCCGGCGCGTGGCATCGGTGCCCGGACAATCGAAAACCTTCAGGAAATGGCACGGATGCATGACATTTCGCTTTTTGAAGCTATTCCCTATGTCTCTGGCAAGGGGGGTACGGCACTGGGGTCTTTCATACGGCTGATCCAGAATATCCGTGCAGAGGTGCAGCCGATGAATTTGCCGACACTTATCCAGACGGTACTTGAAAAAAGCGGCCTGTTGATGCAATACCAGACGGAAAAGGAAGGTGCTGACAGACTCGAGAACCTCGAGCAGCTTGTATCGGCAGCCATGCTGTTCCTGTCTGAAGAGGGATTCTCGCAGGAAGCTCCGGCATTGATGACCGAAACGGTTACCCCTGCCGGAGAGAAGTCGATGTTGACCGTCGATGAAGTCATGGACGCGGATGTGCCGCTTTCCATGATCATGTCACCCTTGTCGGCATTCTTGACGCACGCTTCGCTGGAAGCGGGAGAGAATCAGGCGCAGGAAGGACAGGATGCGCTGCAACTGATGACAGTTCATTCCGCCAAGGGACTGGAATTCGACGCCGTTTTCATTACCGGTCTGGAAGAAGGACTTTTCCCGCATGAAAACAGTGCCAGGGAAGACGGCGGTCTTGAAGAAGAGCGGCGGCTGATGTATGTCGCGATTACCCGTGCACGAAAACGACTCTATCTGAGCTATGCGCAGACCCGCATGTTGCATGGACACATGCGTTATAACGTCTCGTCACGCTTCGTCGCCGAATTGCCGGACAAGACCATGAAATGGCTGACACCGAAAAAACAGTCTTCATACCCTAATTCCCGCCATGAACCGACGGCACGCTTTGGCCAGTCAGCTGTGCCTCAAATGCAGGCGCCAGCTTCTTTTCACAAAAACAGTGAATGGCGGATCGGTGAAACCGTTTTTCACAAGAAATTCGGTGAAGGTGTGATTGTCGGTCTTGAAGGGCAGGGAACGAATATCCGTGCGAATATCAATTTCGGAAGGCACGGGATGAAACTGCTTGACCTATCTATCGCCAAGCTGGAACATGCCTCGTAATTGTTCAGCTGAATAGTTCTTCTGGGGAAACCGTGGCGGTGCCAAGTTTTCCAACGACGATGCCACCGGCACGGTTGGCGATGTCGACGGCTTCGGCGACGGTTTTGCCGTTACCCAGCATGGTTGCCAGAGTGGCGATAACGGTATCGCCTGCACCTGAAACGTCGAAAACCTCACGGGCGACGGTTGGAATATGGATGACTTCGTTTCTGCCGAACAGGGACATGCCTTCTTCTGATCGGGTCAACAGCAAGTAATCCAGCTGGAGTGATTCTCTCAGCTTCTGCGCTTTTTCTGTCAGGTCAGTTTCATTTTTCCAGCCGCCCACAACCTGACGGAGTTCCGATTTATTGGGGGTCAATATGGTTGCTCCGGTATAAATCGTGAAGTCTTCACCCTTCGGATCCACCAGTGTGGTTTTGCCGGCCTGTTTCGCTTCGGCAATCATGGAAGAGATATTCGACAGAGCTCCCTTGCCGTAGTCGGAAAAGACGATGATATCGTGTGAATCCAGAAGCGTCCGGTATTGAACCTGTTTGTTGTCCAGCACTTCCTGAGTCGGTTTTTTTTCAAAGTCCAGTCGCAACAGTTGTTGCTGGCGTCCGATCACCCGTAATTTGACGGTGGTTGATATATTGGGGTCGACATGGAGGAAGGGGGTGATACCGCCTTCATTCAACATATTCTCGACAGTCCGGCCAGCCTCATCCCTGCCGACAATACCTAAAATACTGCATCCGGCTCCAAGTGCCGATACGTTTCTGGCAACGTTGGCGGCACCTCCAAGCCGTTCCTCACTCTTTTCGATCAGGACAACAGGAACTGGTGCTTCCGGAGATATCCTGTTGACTTCACCGAACCAGTAACGGTCAAGCATGATGTCGCCGACAATCAGAATCAGGGGAGTGAGGTTTTGTTTATCCATGACAGCTTCGGGCATTCAGTGAAAGGTGATGAAATCAGGCCGATATTTTCAGTTCTTCCGTTCTTCGTGGCGGATAGGTTTCCCATTGGTGGCAACCCGGACATTGCCAGTAGAACTGACGTGCCTCGAAACCGCAATGGTCGCACTTGTAACGGGACAGTTTCGACGCATAACGCTGGACAAGATTACGGACGAATGAGAGATCCTGCCTGATTTCAGGAGGAACGACCAGTAACTGGGCCTCGAGCAGCTTGTCCAGGCCAAGCAGTGTCGGCGTTCTTCTCAGTTCGTCATGCACCAGTGTATTGGCGGCCTCGATACCGTCTTCTTTCAATACGGCCTGAAAGACGACTTCGAGCAGATCGATGGAAGCGGCTTCAGCCAGATAGGATTTCAGAAGGCTGATGCCTTCCTGTGGGCGACCGACTGCCTGATAACCATCCATCAGTCGTTGTGCAACAAGCACCGTATGTGAAATGCTTTGCTTTTCAACACGGCGCCAGATATTCAGTGCTTCTTCGATATTTCCCATCGCCAGCTGGGCGTCACCCGCAAGAATAGTTGCGCGGGCACTCATTCTGTCTGTTGCCAGCGCAGTTTCGAGCAAGGGAATCGCTTTTTCCGGATGACGGTTGACCAGTTCATCTTCAGCCAGTTCACAATAAAACTGGGCAATCTGTTTGTTACGGTTACCTGTACCCGAATTCTGGAGCGCTTCGGCTGCTTCGATTGCCTGCTGCCATTCTTTTTCCCGCTGGAAAATTTCCAGCAGGGCCCGTCGTGCCTGTATGGAATAAGGGGTTTCCGTCAGTTTCTGGAAAACTTCTTCGGCACGGTCTAAAAGACCGGCTTTCAAAAAATCCTGACCCAGTTCGTATTGGGCCTGCATTTGCTGTTCGGCAGGCAAATCGGGGCGGAGCAGAAGATTCTGGTGCATGCGGATAGCGCGTTCGGTTTCACCGCGGCGGCGGAAGAGGTTGCCAAGTGCAAAATGCAGATCGGCTGTCTCGGGATCGAGTTTGACGATTTCGATAAAAGCGTCGATAGCCTTGTCCGGCTGTTCATTCAGCAGGAAATTCAGTCCCTTGAAGTAACCCTTGGGCAGGCTGCGCGATTCAGACAGCAACTGCTTGATGTCGATACGTGCCGCTATCCAGCCTAAACCGAAAAATATCGGAATGGAGAGCAGCCACCAGATTTCAAATTCCATACGTTTTCAATATCAATATTAAACTGCTTTAAGAAGGTATCCCGTCTCCCGGAGCAGGAGCCGGTTCTTCTTTCTTTTCGGCACTTTCCTGCTGCACGGATTCCTTACTGTTTTTTCTGAATCGGGCGAGTTCCCGGCGCTGTCTGAATATCATCGGCGTCATCGCCAGAAGTCCGAGTATGCAACCGGCAATGAAAAAGCACAGAACGACCAGTACCAGAGGGCCACGCAGTTCATATCCCCAGAAAAAGTACAGGGTCGTTTCCTGCGTGTTTTTCAGGGCCAGGCCGAAAAAGAAAATAAAAAAAACTATCGCTATTATACGAGACAACCACTTCATGATTCAGTCCTTTTCCCGGGTGAATATGAATCGCCGTCTATCACGGCGGCAAGACATGATTGTACGTGAAAAAGGGCATCCGAAGATGCCCTTTTTTGACTCTGTAAACGATTTGATCAAACTGAAAATCAGTTCTCGTTCGCCGCTACATCGACCCGTTGACGCAATTCCTTGCCCGGTTTGAAGTGAGGGACACGTTTTTCCTCGACCATCACTTTTTCGCCGGAGCGCGGATTGCGGCCGACCCGTGGAGGGCGAACGCTGAGTGCGAAACTGCCGAAACCGCGAATTTCAATGCGCTGTCCATTGGCCAAGGCGTCGGACATCGCATCCAGTATGGTTTTTACTGTCAGTTCAGCGTCTTTTGCAAGCAGTTGTGGATAACTGCCGGCCAAAGAAACGATCAATTCGGATTTGGTCATTTCGTACTCTTGATTAAATGATTACTTGTTGTCGAATTTTGCTTTTAACAAAGCACCCAGACTGGTCATGCCGGAAGCTGCGCTGGAATCGCTCTGGATTTTCTGCATGGCTTCCTGGGTATCCTGCTGGTCTTTGGCCTTGATCGACAATTGAAGCGTACGTGATTTACGATCGATGTTGATGATCATCACTTCGACTTTATCGTCGACTTTCAGCTGGGTACCGGCATCTTCCACGCGATCGCGGGAGATTTCGGAAGCGCGCAGATAGCCTTCGACTTCGTCATTCAACTGGATGACAGCGCCTTTCGGTTCAACCGATTTGACGATGCCGTTAACGATAGCGCCCTTGTCATTCATGGCGATATAGTTGTTGAATGGGTCGCCTTCGAGCTGTTTGACGCCCAGGGAAACACGTTCACGTTCAACATCAATAGCGAGAACGACAGCTTCCAGTTCGTCGCCTTTCTTGAAGTTGTGAACAGCGGTTTCACCAGCTTCGCTCCAGGACAGGTCGGAGAGGTGAACCAGACCGTCGATGTTGCCAGGCAGGCCGATGAAAACGCCGAAATCGGTGATGGATTTGATTGCGCCGTTAACCTTGTCGCCTTTTTTGTGGGTTTCTGCAAATTCTTCCCATGGGTTGGCTTTGCATTGTTTCATACCCAGGCTGATACGACGACGTTCTTCATCGATTTCCAGAACCATGACTTCAACTTCGTCGCCCAGCTTGACAACTTTGTTAGGAGCGACGTTCTTGTTGGTCCAGTCCATTTCGGAAACGTGTACCAGACCTTCGATACCTTGTTCAACTTCAACGAAAGCACCGTAGTCGGTCAGGTTGGTAACCTTGCCGAACAGGCGGGTGCCTTGTGGGTAACGGCGGGAAAGACCGGTCCATGGATCGTCGCCCAGCTGTTTGACGCCCAGGGAAACACGATTTTTTTCCTGATCGTATTTCAGGACCTTGGCAGTGATTTCCTGACCAACCGTCAGCATTTCGGACGGATGACGGACACGACGCCATGCCAGATCGGTGATGTGCAGCAGACCGTCGATGCCACCCAGATCGATAAACGCACCGTAATCGGTAATGTTTTTGACGACGCCGTTGACGATGGTGCCTTCTTTCAGGGTTTCCATCAGTTTCTGGCGTTCTTCGCCCATGGATGCTTCAACGACAGCACGGCGGGACAGCACAACGTTGTTACGTTTGCGATCCAGCTTGATGACCTTGAATTCCAGGGTTTTGCCTTCATAAGGCGTGGTATCCTTGACAGGGCGTGTATCGACCAGTGAACCTGGCAGGAAAGCACGGATACCGTTAGTCAGAACGGTCAGGCCGCCCTTGACTTTACCATTGACGGTACCGGTAACGATTTCACCGGATTCCATTGCTTTTTCAAGAGCCAGCCAGGAAGCGAGGCGTTTGGCCTTGTCGCGGGAGAGGATGGTGTCGCCGTAACCGTTTTCAAGCGATTCAATCGCAACGGAAACGTAATCACCGACGTTGACTTCGAGTTCTCCAACGTCGTTTTTGAATTCTTCGATAGGAATGAAAGATTCGGATTTCAGGCCGGCGTTAACGACGACAAAGTTGTGGTCGATACGAACGACTTCAGCAGAAATGACTTCGCCGGAACGCATGTCGTGACGGGCGAGTGATTCTTCGAATAAAGCAGCAAAACTTTCCATTCCGGAAACAGGGTTAGATGCAACTGTAGGCATATGTTAATTGTGAAAAACCGGTTATCCAAAAAGAATAAATCCGGGTTAGGTTTAAAAATACCCGCTAGGGCCTTGCACCTTTACGGGGCCAAACAGACCAAATGGTCTCAATTTTTACTTCTTTGTGCGAACCAATCCAGAATACGTTCAACGGTTTCGTCTATGCCCAGATGGGACGTATCGAGCGTCAATGCATCTTTTGCCGGAACAAGTGGAGACTCTTTTCGCTGGGTATCACGCAGGTCCCGTTCAATCAAATCATTTCGCAGACTGTCAATGTTAGCAGGAATTCCTTTTTCCATCAACTGCTTATAGCGTCTCTGCGCACGAACCTCTGCAGTTGCGGTCAAAAATACTTTCAAAACGGCATCCGGAAAAATGACCGTTCCCATATCGCGACCGTCTCCAACGAGTCCCGGCGCTTTTCTGAAGCTGGTTTGCAGACTGACCAGAGCCTTTCTGACATCCGGTAAGGCAGCTACTTTTGACGCCATGATTCCGACTTCTTCTTTTCGAATGGCATCGGTCACATCTTCACCGGCAAGAAAAATCCTGTTGTCACCAAACGAACATGGAAGACTGGATGCAACTGAAGCAATTTG
Source organism: Oxalobacter formigenes (assembly GCA_019424645.1). GTDB lineage: Bacteria > Pseudomonadota > Gammaproteobacteria > Burkholderiales > Burkholderiaceae_D > Oxalobacter > Oxalobacter formigenes_D. The sequence continues at coordinate 12,948 of JAHYZB010000025.1, forward strand.
TCCCTTATCTTCGATTTTGATGTTTGAACGCAGAACCGACAGGGCTGTCAGACGATACAATGCACCTGAATCGAGATAATGGAAATGAAGTTTTTCTGCGACGATCCGGGCAACGGTGCCTTTACCGGAAGCGGTCGGGCCGTCGATCGTAATGACAGGAATGTTTATGGATGAGTTTGACACGTTTGTAATAGTTAGGTGAAATGCCGGACTTCGTTTATGGTTACCGTTAATTCACAACAAATATGCTGTTCAATTGAAACATATTTCTTCTGAATCTTGACAGGCAGCGTTAGAATCTGGGATAAAAATGGTACACAAGTGACGAACATCGCGCAACCCGTGATTTTTTGACCGGTTTTGCTTCCTTAATTTTGACTGCGACATTTAAAAAATGATTTCAGAATTCGATATATTGTCGGAAAAAATCAATCAACTGGCGGAGATGGCTCATGTTCTGAGGCGTGAAAATGCCGATTTGCGATTGAAAAATGCGGAGCTGAAGCTGGAAAACCAGCAATTGGCTGACCGGATGAGCGGTGCATATGAGCGGGTGTCATCCCTGATTCAGGCATTGCCCGGAACAATCGATGAGGAGGTTGCGGAATGATTCAGCTTGATGTCAGTATCATGGGTCAGGGTTTTCGCCTTGCATGCCGGGAAGGCGAAGAAAAAATGCTTCGTGAAGCAGTTGCCTATCTGGATGAAAAAATGTGTTCCATCCGGGACGCTGGAAAAATCAAGGGCAATGACAGGATTGCCGTCATGGCGTCATTAGCCATCGCTGCGGAATTGCTGGCGACCAAGTCACCCAATGGCCCGTTGTCCGAAATGTCGATGTTCGAAATCAGACAGAAAATGGAGACGATGAATCGTGTCCTGGATCAAGCTTTGATGCCGCAGGAAGATCTTTTCTGATCCCTTATAAATTCCTGACAAATATTTCTGTTTTACCGGTTGACAGATGTTCTGATTCAGGTAGACTGAATTTACCCTGCGGTGCTCGTGATTTGCCATATATTCTTTGAACCATTTCTGAGCACAGGTTGCGGAATTTTGTCGGATGGGAGTGCTCGTCGCTCGTTCGATGAACCCGAAATCTGACTTACCGTGACCACTTGAACCTATGGTTCAAGATGCCGGCAAAACGACACAGGCGGGGTCTTGTTTCAAACGGTTGCAGCGATTGCGTGCAACCGTTTTTCATTTGGGAAACGGCTTCTCAGTAACCGGTATTCCTGTCGACAAGCGAGCTGGGCTGCTCTCCCTTTTCAAAAGCCCGGATATGTCTGGTAACCTGTTCCACAGTAGCCTGACAGAACGTCAGCGCGCCAATGTGAGGGGTAATGGTGATGTTTTCCTCTTTCCAGAAAGGGTGGTTTTCGGGAAGTGGTTCTTCACGTGTCACGTCGAGCGTAGCCGCCCTGATCTGTCCGGTTTCTAGAGCTTTTAGCAAGTCTTCCTCGACCAGCTGTGCACCGCGGCCCGGATTGATCAGATATGCTCCTTTTTGCAGCCGCTGGAAGATGTCCTTGTTCAGGATATCTTTTGTTTCTGACGTCAGTGGCAAAAGGCAGACCAGAATCCGGACATCTTTCAAAAAGGCATCCAGCTGATTCTCACCATGAAAATCATCGATGAAACCGATGTTTTTCTTGTGACGGCTCCAGCCACGGATCGGAAAACCGAACGGGGCAAGCGCTTGTGCAACAGCCATACCCATCACCCCCATCCCCATGATGCCGATAGTGAAATCCTGCCGTTTGTAGGGATCAAGCATTTCCCATTTTCTGTCGCGGGCGAGCTTTTCATAGTCGTCGAAACGACGGTAATAGCGCAGGACGGCATGCGTGACGTATTCGGCCATTTGAATCGCCATACCTGCGTCTTCCAGACGGAAAATAGGGACGCTGGCTGGAATGAGATGGCTTAACCTGAGCAGGGAATCTACTCCGGCGGCAAGGTTGAAAATCGCTTTCAGTCCGTGCCGGTTTTGAAAGAGGGCGGCAGGAGGATGCCAGACCAGTGCATAATCAGCCGGTTCAGTGTCGCCTTCTTGCCAGAGCCGGATATCTGCCTCTGGCATAGCGGCTGCCAGCTTGGGCAGCCATTCATTCGGATCTTCGCCTTCGTTATAGTACAGAATGCGCATGGTCGTGTTCCTCCAGTCCCGGCATTCTTGCCTTGACTTCGGTGGATTCGCGAGTTTTCAATCCCAGTTTGGCGAGCATGGCACGGTCTTCTTCTGCTTCGGAATTATCCGTTGTCAGCAGTTTTTCACCGTAGAAAATGGAATTGGCGCCAGCCAGGAAACAGAGTGCCTGAATGGCTTCGCCCAGTTCATGGCGTCCGGCCGACATACGGACACGGGCTTGTGGCATGACAATACGGGTGACGGCAATTGTCCTGACAAATTCAAGCGGATCAAGTTGCTCGACACCGAAAAGCGGTGTTCCCGGAATCGGAACCAGATGGTTGATCGGTACTGCTTCGGGGTATGGATTCAGGTTGGCGAGCTGGGCAATCAGTTCGGCACGTTGCTGACGCGATTCACCCATGCCGATGATGCCGCCACAGCAGACCTTGATGCCGGCCTTGCGGACGCGGCCCAGTGTATCGAGCCGATCCTGATACGTTCTTGTCGAGATGACATTGCTGTAATGGCTTGGAGACGTATCGAGATTATGGTTGTAATAGTCGAGTCCGGCTTCTTTCAGCTGTTCGGCCTGTTCTTCTTTCAGCATGCCCAGCGTCATGCAGGTTTCAAGGCCAAGGGCTTTGACGGAACGGACGATATTCAGGTATTTTTCGAAATCACGGTCATTTGGCGAACGGCCAGAAGCACCCATGCAGAAACGGTTCGCGCCGTTTTCCCTGGCTTTTTTCGCAGCAGCCATAACCGTTTCAAGTGACAGCATCTTGCTGGGTTCGACTTCCGTATTATGGTGAATGGATTGGGAGCAATAGCCACAATCTTCCGTGCAGGCACCGGTTTTCAGCGAAATGAGCGTCGCCAGTTCGACGTCGCCTTCAGGGAAATTGGCGCGATGGATTTCCTGTGCACGAAACAGCAGTTCATTAAAAGGCAGCTCATATAAAGCCAGAATTTCCGCGACCGGCCAGGTTTCAAATGCCGGTGTTTCGTTATCGGAGACAGGACGGTAAAAATTAATGGGTTGTGACATGAAATACTCTTTCAAACCTTCAGTTATTTAAAAGGACCAATCGGTCAGGCGATGCAAATCGAGGAATGAATCTGCATCGGCAAAGGATTCGAGATACGGCAGTGTTCCCAGTCTCGGGGCATTCAGTCTCGCTTCCAGTGTATGGATGTTTTCGTCGCAAAAAGGCATCCCTGGATCAATCGTATTGGCGACCCAGCCGGCCAGTTTGAGGCCTCGCGAACGGACAGCTTCGGCTGTCAGGAGAGCATGATTGATGCATCCCAGTTTCATACCAACGACCAGTATAACAGGAAGTCCCAATTGTACGGCCAGTTCGGCGCTGTCGCTGCAATCGGTGAACGGTACGCAAAAACCGCCCACACCTTCGACGATGACAGCGTCTGCCTGATCGCAGATTTCGCGGTAACACGACATGATGTGATGGTTGTCGATGACGACATGATCCAGTTCCGCAGAAAGATGGGGAGCGATCGGGGTTTTCAACAGATAGGGCGTCGTCAGCGAAAGCGGAAGACTCATATTGGACGCTTCTGCCAGTGCGTCGACGTCTTCGTTATGCAAGGCGCCGTCGAATTCGAAAGCGCCTGCAGCAACCGGTTTCATCGCGGCAACCTGCAGGCCTTTTTTGACCAGTGCGCGAATGATGGCACAGGAAACGGTCGTTTTTCCGATTTCGGTATCCGTGCCGGTAATAAAACAGGACAAGGGTTTCATGACTTCATCATCTCTTCAAAAACAGATATCGTTTTGTTTGCCAGCAGTCCGATTTCTTCTTCATTCAGGATATAGGGTGGCATCAGGTAAACCGTGTTGCCGATCGGTCTCATCAGCAATTCATGCTGCAAGGCTTTCTCGAAAAAACGTCGCGGGAATGTGGCTTGTTTTCCGGCTTCCATGTCGACGTCGAAAGCCCAGATCATACCTTTATTTCGGAAATGTTTGGTTTTTGGATGATTTTCAAGTGGTTGCAGGGCTTCGGATAACTGTCGGGACACGGTCTGGTTGCGGGTGATCACGTTGTGGTTTCTGAACAGATCCAGTGTTGCGAGTGCCGCCCGACAAGCCAATGGGTTGCCTGTATAGGAATGAGAATGCAGAAAGCCTCGCGTAACATCCATGTCGTAAAACGCATTGAATACATCGTCTGTCGTCATGACGAGAGAGAGCGGAAGAAAACCTCCCGTAATCGCCTTTGAAAGACAGAGCATATCCGGCCAGATACCAGCCTGTTCGCAGGCAAAGAAAGTGCCTGTCCGACCGAAACCGACAGCGATCTCATCAGCGATCAGGTGGACTTTGTAACGGTCGCAGAGTTCTCTTGCACGTTTCAGATAGACCGGGTCGTACATGACGAATCCGGCAGCGCACTGAATAAGTGGCTCGACAATGATGGCAGCTATATTTTTCGATTTTTCCTGCAACAGCGCTTCCAGTTTGTCGGCTGCTTCATTGGCAATGTCAGCGGCCGTTTGCCCGTCCTTTGCCCGTCGGCTGTCTGGTGATTCAATGATATGGGAATTGCGGATCAGGGGAGCGTAAGAATCCCTGAAAAGCGTCACGTCGGTGACGGAAAGCGCGCCAATCGTTTCGCCGTGATAGCTGTTTTTCAGGCAGATGAATTCCTGTTTTTCCGGGTGGCCGCTGTTTTTCCAGTAGTGAAAACTCATTTTGAGGGCGATTTCCACAGCAGAAGCCCCATCAGAGCCATAGAAACAGTGACCGAGGCTATTGCCAGTCAGTGCCGACAGTCTTTCAGACAATTCGACAACCGGCTCGTGCGTACAACCGGCGAGCATGGCATGTTCAAGAGTGTCGAGCTGGTCTTTCAACGCCTTTGAAATGAACGGGTTGGCGTGACCGAAAATATTGGTCCACCAGGAGCTGATCGCGTCAAGATAACGGTTGCCGTCCTGGTCAAAAAGCCAAGCACCTTTGCCGCTTTTCAGGGCGACTAGCGGCAGCGTTTCGTGATGCTGCATCTGTGTGCATGGATGCCATACACTTTTCAGGCTGCGATCTATCCAGCCTGCTGAACGGGAAAATGACTTTTTCACGGATTTTGTCTTTTAAAAAATCAGAAGTAAGTACCGTCGAAGTATACCCACTGCGAGCCTTCTTTGACAAAGCGGCTGATTTCATGGAGTTTTTGCATACGACCGTTTACCTTGTAACTGGCGATGAATTCAACAGTTGCCCTGTCTTCATGTTCCTGATGGCGCAGGATTTTGAGACCGATCCATTTGGTCGGCTGTTTTTTTTCAATGATCGTTCCGGAAGGACGGTTTTCTTCTGCCCAGGTGGAACGAAGGTATTCCTCGTTTTCAAGAACGTACGCAGTATATCGGGAACGCATCAGGGAAACCGCATCAGGAGGAAATGCCTTTCCTTCCAGATAAGGCTGGCAGCAATCCGCATAGGAAGGGTTGCCGCAAGGACATGGTTTTTGTTCGGTTTTCGACATGACGAACTACTTCATTCCGAAAAATTCGAAATCGACTTCCGGGAGTCGTCCGGAAACGATGTCGGCAATCGAACGACCCGACCCACAGCCCATTGTCCAGCCCAGTGTGCCATGACCTGTGTTCAGGAAAAGATTACTGATTGACGATTTTCCGATATAGGGAATATTCGATGGCGTCATCGGACGCAAGCCTGTCCAGAAATGGGGATTGGAATAATCACAGGCTTCGGGGAACAATTCGGAGGTGCGCCGTATCAATGCCACACATCTCGCTTCATTCAAGGGGCGTTCATAACCGTTCATTTCAGCCGTTCCACCGACGCGCAGCCGGTTTCCGAGACGTGAGAATACCAGTTTGTGTCCGGCATCGATCAGGGATACGAGCGGCGCCTTGTCCGGATTGGTAACCGGGAAAGTGGCGGAATATCCCTTGGCAGGATAAATCATCAGCGAAATGCCGAGAGGTTTCAAAAACGGTGCGGAAAAACTGCCCATGGAAATGACGAAGGCATCGGCTTTCAGAACCTCGAATTCACCGGTTGGTGTGATGGTTTCAACAGCGATGATTCTTGATGCTGCGCCGGTTCCTTCCTTTATCAGGCGCGTAGCCGTCGTATTGAAACGGAACTCGACCCCTTTTTCAATCGCTTTTTCAGAGAGGGCGACCGTAAATTCACGGGAATCACCATGTTCGTCGTCGGGCGTGAAATCACCGCCGATCAGTTTGTCGTGAACAGGCGAAAGAGCCGGTTCGATCTGTATGACTTCATCGGGGGTAATGGTATTGCGAGGGCAACCCAGCGACGTCATCAGTTTTGCGCCACCCTTGGACGATTCATAATCCTCCTTGTCGGTATAAAAGTGCATGATGCCGTGACTTGAATGGGTATAGTCCAGTTTTGCCTCCTCTCGCAAGGCCCGTAGCGTTCTCTTGCTGAAATCCGACATGGCAACGCATTGGCGCGTATTGTGTGCAGTACGTCTGGGTGAACATTCGAGCAAAAAGCGGACACCCCATTCCCACTGCAATTGTTCTGCACGAAAACGGTAAAGGAGTGGAGCGTCTTCCTTGCCCAGCCATTTCAGGATTTTCGATGGGGCAGAAGGGTTCGCCCAGGGTTCCGAATGGGAAACGGAAATCTGGGAACCGTTTCCGAAAGTGGTTTCCTGCGCAGCGCCCGGACGCCGTTCGATAACGGTCACGTCATGTCCGGCCTGACGAAGAAACCATGCCGCTGCCGTTCCCGTAATACCCGATCCCAATACAATGACTTTCACAATTTAGCCTCTTATTTATTGATCCTCTGTCCGGCCGGATGGTTCCGGCTCATTTTCTTCCGTTATTTTAAGATGATTGTTTTCGGAAAAGGATTCTTTTTTACGAAGGCGATGCAATTCGTCCGTAACGGCGTGAGTGACGACAACGTCAAGGGTGCTTTGCAGGTCTTTCTGGATTTCAGATACGAGTGTTCCGGTCATTTTCTGGACACTCGTTGCCAGATTTTGCTGGATGATCTCTTCCAGCACGAATTGAATCCGTTCCTCAACGCGTTTCAGGATTCTTTCCGTCAGGCGCTGTTCCAGTTCTTCCCAGGCGGTTTCGTTTTCTGTCGAATCAACAAGATCTGGCAGTGTCGAGAGTATTTCCGTCAGGACGGGAATACCGTCTTCATTCAATGCGGAATGATCTTCAGGAGTTTCTTCTTTTTTCCCGGGGGAAATGAAGTCATCATTGCTGTTCATTATTTTGCAGTCTCGTGATGAAGGGTGTATCCACGTTCGCGGTAATGAATGTACCTTTGCCGTCCGGCTTCCGTGTCGGCCGGATCGGTCGATACCAGTTCGAGTAAACGTTCGAATTGTGCGTAAAAAGCGGGGACATCCGGTGACAGATTGACCAGAATCTGGCTGTGTGGCAATTCTCCGGAATCGCTGGAGGTCAGGATGACAGGGCAGCGCGCGGAATGTCTGTCGCCGATGACGGCATGAGGAAGGAAATCCGAATCGGAAAAAGTCCAGAGGGTGTCGTCAAGCCTGTTTAACAAATTGCGGTCCGTCGCATAAATAACGACACGGCAATCGGATGAGTTGGCGAGCGCTTTCCGTACCCATCGACAGGTATAGTGGATTTTGTCTGCAATATGTGTGCGGAATTCAATGTTGGTCATACAAGCTGCCGGATATCGATTAAAAACGTGAATTGACCCGAATGAAAATCGGGTCAATTATGAAACGTTTTCGCTGCATTAGTAAAGACTTTATGCCGCCAGTCCATTATGTCGGAGCAAGGCGTCAATCGACGGTTGCCGTCCCCTGAAGGCGACGAACGATTCAATGGCCGGCCTGGAGCCTCCGACAGACAGGATTTCTTCAAGCAGTTTCGCGCCCATGACCGGTGATATCAGATCGTTTCCATCCGCCAGCGATTCCTCGAAGGCACTGTAGACGTCGGCTGAAAGCACTTCTGCCCACTTGTAACTGTAATAGCCCGCTGCATAACCGCCCGCAAAAATATGGGAAAACGATTGCAGGAAACGGTTAAATTCAGGCGGTATGACGACAGCGTATTTCTGCCGGATGCAATCGAGCACATCCTGCACCGTTTTCCTGCCGTTCGGGTCGTAATCGTAATGCAGATGCATATCAGCCAGAGAAAATTCGACCTGACGCAGCATCTGGAGTCCGGACTGGTAATTCTTCGCCGCGGTCATTTTATCGAAAAGCGACTTTGGTAAAGGCTGTTTCGTTTCGATATGGGAACTCATGTTCTGGATGACATCCCATTCCCAGCAGAAATTTTCCATGAATTGCGACGGCAATTCGACAGCATCCCATTCCACACCTGAAATACCCGATACGCCCAGTTCGCCCACTTTCGTCAGCAGATGATGCAAACCGTGACCGAATTCATGGAAAAGCGTCATCACTTCATCATGAGTGAAGAGCGCAGGCTGGAGTTTTCCGTTTTTCTCAATCGGTGAAGAAAAATTGCAGGTCAGATAGGCAACCGGTGTCTGGATGCCATTTTGCGTAACGCGACGGCTGCGGGCATCGTCCATCCATGCTCCGCCGCGTTTGCCAGTACGCGCGTACAAATCCATATAGAACTGGCCGATCAATTTTCCGTCCTTTTCGATACGGAAGAATTTGACATCCTTGTGCCAGACGGGCGCCGCATCGGGAAGGATGGTAACCGAATAAAGTGTCTGGACGAGTTTGAACAGGCCCTCCAGAACATTCGGTTCAGGGAAGTACTGTTTGACTTCCTGCTCGGAAAAAGCGTAGCGTTTCTGTTGCAGTTTTTCGGAAACGAACGCCATATCCCAGGCTTTCATGTCGTCGATGCCGAGTTCCGTTTTGGCAAATGCCTTGAGTTCTTCCAGATCCTTTTCTGCAAACGGCCGGGCTTTTTTTGCAAGGTCTTCCAGAAATGAAATCACTTCATCCGGTGTTCTGGCCATTTTCGCGACCAGCGAAACTTCCGCATAATTCGTATAGCCAAGCAGGTCGGCCTCTTCTTTTCTGAAGCGAAGCAGTTCGTTGATGTTGCCGGTATTGTCCCATTCCGTGTTTGCACCTAGTTCGGATGCACGCGTGGCATTGGCCCGATACATTTTTTCCCGGATTTCCCGGTTTTCAACATATTGCATGACCGGGTAAAAAGACGGGAAATGCAGGGTGAATTTATATCCGCTCTTGTTTTCGTTTTGTGCCATGACACGGGCAACATGCAGATTGTCTTCCGGCAGTCCCTTCAGGTCAGCTTCGTTTTCAACCAGCAGCTCGAAATGGTTGGTCGCGTCCAGAACGTTTTCGGAAAAACGGGTGGAAAGTGCGGCCATTTTTTCCTGAATGTCGGCAAAGCGTTTCTTTTTGTCTTCCGGCAATTCGGCGCCGCCAAGACGAAAATCGCGCAGGGAATTATCAATTACCCGTTTTTGGGCATCATCAAGGCTGTTGAAAGAATGGCTATTCTTGATGGCCTTGTATTTGTCGAACAAAACCAGATTCTGGGACAGTGTCGTCCAGAATTCGGTTATTTTCGGCAGGTTTTCATTGTATGCCGCACGCAATTCGGGCGTATCGACGACAGCGTTCAGATGGCCGACAATTCCCCATGCACGGGAGAGCTGTTCGGTGCAATCGTCCAGAGGAGTGATGAAATTGTCCCAGCCGATTTCCGGCATGGGCGCTTCCAGTTCGGCAACGACGGACTTGCAGCGATCCAGCAGGGTATCGATGGCTGGGGAAATGTGTTCAGGCCGGATTTCATCAAAGCGGGGCAGTCCCTCGAAATTCAACAACGGGTTTTTCATCTGATACTCCTTTACGGACAATTTTGATCGATTCAAATAAAAAAGGTACGCATTGCGTACCTTTTTTTCCGCTTTTGCGTTTATTTCTTTTTGGCTTCCAGCCGTCTTTCAGCCGCTTCGATTGTATTTTGAAGCAGCATGGTGATGGTCATGGGGCCGACACCACCCGGTACAGGGGTGATGTAACCAGCCACTTCCTTGGCATTCGGGAAGTCTACATCACTCCAGAGCTTTCCGTTTTCATCGCGCTCAACACCGACGTCGATAACGACAGCACCCGGCTTGACCATATCGGCGGTAATGATGTTCCGTTTCCCGGTTGCGGCAATCAGAACGTCAGCAAGACGGGTGTGATGGCCCAGATCGCGTGTCTTGGAATTACAGATGGTGACAGTAGCGCCGGCTTGCAAGAGCAGCATGGACATCGGTTTGCCGACGATATTGGATGCACCGACGATAACGGCATGTGCGCCACGCAATGGATAGTCGATGGATTCCAGCATTTTCATGACGCCGTATGGCGTACATGGCTTGATTCTTGGCTGGCCAGTCATCAGAAGGCCTGTATTGACGACAGTGAAACAATCCATATCCTTTTCGGGATCAATCGCTTCGATAACCTTGCGTCCATCGATATGGTCTGGCAGCGGCAGCTGAACCAGAATGCCATGAACGGATGGATCTTCGTTCAGTACACGAATACGTTCGAGCAGCTCGGCTTCCGAGAAGTCAGCATCATATTTTTCCAGAATGGAACGGATACCGTTCGCTTTGCAGGCACGTTCCTTGTTCAGTACATAAACCATGGAGGCCGGGCTGTCGCCGACCAGAATAACAGCCAGTCCGGGGAGTTCCCCTGCTGCGGTCAATTTGGCTGCACGTGCAGCGATATCTTCGCGGACTTCCTTGGCCAGTTCATTTCCGTTGATAATTTGGGCAGTCATTTTGCTTGATGAATAAAAACCGTTAAAAAAATAATTATACGACGAACTATTTATCACTTTTTTGCGCAGGTAAAAAACGCAGAATGAGTAAAAGTCTTATAAATTACACGAAAAAGGCAATTTATTGAAGAGAATCAGGATTATTTCATGTTTCTAACAAATGAGAAGAGGCTCTGGCTATCATTTCTGTCATATATCCGGGCATCATTTAAGCATAAGACTGTCTTTTGATTTTCTGTTTTTATGGTTTATGATCAATCCGTAAACGCGTTTTTCTGATTCTCCAGTTGTGCATTTTTTTTGCCGTTTTAAATTGGGAGGTGTTTATGACAAACCCGCAGGACGACATTTCTGTCAATGCCTTTGATCCTGACGAGCAGGAAACGTCGGAATGGCTCGAAGCGCTTCATTCCGTTATCGAAAGCGAGGGGCGAGACCGCGCTCATTACCTGATGGAGCGGCTGGCCGATGTCGCAAGGCAGAAAGGCGTCAATCTTCCTTTTTCCAGCAATACCGCTTACATAAACACCATTCCGCCCGATCTGCAGCAGGGCTCGCCGGGAAATATGGATTATGAAGCGCGCCTGAGAGGGTGGATGCGCTGGAACGCGATGGCGATGGTCGTTCGCGCCAACAAGGATGGCGACAATCTGGGGGGGCATATAGCCTCATTCACCTCGCTGGCGACCATGTTCGGTACCGGTTTCCACCATTTCTGGCGTGCTCCGACGGAAACCTTTGACGGCGACCTTGTCTATTTTCAGGGACATTCCTCTCCCGGCATTTATGCACGCGCTTTTCTGGAAGGACGGTTGTCGGAGGATCAGCTGGAAAATTTCCGGCGGGAAGTTCATGGAAATGGCCTGTCTTCCTATCCCCATCCGAGGCTGATGCCGGATTTCTGGCAGTTCCCGACCGTATCGATGGGGCTTGGCCCGATCATGGCGATTTATCAGGCCCGTTTCCTGAAATACCTTCAGGCACGGGGTATCGCCAATACCGAAGGCCGCAAAGTGTGGGTTTTCTGTGGCGACGGCGAAATGGACGAGCCGGAAGCCAAGGGCGCAATCAGTCTGGCATCAAGAGAAACGCTCGACAATCTGATCATGGTCATCAACTGTAATTTGCAACGTCTGGATGGACCTGTCCGTGGAAATGGCAAGATCATTCAGGAACTGGAAGCGGATTTCCGTGGATCGGGCTGGAACGTCATCAAGGTCATCTGGGGTTCCGATTGGGACGAACTTCTTTCAAGGGACAAGGACAACATCCTGAAAAAAACCATGATGGAAACCGTCGATGGCGAATACCAGATATACAAGGCCAAGGATGGTGCCTATGTTCGCGAACATTTCTTCGGCAAGGACCCACGCCTGCTGAAAATGGTCGAAAACATGTCGGACGACGAAATCTGGCGTCTCTCCCGTGGTGGTCACGACCCTCAAAAAGTCTATGCCGCGTTCAAGGTGGCCCAGGAACATACCGGACAGCCGACCGTCATTTTGTGCCAGACCGTCAAGGGTTATGGCATGGGCAAGGCCGGCGAGGCGTTGAACATCGCCCATCAGGTCAAGAAACTCGACGACATGACGATCCGTTCCCTGCGGGACCGTGCCGGAGTGCCGATTCCGGATGAGAAACTGGACGAAGTGCCTTTTTACATGCCGCCGGAAGATGCACCTGAAATGGTTTATCTCCATGAACGGAGAAAATTGCTGGGTGGCTATTTGCCGCACCGTCGGGAAAAGGCGGATGAACATCTGGTTGTACCACCCCTGTCGGCTTTTGAGGCCGTACTTGAACCGACACATCCGGGACGCGAAATTTCAACGACACAGGCGTACGTCCGGACACTGGGTATTTTGCTGAGATCGACGGACATCGGCAGACGGATCGTGCCGATTATGGTGGACGAATCGCGTACCTTCGGTATGGAAGGCCTGTTCCGGCAGATCGGTATTTACAATCCCAAAGGCCAGCTTTACGAACCGGTCGATCAGGACGAGGTGATGTATTACCGTGAGGATAAGGCAGGGCAGATTCTGCAGGAGGGCATTACTGAAGCCGGTGGTGTCTGTTCATGGATTGCGGCTGCGACAAGTTATTCGACGAGCAACAAGATCATGCTGCCTTTCTATACCTATTACTCGATGTTCGGTTTCCAGCGCACGGGTGACTTGATGTGGGCGGCAGCTGACATGATGGCGCGAGGTTTCCTGATCGGCGGGACAGCCGGACGTACAACCTTGAATGGTGAAGGCCTTCAACATGAGGATGGCCATAATCACGTTATGGCGGCGGCCATTCCGAACTGCATTCCATATGATCCGGGCTTTGCCCATGAAGTAGCTGTCATCATACAGGACGGTGCACGTCGTATGATCGAGAATCAGGAAAACGTTTTCTATTACGTTTCGGTCATGAATGAAGCCTATCCGCAACCGGGTATGAAACCGGGACAGGAAGAAGGCATCCTGAAAGGTATGTATCTACTGGCTGAAGGCGACAAAGAGTTGTCTCAACGTGTCCAGTTGCTGGGGTCGGGAACGATTACCCACGAGATGCTTTCCGCGGTCGAACTTCTGAAAAATGACTGGCAGGTTGCGGCAGATATCTGGTCGGTGACTTCCTTTACGCTGCTGGCACGAGAAGGAAACGATGTCGAACGCTGGAACATGATGCATCCGGGAGAAGAACCGAAAGTGCCTTATGCCACACAGTGCCTGAAAGACACGAAAGGCCCTGTAATCGCGTCGACGGATTACATTCGCCTGTTTGCCGAACAGATCCGGGCGTATATCCCTGAAGGGCGTTCTTACACCGTTTTGGGTACGGACGGTTTCGGCCGTTCGGATACACGTGCCAATTTGCGCAACTTCTTTGAGATCGACCGTTATTACGTAACGGTGGCTGCTCTGGAAGCACTGGCAAGATCGGGAGATATACCGGTTGAGACGGTTTCGAAGGCGATTGAAAAGTACGGTATCGACAGGGAAAAACCGAATCCGGTCGATCTGTAACCGAATCTGTGTGAAAAGCGGAATATCGTATTTCCTGCATTAAGACATAAAGGGATGCAAGAATGAGAACAGTGGAAATCAAGGTGCCGGACATAGGTGACTTCAAGGATGTGGAAGTCATCGAAGTGATGGTGAAGGAAGGGGAGGAGATCGCCAGGGACCAGTCGATCGTGCTGGTCGAATCGGACAAGGCGAGCATGGAAATCCCCTCATCGGAAGCGGGAAAAATCAGGGAACTGAAAGTCAAACTGGGAGACAAGGTTTCCGAAGGCTCCGTTTTGCTTGTACTGGATTCGAAAGAAGCTGAAAAGGTTGTCCCTGACGAAAAGCCTGCCGAAAGTGTTCCTGCCAAAGCGACCGGGAGCGTCACTCCTCCTGCAAGTGTTACAGCTGTTGAAGAAAAACCTGCGCAAGCGCAGTCGAAGGTGGAAACCGGTGTATATGAAGCGCAAGATACCAGCCCTGATCACAAGCTGAATACGGTTGCGGCGCACGCGTCCCCTTCTGTCAGAAAATATGCCCGGGAACTGGGCGTCGATTTGAGGCTGGTGACTGGGTCAGGTCCGAAAAAACGGGTTCTGAAGGAAGATATCCAGCTCTATGTGAAAACCATGCTGAACAGGGATGGGTCGTCCAACCGGTTCGACAATTTCATGAATTTGCCACCCTGGCCATCTCTTGATTTTGCACAGTTCGGTGAAACTGAATTGCAGCCTCTTTCACGGATCAAGAAAATCAGCGGTCCCAACCTGCACCGCAACTGGGTAATGATCCCGCACGTGACCCAGTACGATCAGGCAGACGTAACCGATCTTGAAACCTTCAGAAAACAGGCCAATGAAAGGCACAAAAATGAAGGCGTGAAACTGACCGTTTTATCCTTTGTCATCAAGGCATGCGTGGCGGCATTGAAAAAATATCCGCAGTTCAACGCGTCCGTCGATGCAACCGGTGAAAACCTCATCCTGAAACGCTACTTCCATATCGGATTTGCGGCCGACACAGTTCATGGTTTGGTGGTTCCGGTGATCAGGGATGCCGATAAAAAAGGCTTGATGGAAATTTCACGAGAACTGACCCAGTTGTCAGCACTCGCTCGTGAAGGAAAACTCAATCCGTCCGACATGCAGGGCGCGAGTTTTACGATCACGTCTCTCGGAGGCATTGGAGGCACCTATTTCACGCCGTTAATCAATGCGCCTGAAGTTGCGATTATCGGTATGTCGCGCATTTCGACACAACCTGTGTGGGACGGCCAGCAATTCCTGCCGCGGCAGATTCTGCCCTTGTCTTTGTCTTACGACCACCGTGTTATTGATGGGGCGGAGGGGACGCGCTTCATCACCTATCTGTCCGAAGTGCTGGGCGATATGAAAGAAACGCTTTTGTAAGACAGATAAGAGTTCGTACTGCCAGACAGAACTGACAAGGAAATGCAAAAAATGAAAACAGTGGAAATCAGGGTGCCTGATATAGGTGACTCAAAAGACGTGGAAGTCATCGAAGTGATGGTCAAAGAAGGGGACAAGATTGCCAAAGACCAGTCGATCGTGCTGGTCGAATCGGACAAGGCGAGCATGGAAATCCCTTCCTCGGAAACTGGTAAAGTCAGGGAGCTGAAAGTCAGGTTGGGAGACAAGGTTTCCGAAGGGACGATATTGCTTTCACTCGATGTCGAAGACGTACCGGTTTCTTCTGCCGAACAGCCGAAAGGTGACGACGCACAAAATGGCCATCCTGAAGAAGCCGTTTCTTCTGCTCCTGGAGGAAATGGTACGAAAGATGTCATTGACTGCGACACGCTGGTGCTGGGAGCTGGACCTGGAGGAGACACCGCTGCATTTCGGGCAGCCGATCTGGGTCAGAAAGTCGTCATTGTTGAACGTTATCCCGTTCTGGGTGGCGTTTGCCTGAATGTCGGCTGCATTCCGTCAAAGGCACTCCTTCATGCCGCGAAAGTAATCACGGAAGCGGAAGAAATAAATGAGGCCGGGGTTCGTTTTGCAAAACCGGAAATCGATCCGGGAAAACTGAATCAGTGGAAACAGGGTGTTGTTGACAAACTGACTGGTGGGTTGGCCGCACTGGCCAGAGCACGGAAGATACAGGTTCTTCAGGGAAACGGCCAATTTACCGGGCCGAATGACATGGAAGTGACAGGTCAGAATGAAAACTGGTCAGTGCGATTCAAAAACGCGATTATTGCTGCCGGTTCTGCTGCTGCCAAATTGCCGGGTTTCCCTTATGGGCATCCGGCGCTCATCGATTCGACGGGAGCGCTTGATCTGAAAAGAATTCCCGAAAAAATGCTGGTTATCGGTGGCGGAATTATCGGGCTCGAAATGGCTTGCGTATATGACGCACTGGGTGCAAAAGTCACCATTGCCGAATTTTCCGATGGCCTGATTCCTGCAGCAGACAGGGATGTCGTCAAGCCGCTTCTTGAAAGAATCAAAAATCGTTATGAGGCCGTTTACACCAATACGAGAGTGTCAAAACTGGAAGAAAGCGGCGATCGCCTGAGGGCGAGTTTTGAAGGCTCTGGAGCACCAGGGGAGTCACAGCAATATGATCTGGTATTGGTTGCGGTAGGCCGCCGCCCTAACGGAAAACTGATCGGTGCAGAAAAAGCGGGCGTTCAGGTTGACGAACGCGGATTCATACCGGTCAACCGTAAACAGCAGACGAACGTGCCACACATTTATGCCATCGGCGATATTTGTGGCGAGCCCATGCTGGCGCACAAGGCCAGTTATGAAGGGAAAATCGCGGCTGAAGTCATTGCGGGGCTGAAAGCCGAATACGATGCCATGACGGTGCCTTCCGTTGCTTATACCGATCCCGAAATCGCATGGATGGGATTGACGGAAGAAGACGCGAAAAAGAAGGGAATTTCCGTCGAAAAATCAATATTCCCATGGAATGCTTCCGGACGGAACCTCACGATGGGACGAAAGGATGGTTTGACCAAGCTGTTATGGGACAAATCTTCAAAAAGATTGCTGGGTGCTGCGATTACCGGAACCAATGCAGGGGAGCTGCTTTCTGAAACGACGCTGGCTTACGAAATGAGCGCCGATCTGGAGGATATTGCCCTGACGATCCATCCGCATCCATCTTTGTCGGAAACAGTGATGTTTGCTGCTGAAATCGGTCTTGGAACCATAACCGATCTTTATATTCCAAAGAAAAAATGAAGCTTCGCGATGCATGAGCCAGTCAGAAACAGGATAGATTGACCGGTTCATTCAGAAGCAAAAGATCGGTTTCATCGAGGTAACGCCATTGACCGACAGATAAGGTTTTTTCCAGCGAATAGCCGCCGATTGCAGAACGGTGCAGTTTTTCGACATGGTTGCCTGCTGCTGCCACCATGCGCTTGACCTGATGATATTTACCTTCAGTAATGACCAGCTTCAAATGGAATTCATCGATAAACTGGCAGTCAAGCGCTTTTGTCTGAACTGTTTCATTCTTTAGATGGACGCCGTTTTGCAGTTTTTCGATTTGAATGCGTTCAATCGGGGCATTGGTTGCGATGTCGTAAACTTTTGCGACTTTTTTTTGGGGTGATGTGTAACGATGAATGAAATTGCCATCGTCGGATAAAAGAAGCAGTCCTGTCGTGTCCTGATCGAGTCTGCCGACGCATTGCAGTCCCCGTTGTATGAATTCATGAGGAAAGAGAGAGAAAACACTGGAATGATGTCGGGGCTGGTGAGAACATTCATATCCCGCCGGTTTATGCAGAACAATGTAAAGATATTCCCGTGCCTCCCATTCTTTTCCATCAACAGAAAAGTTCAGGGAATCCGTTTCGAAGAGAGTGTTTGGGTCGGTACAGATTTTGCCGCTTACTTCAATGCGACCATCAAAAATCATATTTCGGCACAGTTTCCGACTGCCAAATCCCTGGCTTTGAAGGATCTTTTCCAATGTCATGCTCATGCAGACATTATAAAAGAATTTACGTGCGAAAACGCAAAAACCGGATTTGTGTCATTATATGAAAAACGCATTGAATAAGGGCAATAAAAAACCCCACGATGACGCGGGGTTTCTAAGGTCTCATCCAACCGGTAATTATACGGATTGAATGTTGGAAGCCTGTTTGCCTTTTGGGCCCTGAGTGACTTCAAATTGAACCTTTTGTCCTTCTTTCAAGGTTTTGAAGCCATTCATGTTAATTGCGGAGAAGTGTGCGAATAAATCTTCACCACCGTCTTCCGGGGTAATAAAACCGAAACCTTTAGAATCGTTAAACCACTTGACTGTACCAGTTGCCATAAAAGAGGGTCTTTCTATAAAAACGCATTATGCTTGTGAAACCAACGGAAAAAACGAGTTTGATCCGAACCAGTCCTTTTTTATAATGTTGCTGTCGTCAGGCACTGGACCATGCGCCTGTCAACCGTTTCATTGTTGGCGCAAAGATAGTCAAAGTCAAGCGATTTTCCCAAAAAACGGCGGATTTTTGATGTAGGCTAAAAATTTGATGGCAACGCTGCAACCGTCACGCAGCGTCAGGCTGCACGAAGAGGCAAAAACACGTATTATCAAATGTGAACTTTGCGTTCGCGCACAAGCAGAAACTTTTAATTCGGTATAAAGTAAAAGCAATGGTTACACAGCAGGAAAAAGAGGTACTACTGGAAAAAGAGGCAGCCATTTTAAAAGCGCCTCCAATGTATAAGGTAGTTTTGTTAAACGATGATTTCACACCAATGGAATTCGTGATTTCCGTTTTGCAGGAATATTTTTTCAAAGACAGGGAAACCGCTACCCGGATAATGCTGGAAGTGCATCACGAGGGAAAAGGGGTTTGCGGAGTTTTCCCGAAGGATATCGCCAACACGAAAGTGGAATTGGTTTTGAAACATGCCCGTAGCGAAGGGCATCCATTGCAATGTACGACGGAGGAAGCATGATTGCGCAAGAATTGGAAGTCAGCTTGCATATGGCCTTTGTAGAGGCGCGTCAGGCACGATATGAATTTATAACTGTTGAGCATTTGCTTTTGGCATTGCTGGACAATCCTTCTGCTTCTGAAGTATTGAAAGCATGCAATGCCAATATTCCCGAGCTGAAAAAAATGCTCAGCGACTTTGTGAGCGACAACACCCCGATCGTCCCGGGTACTGCGGAAGTGGATACCCAGCCGACGCTCGGATTCCAGCGTGTTATCCAGCGGGCGATCATGCATGTCCAGTCTGCATCGAACGGGAAGAAAGAGGTAACCGGCGCAAACGTTCTGGTCGCTATTTTCGGTGAGAAGGATTCGCATGCCGTTTACTACCTGCACCAGCAGGGAGTGACCCGTCTGGATGTGGTCAACTACATTTCCCATGGCGTTCGCAAGAACGTTCAGTCCGAAACACCGAAACAGGCTGAGGGCGCAGAAGAATTGCAGGGTGAAGCAGGCATGGCCGGCAAGGACTCGCCTCTGGATCTTTATACGCTGAACCTGAACAAACAGGCTGCTTCCGGAAAAATAGATCCGCTGATCGGTCGTGAGGAAGAAATCGACCGTGTCATCCAGATCCTCTGCCGCAGACGCAAGAACAATCCCCTGCTGGTCGGTGAAGCCGGTGTCGGCAAGAC
>JAHYZB010000026.1:0-14238 GCA_019424645.1 Oxalobacter formigenes
ACGAGATAAATTGTCAGTATACAAAAAACTATCCCGATGTTTTTAAAGATCAGAAGCGGTAAGCGCCACGCACTACAACGAAGTTTTCACCACTATTCGGTTTTTTGATACCGGCATTTGAATAGTGCTGCAGTCTTAAACCGAGATCGAAGTTATTGTTGAAAACATAACCGACACCGATGTGATCTGCAAATTCAAAGGCTGTGGACATGCGATTGCCGTTGTTATTATAGGTTTTCGAGAAAAGGCTGGCACCGATACCACCTTCGACATAGATTCCCTTTTTGTTATCGTTTTCCCAGCGGAACACAGGAGTGATACCGATCACGCCGATGTTCTGGGACGCGTTACGATCTTCATAACGGTCACCATGCCAGTAGCCAAGGTTCAGGTCCCAGTAACCGTTCAAATGCATGCCACCGGTCTGGAGCCATTTCTTGTTCCAGTCCCATTGCAAACCTACCCGATAAAGTTGAACGTGTTCACCCATACCGATTTCAAAAGAAGTCCCATCAACAGCATGAGCGGGCACGGCCGCGAATCCCAGAACGGCAATCAAAAGTCCTGCACAATAACGGAAAAATCGCATAATTTACTCTCCAATTTTCAAGTGTTGTTATTCTTAAATCTTTCCAGCCAGTTTTGTGGCAATACCGGTATAACTAGCGGGAGTCATTTTCAGCAACTCGTCTTTGGCAGACTGTGGCAAATCCAGACTCCTTATAAATCCCTGCAAATCCTGTTTTTCAATACCCTTGCCGCGGGTTAAGGCTTTCAGTTGTTCATACGGGTTTTCAATGCCGTAACGACGCATGACAGTCTGCACAGGTTCCGCCAATACTTCCCATGCATCTTCGAGATCATGAGTGATACGTTCGGCATTGACTTCCAGCTTGTTCAATCCACGCAGGCAGCTGTCATATGCCAATACGGTATAACCCAGAGCCATCCCGATATTACGCAATACAGTCGAATCGGTCAGATCGCGCTGCCAGCGGGAAATCGGCAGTTTTTCAGACATATGTTTCAACAGGGCGTTTGCCATGCCCAGATTGCCTTCGGAATTTTCGAAGTCAATCGGATTGACCTTGTGCGGCATCGTGCTTGAACCGACTTCACCAGCCTTCGTGATCTGCTTGAAATATCCGAGCGATATATAACTCCAGATGTCCCTGTTCAAATCAATCAGGATTGTATTTGCGCGGGCAATGGCATCAAACAGCTCGGCAATATAATCATGCGGTTCAATCTGGATCGTGTATTCATTGAAAGTCAAACCCAGACTCTTTTCAACGACATTTCTGGAAAAGTTTTCCCAGTCGAAGTCCGGATAGGCAGAAAAATGCGCATTGTAGTTTCCAACAGCACCATTCATTTTGCCCATAATTTCAACTGCGGCAATTTTTCCTGCAGCACGTTGAAGTCGCGAAACAATATTGGCAATTTCCTTGCCCAGAGTTGTTGGGCTGGCGGTCTGTCCATGCGTTCTGGCCAGCATGGACAATGATGCATTTTGATGGGCAATCGAACGTAACTGTTCGATAACGGCATTCAGGGCCGGTAAAACGACTTCATCTCTGGCAGCCTTGATCATCATGCCGTGAGAAGTATTGTTGATGTCTTCGGAAGTACAGGCAAAATGAATGAATTCAGCAGCTGTTTTCAATTCATCCGTGACTCTTGCATCAACGTTGACTTGACGCGCTTGCAGTCTGGACAGCTCTGGAGGAAGGTTCAGGCCTATGGATTCCTTGATCCAGTATTCCACCGCTTTGACATCGTGGTTTGTGATGGCTTCGATATCCTTGATACGCGCAGCATCGTCAACAGCAAAATTGTTGACCATCGCATCGAGAAAATTACTCGTCACATCGGAAAACGGTCGTATCTCTGCAAATCCTGCCTGAGACAAGGCTTTTAGCCAGGCGATTTCAACTTTGACACGATGCCGCATAAAACCGGCTTCAGAAAGAATCGGACGCAAGGCGCCTGTTTTCCTGACGTATCTGCCATCAAGTGGGGAAAGGGCGGAAAGGGCAGAGAGTTCCATTTGAAAATGCTCATTTATAAATCAGTATGATTGATTAGTTTAACATTTTCTTGGCGCCATTTATCATTCTTCGCTTCATACTGACGTTAATCAGACACTAAAATGTTATACTTTTACCGTTTTATCTGCCAGAGACATCATGAAACTGATCGGTATCCTTACAAGTCCTTACGTTCGTAAAACACGAATCGTATTAAGCGAAAAAAAAATCGAATACGAATTCGTCCTGGCAGATCTGGATTCTCCTGACAGTATCATCAATGAATTCAATCCATTGGGAAAAGTTCCCTGTCTGGTGATGGATGATGGGAAAACGCTATACGATTCCCGTGTCATTGTTGCTTATCTCGATACGACAACTCCTGTCGGTAAATTACTCCCCAATTCAAATCGCTCTCGTGCTGACGTCAGATGCTGGGAAGCTCTGGCTGATGGAATCATGGATGCAGCAGTACTGATCCGCCTCGAAGGAAAACGTCCTGCTGCACAGCAAAGCCAAGAATGGGTCGACAGGCAAATGAAAAAAATCCATGCCGGTCTGAAAGCGATGTCTTTCCATTTGGGAGAGCGCCTTTTCTGTCATGAAAATGCTTTTTCACTCGCAGATATTGCCGTTGGCTGTGCGCTTGGCTGGCTTGAATTCCGTTTCCCGCAGATCGAATGGCAAAAAGAATATGAAAATCTGTCCCAACTTTTTGACAGACTTTCGGAACGCCCTTCTTTCAGGGAAACAAAACCGGTATAACTGGCTCGGGTTTTGAATAGAATCTGCGTCTAAAGAAGAGACCCTATTTTTCTGGTTCATTGTCAATAATCCCACCCCCAAGACAAACGTCACCTTTATAAAATACGGCAGATTGTCCTGGCGTGATCGCCCATTGTGGCGCATCGAAATTCACTGAAAATGCATCGCTGCCTGTCACATTCAACTTTCCTGCGACATCTTTCTGACGATATCGGGTTTTAACTGACAATGACCGATCTTCTGGCGAAAAACCGGCTATCCAGCTGGATTGAGTCGCTATAAGCTCAGGAGTCAATAACCAGGGATGATCGTGTCCTTGCACGACATACAGGGTATTGTTGGGAATGTCTTTTCTGGCGACATACCACGCGTCACTGGTGCCATCCGGATTTTTGAATGACTTCAGGCCACCGATACCTATCCCTTTTCTTTGCCCAATCGTATAAAAGCTGAGCCCGACGTGCTGGCCGATTTCTTTACCTTCAGGTGTCTTGATCGGCCCCGGCTCATACGACAGGTAACGGTTCAGAAAAGCACGAAATGGTCGCTCTCCTATAAAACAAATACCGGTTGAGTCTTTCTTTTTCGCATTCGGAAGCCCGAGTCTTTCGGCAATTTTCCGAACTTCCGTTTTACGGATTTCCCCCAGTGGGAAAATGGCTTTGGAGAGTTGTTTCTGATTCAGGCGATGCAGGAAATAACTCTGATCCTTTGTATCATCCACAGCCTTCATCATTTCAAACAAACCATTGTTTTCGCGAACACGCGCATAATGTCCGGTTGCAATTTGCTCGGCCCCGAGAGAAACAGCATGATCGAGAAAGGCCTTGAATTTGATTTCAGCATTACACAAAACATCCGGATTGGGCGTTCTTCCTGCTTCATATTCTCGCAAAAACTCTGAAAAAACCCGTTCCTTATATTCTGCAGCGAAATTGACGACTTCTATATCGATTCCGATTACGTCGGCGACACTGACAGCATCCAGCCAGTCCTGACGAGCAGAACAATATTCTCCATCATCGTCGTCTTCCCAGTTTTTCATGAAAAGCCCGACGACTTCATAACCCTGTTCTTTCAGCAACCATGCTGAGACAGATGAATCGACGCCTCCCGACATGCCGATAACCACTTTTTTCTTGCTCACTCTCTACTTCCTTTCCACAAAAAATGTGGATAAAACCGAAAGGGGCATCCGCTGCCCTTTACGGTAATCATCAATGGACTTTAAAACCAGACTGCTGCGGTGTTTTTCCGGACAGGCTGCAATTTCATCGTATGTCATCCAGACCGTCCGTAATATATCTGGATCCAACGGCCGATTCTGCTTCAAACCGATACCACCTGTGAATGTAAAACGAAGAAAAGACACTTTCTCACTATTTTTCAGATTATATTGGAGCAGATAAATTCCAACGAGTGCCTCGGGGATCAGTTCATGTGCTGTTTCTTCCAGAGTTTCCCTGACTGTTGCCTCGACAAGCGATTCATTTGCTTCGAGATGCCCCGCAGGCTGATTTAACAGGACTCCATATTCCGTTTCTTCTTCAACCAGAAGAAAGCGGTTATTTTTTTCGATAACGGCTGCAACAGTGATTTCAGGCTTTAGCATAACGCTCTCTATTTTACTTTGTTTTGTCAGAAAATTTGGGAAAGGGTTTCTTCCCGAAGAATCCGCCCAAAGGGGTGAAACACCTTAAAAGCATGATTTTTAGGTCAAGTTTTACAGTTTTTTGATTTTTCGACGAAAAAATTCGTGTATCATAAAAAACTTTCCAAAGTGTAGAAGATTTCTACTGAATCGACTTTTCTGCCAGACGCCATTTATTGATTCAATATATTGAGCATGGTCATCCGATCAGCTTGAGAATTGGACTTAACCGGATATTTCGGACAAAACGTAGATGGAAAATCCCAGGACACGACTACCTTTGGTTTTTAAGTGCGTATATTACGCGATTATTTCAAACGACTTTAAGTCACCCTGAAAACAGCATGTCAGGGCTTTTGATTTAAGAAACGGAATCGTTGAAACGTCATAGCGTAAAACGAATTTTCGCAAACAGGAGAAACTGGAAATGCAACGGATTATGTTACGCGGCAAGATTCATCGTGCTACCGTCACACAATGTGACCTGGCTTATGAAGGCTCGTGTTCAATTGATGAAGACCTGCTGGAAGCTGCCGGTATGGCCTTGTACGAAAAAATTGATCTTTACAATGTCAATAACGGCGAACGTTTTTCAACTTACACCATTCCGGGCAAACGCGGAAGTGGAGAAATCGGCTTGAACGGCGCTGCTGCCCGTCGTGCCCATCTTGGCGATCTGTTGATTATCTGCACATTCGGCCCGATGACGGATGAAGAAATCAAGACATGGAAACCCAAGGTTGTACTGGTTGACGAAAATAACAAAATCACTGCAATCAAGGAATAGGCGATTCAACAAGCCGTCAGTCTGATTAATATATTTGCATATGATCAGACTGTTCGATAAAAACGTGATCATTAGCTGAATCGCGAGGCGATGCCCACCAAAACCTGATTGGTTTCAATCAGGTTTTTTATTGGCTATTGCATTCAACCTGTCGAGTTCCTCAATCGTGTTGACGTTTTTCCATTCACCGCGATAGATTTCCCCCCCGACGAGCCCTCTTGAGATATATTCCCTCAAAAGCGTGCCCAATTGCACTTTTTCTCCCGCCTCGACGGATTCGAACATCGACATCCGGAAAACGCCGATACCGGAATAAGTCCACTTGGGCTCTCCCTCGTTTTTGACCGTAAAGGAATTCAGCGCAAAATCCCCTTTGGGATGAAAAGACGGGTTTGGTACAAGATATAACCAGGCGATGTCACGTTTGGCCACATCATACGGTTTCCCCCAGACATCGTTATCCTGGATAACGGTTTTCACTTCTTCAAAATCAAAATAAGGGCAATAGACATCTGCAGCAATGGTGACAAAAGGTTCTTCTCCCAACAGATGACGGGCCTTGGCAATTCCGCCAGCTGTTTCAAGGGCTGACTCTTCATGAGAATAGGAAATGGTAGCGCCATAACGCGAACCGTCGCCCAGCATTTCTTCGATCTGCTCACCGAGATGGGCATGATTGATGACAATCTCGGTAATGCCGGCACGAACCAGATTCACGATGTGCCAGACTATCAGAGGACGCCCCCTTACCTTCAGCAAAGGCTTGGGACAAGTATCCGTCAAAGGGCGCATACGATTACCACGCCCTGCCGCAAATATCATTGCTTTCATGTTATATCGCTCTCTGCAAATGACTCAAATGCTAAAAAGAATAAGTGACATCCTGCTTTTTGTCCTGAATTTCATCAAGCAAACGGGCCAAAGGCGCCAATTCGTTATAACGGCGTGCTGTTTTATCGACATATTTAAGGACCAGCGGGATATCGTTTAAATAGGCTTCTTTACCATCGCGATGATGAAGACGCGCAAAAATACCCAATACCTTGAGGTGACGCTGAATGCCCATAAATTCGAAATCCCTGTAGAAGAGGTCGATGTCCGGATTAACCGGCAATCCTGTTCTCTTCGCTTTCTCCCAGTAACGGATAACCCAGTCCAATACTTTTTCCTCATCCCATTCGATATAGGCATCTTTCAGTAATGAAACCAGATCGTAGGTAATCGGGCCAAAGAGGGCATCCTGAAAATCAAGAATTCCGGGACTATTGTCATTCTGTCCCAAACGCATCAGATTGCGGGAGTGATAATCACGATGGACGTAAACTTGTGGCTGTGACAGATTGTTTGCGAGAATCAGTTTGAAAACCTTGTCAAGCTCTGCCTTCTGTTTTTCGCTCATCTGCACATTCAGGTGTTTGCCGATGTACCACTCCGGAAAGAGATCCAGCTCCCGCAACAGGGCTGCCCTGTCATATTCTGGCAATACATCTGGCTGACTGATCGATTGAATACTGATCAGGGCATCGATGGCATCCAGATAAAGCTTATTGGCAGTTTCATCGTTCAATTCGTTCAGATACGTTGTCACGCCGAGGTCAGATAAAAGCAGGAAACCTTTTTCGATATTCTTTGCCTGTACTTTTGGAACAGCTACGCCGCTCTGGCCGAAAATGTCAGCAACATGTATGAATGGCTCAACTTTTTCCTTGTCTGGAGGCGCATCCATGACGATATATGTACCAGTTGGCGAATCAACCCGGAAATACCGGCGAAAACTCGCATCAGAAGATGCCGGTCTTAGTGTTTGGGTATCAAGGTGAAATTCCGGCAGTGATGCAAGCCATTCACACAGGGAAATCATCCGGGAATCTGAAGTATTTTGAGCAGTTATTGACATGAAAGATGAAACGTTACGTTTTTAATGACAAAGTTCCCATATAATAAGCGATTCTGAATAATATATTGCAGCCTAATCTCTTTGTGCTTTTTTCATGAGCCGTTTTTTTGCATCTTTTACGCCGTGTGTCTTATTTTCGTTGCTGGCTACGTTCTCGGCGAGTCTTGTTGTCTCTCCAACGGCACAGGCAAAATCCAAAAACAGTTCAGGTACAAAAAAGAAAGTCGAACGTCCCAAACAGGTTGAAAACAAGAATGCGCCCACCATTCTTCAGGCTGAGCAAATAATGGGGCGCCCCGCACGTGACTTGTATCTCGATTATGAAGTCGAGGTACAGAGGGACCAGACACTGTTAACGGGTGATCATGGCATCTTCCGCCAGGAGGAAAATGAAGCCGAGTTAGTCGGAAATGTTTTCATACAACGGTTCGGTGACCAGTTTACGGCTGAGCGTGCCAATCTGAATCTTGATACAGGTGAAGGTCAACTGGTCAATACGACTTACAAATTCGAAGCGACAAACGGTCAGGGCAAAGCCAGCAAAATCGAACTTGTCGGCGATGACAAGACCAATATTTTCAAAAGCACTTACAGCACTTGTGAAGGGGTAAATCCTGACTGGTATTTAAGCTCAAGCAAGCTTCATCTGGACAACACCCGCAATGTTGGTTATGCCATGAGCCCGGTGCTGTACTTCAAAGATGTGCCGATTATGGGCGCACCGGCAATGACTTTTCCGATCAAGGCAGAACGTAAATCCGGTGCTTTGCCTCCGACTGTGGGCATGACCTCGAAAAGCGGTTTTGAAGTTATTGCCCCATACTATTTCAACCTGGCTCCCAACTATGATTTGACCATTTTCCCTCATTTGATTGCCCGACGGGGACTACAGATGGGCGCCGAAGCCAGATATATGGGACGGGATTATTCCGGCATTACTTATGTTGAATATCTGACCAACGACAAGGAAGCGGACCGAGACCGCTATTTTCTGTCAACCAAGCATCAGCAGGCTTTCAATAACGGCTTTTCATATTACTGGGATGTAAAGTCGGCTTCGGATGATAAATATCCCGATGATTTTTCCAATCCACAAAATCGTGACCTGCAACGTTTGCTGTTGCGTGAAGGCGGATTCAGACAGAAGCTTGGCGTCTGGAACGCGACTTTGCGTGCAACCAATTACCAGGTTCTGCAGGATGTCGAAGCGCCGATCATCAAACCTTTTGACCGCTTGCCCCAATTGATCGTCACAGGGGGGCAGGAAGACGTTCATGGTTTCGACTGGCAAATGTATACAGAAATGACCCGTTTCTGGTTATCCAACGAGTATCTGGACAAAATGCCTTTGAAGCAGCAACAGGCACGTGGTAACCGTTTCATCATGAAACCGGAAATTTCCTATCCGATATATCAGAGCGGCTTTTTCTTTACACCAAAAGCGATCCTGAATCTGGCGAAATATGATCTGGATGAATCTCCCTATAACGTCAAGTCGCTGACACGCGTCTTGCCAACCGTCTCCCTTGATGGCGGTCTTATTTTCGAAAGAGACGCCTCTTTCTTTGGCAAGGGTATGACCCAGACACTGGAACCACGTTTGTTCTATGTTTATACCCCTTATAAGGACCAGAGCAAGTACCCCATTTTCGATTCGGGCGAACCCAGCTTTGGATATCCGTTGTTATTCACTGAAAACCGTTTCGATGGGTATGACCGTGTTGCTGACGCCAATAATCTGACAGCAGCTGTAACATCACGATTCCTGGAAGAAAATGGCGCGGAACGTATGCGTTTTACTATCGGCCAGCGTTATTACTTCACGGACCAGCGTGTTTATCTGTATAACACAAGCCTGCAGGAATCCCAGAATCGTTCCGATCTGCTTGTCATGGCCGGTGGAAAAATCCTGCCAACCTTTTCAGTCGATTCTGCGTTTCAGTACAACCAGAGTACCCGCAAAATGTATAGCGCGAACTTCAGTACTCAATGGAAACCGGGACCGATGCAATTGTTGAATGCGGAATATCGTTATCTGAGAGATACCGTCGACTTTTATGGCAACAAGCTCGATCAGATTAACGTGTCTGGGCAGTGGCCTATCGCCAAGCGATGGTACGCTATCGGACAGGTCAGCTATTCCCTTGCTGATAGCAAAGCGATTGAGAATATTTTCGGGTTCCAGTATAACGCGGATTGCTGGATTTTCAGGCTGATGGCTCAACGTTATGCCACTTCATCGGTTGAAACCAATACAGCTTTTTACTTCCAGCTTGAACTGAAAGGGCTTTCCAGCATCGGTTCCAACCCGTTAAATGCCTTGCGTAGAAGTATTCCCGGATATGAACCGCTTTCACCTTGAATGAATTTTCCTATATAGTAAGAACCGAATTTCATCCTTGAAGGATCAGCCTTATGTATTTCGCAAATTTCTTTCGTCGCTGTCGTGTTTCATATCCGGCTCTGATTTTAGCTTTCGGTGTACTTTTCTCAGCCTCTGTTTCTGCACAGGGCAATCAGGCCCAGCCAGCCAGACAGGTTGTAGTCGATTCCATTGCAGCAATCGTCAATAGTGACGTCATCACCAAAGGCGAATTGAATGAACGGGTTACACTGGTCGAAGCACAATTGAAAAAACAAAATATCGCATTGCCCCCGCGTGCCGAATTTCAGAAACAGGTTCTTGAACATATGATCGTCGAAAGAGCCCAGTTACAACTGGCGAAAGATATGGGACTGCGGGTCGATGACACGCAACTGGATCGTACGATTGCCTTGATGGCCGAGCAAAACCATATGTCGCTTGCTCAATTCAAACGTCAAACCGAGCAGAACGGAACGCCATTTGAAAAATTAAGGGAAAAAGTCCGTGAGGAAATCACGATGTCACGTCTACGTGATCGTGAAGTCGTCAATAAAATCCAGATCAATGACGCCGAAGTTGACAATCTCATCGGCACTGATTCACAACTTCAGATGCCGGAACAATTACGATTGGGTCACATCCTCGTCCGTATTCCCGAAAATGCGTCTCCGGAACAGATCGCTGAAAAACGCGCACGGGCCGAGAAAGTTCTGGACATTCTGAAATCGGGTGGCGATTTTCAACAAACCGCCGCCAGCTATTCTGATGCAGATGAAGGCCTGAGCGGCGGTGATATCGGCTGGAGAAGTACCGATCGCCTGCCGAAACCGTTCGTGGATGCTTTGGCAGGAGTCAAGCCTGGAAATATGACAGGCATCATCAAGAGTCCCAATGGTTTCCATATCTTGAAAGTACTGGATCGTCGCAAAATGACAAATGCGGCGGAATCCTCTACAAACGCATCCGATGGAAATACGGTTCAACAGATTCACGCACGGCATATTCTTATCAAGGTCAACCAGCTTGTTTCTGCCGATGAGGCGAAACGAAAACTGATCGATCTGAAACAAAGAATCGTCAACAAATCGGCGACATTCGAGGAATTGGCCAAAACATATTCCAACGATGGTTCTGCCAGCCGTGGCGGGGATCTGGGGTGGATTTATCCCGGGGATACTGTACCGGAATTTGAAAAAGCCATGGTGGCTTTGAAACCCGGTGAAGTCAGTGAGCCGATTGAAACACAATTCGGATTTCATCTGATTCAGGTCCTGGACAAGAAAACAGACGACGTTTCAGCCGAAAGAAAACGCATTGCGGCCAAACAGGCACTAAGAGAGCGTAAAGTCGCCGAAGCAACGGAAGAATGGCTGCGTCAGCTGCGGGACAAGGCTTACGTCGAATATCGTCTGGATGAAAAACATCAATGATCAGGATGCCTGTCATTGCCATAACGATAGGCGAACCAGCCGGAATCGGTCCCGAGATATCGATTCGCGGAGCATGGGAATGCCGTAAAACCGTCATTCCCGTTCTCATCGGCGACTATTCTTACCTGGAACAGCTCGCACAAAAAATCGACACGGCCATTGTTTTAAAACGGATCGATAGAATTGATGCTGAAACAATGGAATTTTCGCTCCATTCGGATGCGATTTATGCCATTGACTGCCCGTTGAATCAACCTGTGATTCCGGGCAAACTCAATCCTGCAAATGGAAGTACCGTTCTGAACTCGCTCGATATCGCTATTGACGGAGCTTTAGAAAACAATTTCGATGCGATTGTCACGGCACCTGTTCAAAAAAGCACGATAAACGATGCTGGTATTCCATTTACGGGACATACCGAATACCTTGCAGAAAAAACGGCTACCAAACGAGTTGTCATGATGCTGGCAGGCCCGACCAAACCTATGGGAAACGATATTCCGGGCTTTGCCTTGAGGGTTGCTCTGGCAACCACTCATTTGCCAGTCAAATACGTTTCCGACGCTATCACGATGACTTCTTTGGTGGAAATCCTGTCCATCATCGACAATGATCTCAAAAACAAATTCGGGATTGCTTCCCCCAGGATACTTGTCACCGGGTTGAATCCGCATGCGGGTGAAAACGGTTACCTCGGCATGGAAGAAATAGATGTGATTTCTCCTGCCCTTGAGATGGCCGGCAAAGCTGGCATTCAGGCTTTCGGTCCATATCCTGCCGATACCCTGTTCCAGCCGCGGTTTCTGCAAGATGCAGATTGCATTCTTGCCATGTACCACGATCAGGGTTTGCCAGTACTGAAATATGCCACTTTCGGACAGGGTGTCAACATCACGCTTGGCCTTCCCATTATCAGAACGTCTGTCGACCATGGCACCGCTCTGGATATTGCTGAAAAAGGCCTGGGTCTGGCCGATCATGGCAGTATGATTGAAGCGATCAATACAGCTGCCATGATGGCAACCTGCTGGCATAACAATATTCATTCTTAGGAATATGAAACACATTCCACGTAAAAGATTTGGTCAGAATTTCCTGAAAGACCAATCCGTTCTGGACAATATCGTTTCAGCGATAGCCCCAAAACCAACAGACCGCATGCTTGAAATCGGCCCCGGTATGGGTGCCATGACAGAAAACCTGCTTCCTCATTTATCACGGATGGATGTGATCGAACTGGACAGGGATCTGGTCATTTACCTGAAAAAACGTTTTCCGGAGAATAAACTGACTATTCATCAGGGAGACGCCCTCTCCTTCGATTTCAGGACGATAGGCGCTTCAAAAGAAAACAAATGGCGTATCGTCGGCAATTTGCCCTATAACATCTCATCGCCCTTGTTGTTTCATCTGATGAATTTTTCTTCATGTATAGAAGACCAGCACTTCATGCTCCAGCGGGAGGTCGTAGAACGTATGGTAGCCGAACCGGGAAACAAGGCTTACGGCCGTCTTTCAGTGATGCTGCAATGGCAATACGATATGGAACTGCTCTTTATCGTTCCTCCGACGGCATTCGATCCGATGCCAAAGGTCGATTCGGCGATTGTCAGAATGATCCCGCGCGAGAATCCGGAAGCATGCTCGCTTGCGGCTCTTGAAAAGACAGTAACGCAGGCTTTTTCCCAACGAAGAAAAATGCTGAGGAACAATCTGGCCCCCCTGTTCTCCGAATCGCAACTGTTTGAATTGGGAATCGATCCAACGCGACGGCCGGAAGATTTGACGGTGGATCAATTCATCCGGCTTGCCAATCATCTGAACTAAGGCTTGCGCCCGTTTTCCAGGTTTTCTAGAAGATTTTTCCCTTGTGGGCAGCCAGAATGGCTTCAACTGCAGCATGCTTGATTTTCATTTCCGCAGAAATAGCGTAATACTGCTCCCTGACTTCTGTCAGCTCGCCGATTGGAACCGAGCGGAACTGGTCTTTCATTTCTCTTTCGATGGCAATAGGAGCATGAAACATGCCCAGTCCGTTGCGTCCGAATGTTTTCAGCAGCGCACTATCAGAAAACTCGCCCGCGATAAATGGCCGGATATTATGTACTTCAAACCATTGATCCAGACGAGTTCTGATGGCATTCCCCCGAGTCGGCAACAAAACCGGGGCTCCCGTAAGACATTCAGGGAAATTGGGACGATATTGCTCAGCCAGCTCTTCCGAACCAAACAGCCAGACAGGACAATCCCCCAATTCGTGACTGAAGACACGCAAACTGCTTCCCATATTGATCGGGCGATCCGTCAAAACGACGTCCAGTTTATGCAAAGCAAGATCCGCCAACAGTGTTTCAAATGAACCATCATAGCATTCCATCCTGACGAATTGCGGCATTTCAAGAGCGGCTTCAAGCAAACGATAGGCAATCATTTTTGGTAATGAATCAGAAATGCCAACAGTCAGACGCATGCTTTTTCCGATATCGTCTTCTGCCAGGGCTTCCTGCAACTGCTCACCCAGCAGAAATATCTGGTCAGCATAATTCAAAGCCAGTCGCCCGGCTTCAGTCAGGACGAGACGCCTCCCCTGCGGGGCGAATAAAGTCTTCCCAACCGCCTTTTCCAGCAGGGACAATTGCATGCTGATTGTCTGGACTGCAACACCCAGTCTTTCTGCTGCACGCGTGACTCCGCCTTCTTTGGCGACCACCCAAAAATAATAAAGATGTCTATAATTTAAGTTTAAAGCGCTCATTGTTCTATTTTTTTGAAGTAACGTTACTATTATCATCCCTTTTTATTTCTTTTGGGAATGGGTAATATACTCAAAAAGCAATAAAGAAGTAATTAAGGAGTGAGTTCTTATGGCACCAACTATTATTACCAAGGGCATCAAAGCCGGTGAGGCTATTCAGGAATATATCCAGGAACGCATGGATTTTATGCTTTCGCATACCCAAAATAGCATTGACTATATTATGATTCGTCTTTCAGATACAAACCGGATCAAAAGCGGTTTCAAGAAACGCTGTCTGATTCAGCTGTCTCTGCCGGGGATGTCTCCGATTGTCGTGACCGAATTTGCGGCCGACATGAAGAGTGCATTCGATTCTGCCACGCGTCGGGCCTCCCGTCTTTTGAACAAAACCTTGTCAAAGGCCAAAGAAATATCGCATACGACAATGCCAATGTACATTAACAGGCCCATTCTGGATTTAAATTAAAATACAATGACCAGACGTTACCGCTTCTACGATAACACGACAGATAACGCCAATATCAGCACCGTACTGGACAGTTCGTCCAGACGTGT
>JAHYZB010000026.1:14248-18174 GCA_019424645.1 Oxalobacter formigenes
ATATTTTCTTTTGTCTGTATGTCTGGCATTCAGTGCCATTACGACAGCGGCTACAATTGCCTTGCAGTTGCCCTATCCCGGTTTTCTGATCACGATCGTCGGTTACTTCGGCCTTTTGTTTCTGGTAACCAAGAACCGTAATAGCGGACTTGGCATTCTGTTTGTGTTGGCGCTGACAGGATTCATGGGTTATACACTTGGCCCCATTGTCGGGTATTATTTACGTCTTCCCAATGGCGCCCAGACAGTTATGATGGCCCTGGGTGGTACCGCTCTTATTTTTCTGACCATGTCCGGCATTGCGCTTTTTTCCAAACGTGATTTTTCGTTCTTGTCCGGATTCTTGACAACAGGTATCCTGGTGGCTTTCTTTGCCGGTCTTATTGCCCTGTTTTTCGATATCCCTGCTTTGTCACTCGCCGTTTCATCGGTTTTCGTTTTATTGATGTCCGGCCTGATTTTGTATGAAACGAACAATATCGTTCGTAATGGAGAAACAAATTATATTATGGCAACCGTAACCTTGTTTGTTGCCATTTTCAATCTCTTTACCAGCCTTTTGCAATTACTTGGATTTGCAAGCCGTTCCGATTAGGGTCGCAATCATGAGCCTGGCCATCCTTCCTCGTACCAGTGAAGGATGGCCTTTTTTATAAATAAAACGGGAAAAAAATGTCGACAAGGCTTACAATTCAAATGCTGGGAGTGCCATGAAATCATATTTTTCATATTTCACATCATCATTTATTGTCTGCGTTGCTGCATTTGTGGTTGGCTATGCTATTGGCGGTGCAGCCGCGATTGCGACAATTTTCTTTCTGACTGTTCTTGAAGTCGCCTTGTCTTTCGATAACGCCGTTGTCAATGCCGGCATTCTGAAACACTGGAGCCACATCTGGCGCCAGCATTTCCTTCTCTGGGGCATTTTCGTTGCCGTTTTCGGGATGAGACTGGTTTTCCCTCTCCTTATTGTCTGTGTTGCCGGACATATGGGCCCCATTGAAGCAGTTAATATTGCCTTGTATCAGCCGCATGAATATAGCCGGATAATGACATCAGCCCATCACGAAGTAGCTGCCTTTGGAGGCGTTTTCCTGTTGATGGTCTTTCTCAGTTTTTTTGTGGCGAGACACAAGACCGAACACTGGCTGGCATTTATTGAAAAACCGTTGACCCGCCTCGGCCAGATGGAAGCGATTCAGGCCGCTCTGACCCTGATTACCCTGACAGTGATCACTTACTTCGTTTCACCAGATGAAAGATTTGAATTTCTTCTCGCTGGCATGTGGGGGCTTGTTGTTTATGTGCTTACCAAAGGTGTTGCATCACTTCTGAGCCCGCACGATCAGCAGATTGAACAGCACGTGGTTCATCAGGGCGTAGGCGGATTTCTTTATCTTGAATTGATTGATGCGAGTTTTTCATTCGATGGTGTTCTGGGCGCGTTTGCCATGACGAACAACCTGTTCATTATTGCCTTGGGATTGGGTGCGGGCGCCATGTTCGTCCGCAGCTTCACCATTTTGCTTGTCGAAAAGGGAACACTGAGCCACTATCGGTATCTGGAACACGGCGCTTTCTGGGCCATCGGTTCGCTGGCTCTTTTAATGCTTTTGGGAGTGCTCTTTCCGGTACCTGAAGCGATTACCGGACTGCTGGGAGCTTTATTGATCATTGCCGCACTCGGCAGTTCCATCATCGCCAACCGGCGTAAATCATAAGAACTGGGTACCAAGCCACCATGCAATTGCGGCAAGAAATGCCGACGCAGGAATCGTCAGGATCCACGCCCAGACAATATTGCTGGCGACGCCCCATCTGACTGCCGACATTTTCTGTGAGGAACCCACGCCGACAATAGCGCCTGTGATGGTATGGGTTGTTGAAACAGGAATACCCAACGCAGTTGCGACAAACAAAGTCAGCGCGCCGCCTGTTTCCGCACAAAAACCGCCAACCGGCTTCAGTTTGGTAATTTTCTGCCCCATCGTTTTGACGATACGCCATCCACCGAACAGGGTTCCCACACCAATTGCCCCGTAACAGCAAACAATTACCCAAACCGGCAAATGGCCATCGTCCATGGCATAACCTGAGGCGATCAGAAGCATCCAGATCAGTCCCATTGTTTTCTGCGCATCGTTACCGCCATGCCCCAGACTGTACAGGGAGGCAGAAACCAGTTGCAATCGTCTGAACCATCTATCGATTGATCTCGGTTGCGAACGGACGAATATCCAGGAAACCAGAAGCATCATCAGAGAACCGAGAATGAAACCGAGTAACGGGGAAATAACGATGAAGGCGATAATTTTCAAAATGCCGGAAGCCATCAGGGAACCGCTTCCTGCTTTGGCAATGGCCGCACCAATCAGTCCACCAATCAGGGCGTGAGAAGAAGAAGACGGAATGCCGTAATACCAGGTAATGATATTCCAGCCAATGGCGCCGACCAGTGCGCCAAAAATAACGTAATGATCGACGATAGCCGGATCGACTGTTCCTTTTCCAACGGTTGTTGCCACATGCAGATCGAACACGAAGATAGCGACAACATTCATGAATGCGGTCATTGCTACCGCTGTATGTGGTTTCAACACACCGGTCGAAACGACTGTTGCAATCGCATTGGCCGCATCATGAAAGCCGTTCATAAAATCAAAAATCAAAGCCAGAGCGACAAGGAAAATGATGGTGTAGAGACTAACGTGAATGGCGTGCATGAATGGTGAACTTTATTTGACCTGAAAATAAAAAAAATGCCTTGATTTCGAAAGAAATCAGGCATTTTCAACAACAATACCTTCGATGATATTGGAAACGTCTTCGCAAACATCGGTTACGTTTTCCAGAATTTCGTATAAGGCTTTCAGTTTGATCAGATTACGGACATCCGGCTCATCACGAAACAATTTTGACATGGCCGCATGCATGACGTGATCCGCATCCGATTCAAGCCGGTCGACTTCTTCACAGATTTCAAGAACCTGCCGGGAATTATTCATATTGTGCAGGAGAGAAACGCCTTCCTGGAGTTTATTGCAGCATCCAAGGCACAGTTCAGCCAGACGAACTGCTTCAGGAGTGATGAACTGGATGTCGTAAAGGGAAACGGTCTGCGCGGCGTCTTCCATCAAGTCCAGTATATCGTCCATTTTGGTAATGAGACGATGGATGTCTTCACGATCCAATGGGGTAATAAACGTCTTGTGAAGAATTCCGATGGTGTGATAGGTGATTTTGTCTGCCTGTTTTTCGAGACCCTCAATAGCATGCAATCTTGTCTCAATGTTATTCGAGTCTTTCATGAGCTCTACCAGCTCTTTTGCACCTTTGACGCAGTATTCTGCATGCTGGTTGAACAAGTCGAAAAACTTCTCTTCTTTAGGCATTAAACGTCCGAACATATCACTTTCCCTGAATATCAGCTTGGTTTTTCAAATACAAAGACCTGTCAACAGTATTTAACAAGGTTCAAAGGCCTAATCATTATACGACCCCGAACCCATCGCGTAATTATCGAATTTGGTGAATTGCCCCAGAAATGTCAGTCTGACGTTGCCAATCGGCCCGTTACGTTGCTTTCCAACAATAATTTCCGCTGTACCTTTATCGGCAGAATCAGGATTGTAAACTTCATCCCGATAAATAAACAAAATCAGATCGGCATCCTGTTCGATCGCGCCTGATTCACGCAGATCGGACATGACGGGGCGCTTGTTCGGCCTTTGCTCGACAGAACGGTTCAACTGGGATAAAGCAATGACAGGACAATTCAATTCTTTTGCGAGCGCTTTCAGACCCCGCGAAATTTCGGAAATTTCCGTCGCACGGTTTTCTCCCGCAGAGCTTGGCGACATCAACTGGAGATAATCGATAATGATGAGGCCCAATTTACTGCATTGCCTTGCCAATCTTCTTGCACG
>JAHYZB010000026.1:18184-21715 GCA_019424645.1 Oxalobacter formigenes
TCAGTACAACTCAAGGCCGGAGTTTCATCGATGTAGAGCTGCGCTTCGTTCATTTTCTGAATGGCATACGTCAATCTTGGCCAGTCTTCATCGGCCAGACGTCCCGTTCGCAATCGGTGCTGGTCCAGACGTCCGACTGATCCCAGCATACGCATCGCCAGTTGTGCGCCACCCATTTCCATCGAGAAGATGGCAACAGGTAAACCGCTTTCAATCGCAACATTTTCACCGATGTTGACGGAAAAAGCCGTTTTACCCATGGAAGGACGCCCCGCAACGATGATCAGGTCTCCGGGCTGCAAGCCTGAAGTCATTCTGTCCAGATCCATAAAACCGGTCGGGACGCCTGTGATATCGTTACGATTGTCACGATTATAAAGTTCATCGATACGCTCGACTACCTGAGTCAGCAAGGGCTGGATTTCCTGAAAACCCTGTGTTCCACGCGCCCCTTCTTCGGCAATCGCAAAAATACTGGTTTCGGCTTCATCCAGAATCTGTTTGACTTCTTTTCCCTGAGACTGAAAAGCACTGGCCGATATCTCATCCGACACTGTAATCAGCCTTCTTAAAA
Organism: Oxalobacter formigenes; assembly: GCA_019424645.1. Taxonomy (GTDB): domain Bacteria; phylum Pseudomonadota; class Gammaproteobacteria; order Burkholderiales; family Burkholderiaceae_D; genus Oxalobacter; species Oxalobacter formigenes_D. The sequence goes on from JAHYZB010000026.1 coordinate 18,759, forward strand.
CACCTCTGTCACGAACAATCTGTGCATAATGCCGTATGTTGGCAGCAGAAGGCGTATTCTGGGCAAGTGCATTCAAATAGGAAAGTCCGCCGATTTCTTCCGCTTTTCCGATTCCGGAAAGGGATTCGTAAACGGTAATGACATCAGCCGGTTTGGAGGCATTGATCAGTTTGGAAATATGCTGATAGATCAGGCGATGATCGAATCGGTAAAAATCATCCTGACTGACCAGATCGGCAATTCTGTCCCATGCTGCATTGTCGAGCAACAGGCCTCCCAATACAGACTGTTCCGCTTCAATCGAGTGAGGCGGGAGTCGCAAGGATTCAATCTGGGGATCTGTCGAGGTACTCATGGCGCGAATTATACTACCTAATTGTTTTTTGACAGGTATTTTTCTTGATGCACATACCGGCAATAAACTGTTTTTTTCACGTATACGACCAAAATAACGACAGATGTAAAAAAATGTTCATTCCTTTTACAAAAGCATGAAACAGCATCCTGCAATAATCGTCGGCGGCAGTGCGTACAGGAAAAGCGTCAGGGGATTGATCGATCCATGTTCGAAAGTATTTTTAAGCAATGAAAAACTGACCGGATTCGGCGCATTGGCAATCACTGTCAAACCTCCCCCCGTGACGGCTCCGGCAACCAGTGCGTACTTGCTTGCATCGGATAAATGTTCAACGAGTGAACCAAGATAAGTCAGCGCAGCATTGTCCGTAATGGCCGTCAGGCCGGTTGCCCCGAAAAATAGTGTCGCACTGTTCATCCCTGCCAGTATTGGCTCAAGCCACCATTTTTGCATCCCGCCAAGAACAACCAGTCCCGCAAGGAAAAAGGCCACTAACAAGCCTTCCCGAAGCATCAGAGGACTTTGGTAACGGTGATATGCTTCCGTGTATCCAAGGAAAAAGAGGAAAAGCCCCATAAATACAACAGGATGATGGCTGAAAATGACGACCAGAATGAGTGCAGACAGATGAACGAGCAATACCAGCGGCGGGACTCTCCCTATTTCATAAGCGTCATTCAAGTCATCCATTGAAAGCAGCACTTTCCTGAAAACCCAGGTTGCCGCCAATGCATTGATGAATACGGCCAGAGCTGCTTTCCAGCCAAACATGCTTAGCATGAAATCGAGCCCCCACCCCCATTTTCCAGCAACCATCAATACAGGAGGAGCGGCGTAAGACGTGAGAACGCCCCCAATAGAAACATTGACGAGCAGGATCGCAATGGTCAGATATTTCATGGTTTCCGGTATGCCTTTGGAGAAGAAACGATCCCGTAAAATGATGGCTGCCAGGGTCATGGCTGCCGGCTCGGTAATGAAAGACCCCAGAAGCGGAACAACTGAGAGTGTCAGAAAGTAATATGACACCATTCCCGGCAGGGGAATGATTTTGTCCAGCCTGTCGATCAAAAGCTGGACTGCCTGTAAAATGGGACGTGTTCCGGCAATAACCAGAATGACAAAAACGAATAAGGGTTCGGTAAAATTACGTGTATCCAGATATTCGACAGCACTCTCATATCCGCCGATAACTGCCATGAAAGCGAGCAAAATAAAGGCCCAGAAACCGAAAACGACTTCAACTTCACCGAGCATCAGCCACAAGCCCGTATGATGACTGTCCTTGGTAGCCAGCTTGACAAAATATTTGGTAGAAAAAGTGTGTACCAGCGCCAGAAAAAACAACGCTGCTCCGATATATTCAATCCAGGATACCTGCCCCATAATTCGATACGCCTATGTAGTGAGATCTGAGCCGATTTCTGGCAATAACTGACTTCATTCCAGAACAAATCATGATCTGAAGAGCGGATATGTCAAACTATCTTTTTTCAATCGACGTTATTTAGGTTGTACAGTCTACCATTGTCTTGCTTTGATTCGTTATCGATAGCATCATAATACAAACATTTACTTGATCATTTTTAAGCGTCTTTTAAAACCCTTTGGCATTTATGCTTTCAGAATTCGATCTCATTTCCAAATATTTCAAAAAACCGGTCATTTCCGCTTCACTTGGTATCGGCGACGATTGTGCATTGCTGGTTCCGACACCGGGTACTCAAATGGCAATATCGACTGATATGCTGGTCTCGGGCACCCATTTCTTTCCGGACACCGATCCCAGACAACTCGGACATAAATCTCTGGCAGTCAATCTTTCCGATCTGGCGGCGATGGGTGCTCGTCCTGTAGCTTTTACGCTGGCATTGTCTCTGCCCTCCCCGGATGAACCCTGGTTGAAGTCGTTTTCGGAAGGTCTTTTTTCGATTGCCGATATCTGTCGCTGTGAGTTGATCGGAGGCGATACCACTCGAGGCCCGCTGAATATCTGTATTACCGTTTTCGGGGAAGTCCCTGTCGGACAGGCTTTGAGACGCGACAAGGCTCAGTATGGCGATGATATATGGATATCAGGTTCAATTGGTGACGCTCGTCTTGCGTTGGCCCATTGCCTTAAAGAAATCGAATTGAAACCGGAAGAATTCAAGGCGGTAATTCCCCATTTGCAAATGCCAATCCCACGCGTCGCACTGGGTACTGAGCTTAGAAAAATCGCTCATGCAGCCCTTGACCTGTCTGACGGGCTGATGGGCGATTTAAACCACATTCTGGAAGCGTCCAATGTCGGCGCAACAATTAATGTCGATGCTCTTCCCATCAGTCCTGTTCTGGCTAAACAACCAAGAGAGCGACAATTATATTGTGCCTTATCCGGAGGCGATGATTACGAGCTATGCTTTACGACACCTGTTTCCATGAGAAGCCGTATATTGGAAGCTTCTACCCGGACGGGTGTTCCTGTCACACGAATTGGATATATTGAAAACGAAAAGGGCCTGCGCATTAAAAATTCAGCAGGTGAGTTACAGAATCTTTCGTTCACCTCATTCGATCATTTTTCAACGGCACAATAATGAATACTGCAAGGGAAAAT
>JAHYZB010000027.1:0-4785 GCA_019424645.1 Oxalobacter formigenes
GGCTTTGACGCAGCAGAAAAAGCCGATATTGCCGCTGTTCAGCAGGGAACCTATCTCGCCTGTATCGGAGGCGGTTCGGGCGATGCCATGACCGGATACTTTTCGCCTGCACTCGATGCACTGCAAAACGGACAGGTCGTTCATGTACGTGCATGTGGCGCCAATACCGTTGGCATGCCTGTTTTCAAGGCAGATGAAATGTCGGCACTTCCCATTGTAAAAGGATATAACCAGTCTCTTGCGGCAGGGGACATCGCCGGTGACGGCCACTGGCTCGACCTGCTTTACGACAGCTATCTGAAAAAATGGGTCTTGCAAAATCCGGCAAAAGGCATCGCCATCGATTCCGTTCCAGCCGGTTCGGTTCACTATTTTGCCATGCAGACCGCACCGGATGGGTATCTGGTCGCTAATGGCGCGCTGGTTTCCCGTACGGTATATGGCCGCCTTTTTTCCGCTATTGGAACAACATTCGGGGAAGGCGATGGAGGTTCCACCTTTAATTTGCCGGATTTGAGAGGCGAGTTTTTGCGCGGCTGGGATTCGGGCCGAAATCTTGATCCGGAACGTGGATTTGGATCAGCACAGGGTGATGCTATCCGGAATATTTCTGGCACGATCCAGGTGAGCATACGTGAAAGGGGCACTCAGGAAGGTGCCTTCAGATATTCCGGAGGAGGTTCGACATCACACAACGGTACAAGCGGAGACGGCGGCTGGATCAATTTTGAAGCCTCTCGCGTCGTCCCAACCGCCAACGAAAACCGTCCACACAACGTAGCCCTTCTGGCCTGCATTAAATATTAAAGGAAAGTTAAAATGAATATTGTGTATCATTTCGATGAGCATGGTGCCTACTGCGGCGCCTCCGAAGCCTGTCGTTCCCCACTCGAAGACGAGGTATACCTGATTCCGGCCATGGCAACCGATGTCATGCCTCCCGCAACCGGCCAAAACGAATGTCCGGTCTGGGAAAACGGAAAATGGACAGTTAAATCCGATTTTCGTGGAATTGTCTATTGGCTTGACGACGGTTCTGAATGTAAAATCAATCAGATTGGCGAAACAGTCCCGTTAAACGGTCTTTCGCAAAGACCGGAAGTAACAACAAAGAAAAAAGACAGTTTCTGGTCGCGCCTTTTCAAATAAGCAGGATGAACATTTTTTAATGGACTGAAGGCAGGGAATGATTGCAACCATCCAGCTTCTCTGCCTTCTGTTTCATTATGTATGTCATAGCTGACCGAAGAACAATATCTTGTTAACATATTCATGACGGGCGAGTTGCGCCCATTTTTTGCAAATGAAAAGACCTCCTTGACGGAGGTCTTTTTTTATGGGTATTCCACGCATGAAAATGGGTTCAGCTCACCGTTTTGAAGCACACCAGTTCTGACGGACTGGCCCATTTTTATTCAACACATTATCTATTCATTTGGAGAAAAACCATGATCGGAACCCGAATCGTCAAACCAGTCGAAAACTACGAAAAATATACTGAAGCGGCACTCTGGTGCAATGCGAACAAAGCCATGATTGAAGACAAGGGTGACTGGTACGAAGTCATCGCATTGCCGGAACAGACACTGGAAGAAATCAAGGCTGCCAAGCTGTCTGAAATCAATGGCGCATGCGACGGCATTTTGAAAACAGCCGTCAAAACCTATCCGGATACGGAAGTCATGACATTCGATCAGCAGGTGAGAGAAGCCCAATCCTGTCTGGCTGACCCGACAAGCACGGTTTCACTTCTGGCGTCACTGGCCAGTGCACGTGGTATCGAACTGGCGGATCTGGCTGCACGCGTCATGGCCAAACATCAGGCTTTTTCAGCCTTGTCAGGCGCCGTGATCGGCCAGCGTCAGGCACTTGAAGACCAACTGGACGCCTGTACCAGTGTTGAGGAAGTCAATGCGCTGACAGTCAATATTGTCATGCCGTCCTGATAACACTGAATTTGAGAAAATTGGCAGAGAAAGATCTCCTTGAAGGAGGTCTTTTGTGGAGCAAGAATGACAAAATTACCTGAAAAAGAATTACTAAGTGGAAGCAAGACCCCGAAAACAACAACGGGTGAAATGAAAACCGCATTGGGGAAACTGCGTGATTATCTATTTGAGCTGTTCGGAGACGACAGCGCAGACAAGGACACAGCCAGAAAGACACTGGGCATTGATCTCACCACACTGGCGGAAAAAGAAGCGCTAAGTGAACTCGAAGCGGAAATCACCAGAAGAGGAAGCCCCATCAGTTCAATTCACTATTTTGCCACGACGACGCCTCCATCCGGGTATCTGAAAGCGGATGGTGCTGCAGTCGGAAGAGAAACCTATCCGGAGTTATTTGCCGCTATCGGAACGACATTCGGGGCAGGAGATGGATCGACCACATTCAATTTGCCCGATTTGATCGGCCTGTTTGCACAGGGCAGCAACATACCTGGGGAGAAGATCGCGGCAGGGTTGCCGAATATCAAGGGAGGCGTTGGCGTGTATAACAGTAACAATACCTTTGGTGGCACGAAGTGGCATGCCGGAAACTATCCCGGTTCAGGTAATTCAACATCGTATGGTGGTGTTGGAGACGCAGGATATGTCGAGATAGATGCATCGGGATCGAATCCCATCTACGGAGCCTCCAACACCGTCCAGCCACCCGCATTGACCTTGTTACCCTGCATCAAGGCCTTCGATGCAGCAACGAATCCCGGCTTGATCGACATTGGCAAGCTGGCGCAGGAAATGGCCAACAAGACCGACAGGACACAGCTGAACAATTATCTTCCATTGACCGGTGGTGAACTTTCAGGAAAATTGACTGCGCAGGCACTGGTGGAAGTGACCGCGAGCGACTCCGTAAATGAAGGGGGTGAATTGCATCTTCTTGGAGCAGGAGCAAACAGCCATCTTGTTATTGATAACGTTTCAGGCGATCTCCGGATTTTCAATAGTCCCGTTACCGGACATCTGCTCCGATATGCCCCGGGCACAGGACAGTTACACATTGGTGACAATCTTGTCAGATATGTCACCCAAACCTATAACGACGGTTCAAGGTGGTATCGAAAATGGTCGGACGGGTGGCTGGAACAAGGAGGGATTGTGTCAGCAGCCAATAATATTTGGGTTCAATTTGTGGTTCCCTTTGCAAACACAAATTACACTTGTATGGTTGCGAGAAACAACGGCACATCCGGAAGCTGGACAAATGGCGCACTGTTACTGACGTATAACAAGGCAACAACCGGTGTAACCATACAAGGCGAACATCAAGCCTATTATGAATTCAGGGCAGATGGACAGGGAGCTTGAAGCTGGATCGGAAAAAAATACAAAAAACGGTTTATAACAGGTCTGAATACCCTAGGAATTTCTTTGTCCCAACGTCAACAGCGCCATGCTAAAAAAACAGGCGTGATCGGCATGATGTCATCGTATTGCAGAAAAAGACTCTTGAAAATCGGGAAGACATTTACCTGTCTGCTGACAAAGTCAATGCCGCGACTCTCAACACCGTCATGCCGACCTGAAAACCGTTTCAGTAACATTATTCAAGGAACAGATCGTTCATAAAAGCGATTTATTCCGTTTTTTTCGATTGAAAAGCCCGCTTATGCGGGCTTTTCAATTTTCACTAACTTATTCAAAAAACACAATTAGGGAACATCTTTTCATTCGCTAACACTGGCCGGGAAAGAGTTTATTCCCCACAAGTCAGGAGGTTTTATGGCCATTTACGAATTACCGGATGATCCGGAAGCTTTAAGAGCAGTCTTGTCCGAGAAACTGCAAAGTGGCATATCCCGCATGAACGCACACGACGTTCATCTATCCATATTGAAAGACGAGGTGCATGCCTTGAAGGAAGCCAACAAAACGCAGGATGAACGCCTTGCGCGCATCGAGGAAAACACCGCAACGCTCGTCGATATCTTTCGGGCCGGAGACGGTACCGTCAAAACAGCCAAATGGTTCGGAAAACTGCTGATCTGGATCGGCAGCCTCTCTTCTGCCGTTTACGCGCTCTATTACGCCATTATCAACTGGCCTCAAAAAGGAATCTGAATATGGATGGCAAAAAATTACGGCTGGGCATTGGCGCACTCGGCATTTCCGCCAGCCTGCTGGTTTCCATCGCCTTGAATGAAGGATATCGGGGAGAGGCTTATAAAGATGCGGTTGGCGTGCCGACCGTGGGTTACGGGGAAACGAAAGGCGTGACGATGAAAAGCAAAACGACGCCTGATCGTGCCCTGGTTCAACTGTTGTCAAGCGCGAACCGGCATGCCGATGACATCCGTCAATGCATTTCCGTTCCGTTATATCAGCATGAATTTGATGCGTACGTTTCCCTTGCCTATAACATCGGGGCGAAAAATTTCTGCCATTCAACACTGGTCAGAAAACTGAACGCCCGGGATTATACCGGCGCGTGCACTGAAATCAGACGCTGGAACAAAGCCGGAGGAAAAGTCCTTGCCGGTCTGACAAAACGCCGGGAAAAAGAATACCGGATGTGCATGGGGGAAGTATGAGTTTCAAAAGCTGCCTGATGAGTGGAACCCTTGCATTGATCGCGGGATGCCTTGCCGGTTACTGGCTGTGCAACCTGCAATGGGATGTGAGGCAAAGCCGGATGAATGAATCACAGGCGCGCGAGGAAACGCAGCGCCTTGAAAAAGCAATGGAAGAAAACCGGAATCTGCATGAAGCGGTAAGCCAGATGCAAATCCGGGCAAAGAAGGAGAACGATGATGCCAAACGAGAAAATGATCTTTTGCTTGCT
>JAHYZB010000027.1:4795-15421 GCA_019424645.1 Oxalobacter formigenes
GTATCAAGCGCGCTGATGTACGGGTGTCAATCCCAGCCCGTGCGTGTGTCGAAAACATATCCGGTAGTGGACATCCCGGCGTTGATGATGGAGAAAGCCGAGCCGAACTTGACCCAACGGTTGTTGAACGTATTCTCGCTGTCGGACGAGACGGAGACGACGCCATCCGGAACATGAACCAGTGCATAGACCAGTATCAGGCACTGGCGAAGCTGTGCAGCCATCGCTGAGTAAAAGTCGACAAGTCTGTTTCCGTTTGCGCACTCCAGCAAAATACCAAAATAAATAACATGAGCCTCTTTTCCAAAGAGGCTTTTTTTATGGAAAGATCTCATGAGTAAATTACCTGAAAAAGAACTCCTTTCCGGAGCGAAAACACCGAAAACAACGACAGGTGAAATGAAAAGCGCTTTAGGCAAGCTGCGAGATTATCTGGCCGAACTTTTCGGGGACGACAGTTCGGACAAAGAGACTGCCAGAAAAACGCTTGGCATTGACCTGTCAGTACTGGCAAACAGGATGGAAATGAAAACCGCCCTGACAGAGAAAGCCGATAAAAATGAGCTGGCCGCTCTGGAAGCTGAAATGGCCAAACGGGGCACTCCCATCGGTTCAATCGAATACTTCGCTACAGCAAGCCCTCCGGCCGGTTATCTGAAAGCCGATGGCTCCACTGTCGGGAGAGAAACGTATCCTGATCTGTTTACTGCGATCGGAACGACATTTGGAGTTGGTGATGGGGAAACGACGTTTAGTTTGCCGGATCTGATCAACAGGTTTGCACAGGGTAGCATCACACCGGGGCAAAAGATTGAGGCGGGACTGCCGGGTTGGAACGCTACTATAAACATTCGCGGAGCCGGCGCCGGTGAAAATGGTATCATTGTCGGTGTGACCGGGGCCTTACAGCAGACTCTTGCGACCGGGCCGGTGTGGCACACATACCAGCGTGCATCTACAAATGTGGCCTGTGATGTACTTACAATCGATCCGGGACTTGCAGACCCCACCTATGGCGCATCAAACTCCGTCCAGCCACCGGCATTAACCCTTTTGCCCTGTATCCGGGCCTTCAATGCGGCAAGTAATCCCGGATTGCTCGATATTGCAGGACTGGCGCAGGAGACGGCTGGAAAAATCGACAAAATGATTGACGGTATTGCCGTCAAATATGTCACCGAAACGTTCAATGACGGGACGAACTGGTACCGGAAATGGTCAGATGGCTGGCTGGAACAGGGCGGCGTCAACAACACCGGCACCTCCGGCAATGTCACCATCACCTTTTTGAAACCCTATCAGTCGATTCCGAGAGTCATGGCGTTCGGACTGGAAGCAAGCCCGACGACTAGCTGGTGGATAAGCGGGGCAAGATCGACAACCACCCTGTACGTGGCGGGATCGGTAACAGGATATCAACTCGGATTCGACTGGTATGCCTGTGGCTGTTAAGAACTGGCAGGGATTCACTTGACGACAGAAACCGCAGCCGAATTCAAAAACGGCAGTAAGCAGGGTATGTCTTTTACCGGTTTGTACAAGTCGCAAGGTGAACCGGATGCAGCATATGGGATTCAGACCGGACAAAGAGATGGTCATTGTCTGCACCATCGTTCGCGATGTCGGTTTGATGGCTTTTTCCTGCCGCCATCAGACCCGCCGGATACCTGTTCTTGCCACTGGAAAATCTGCCGATCATTTTGTTCGCTGGTCATGGCAGCCACGATATCGGGCATTCATAAAGGCTGCCAATGGCAGCCTGTCATACACGTGCGTTCAAGGCCGGATATGGAAAAGGCAGAACCGGATAAACAAAACCGGAAAGAAAGACACTTCACAAAAAATCCCGAAACATTTTTCTTCCCGTTGAAGAGGGGCGAGCGGGTGCTAAACACAGAGAACCACCTGCTGGCATATTCCTTCCTGAGAAGTCTTGTATTGGCCAACACCCTCTCGTCAGAAACAAAAAGGACGAACAAAAAAACACTTGCGATCAACTCGCAAATGGTGGTTCGGTGTGTTTAGCACCGTCAGGGGCTGAGTATATTACGAGTCAGGGAAATTTCAAATAAGTATATTTGTTAATACTATTTGTTATTTGAGTGACCGTAAAAAAGAGTCTGAAAAAGGACCGTCGTGCCCAACAAGCGGAAAACTCCGCCGTTGGATACGAACGGTAGCACATATGACGGAATGTGCTCACCGGGTTGGCGGCGTGTTTAGACACCAGAGCCCAGCCTTACGAGAACCGGACTCCGCTATTAATGTAATTTACCGAATCATTTCTTGCAAGAAATTTTCTGACTGAAATCAGATAGGAAAATCTGATTTTTTCCAAGCTTTTCCATAAGTTAAGTAATATTCCAAACTTTACAAAATAGTGTAAATGAAATCTTGAAAACAAGAAAAAGAAACTGATTTAATTATGGTTTTTGGCTTTGTAACGGTGTGTATTTCCTTTTTTTTCAGGAAATTAATCTCAGGGATTATTTATCAGACGCTCGCATAAGACAAAAAAGTAAGAAACAAGATAAAAAAATTGTTTTAAAAACACAACACAAAAAACGCTTCAAAACACTTTTTTTTGATTTCGGGATTATCGAATCAGGCTTTTTTATTCTTTTCAGGAAAAATATTGACGGCACAAAAAATGAGTGAAAAGAAAGAATATCTGCTGTGTAAAGTTCATTTTTCGATATTCATTTTTCTGTAATTTGTAAAAACTGGTGAAGGGCGTTTTTATGGCAATACACTTATTCTGCTTTTTATGAAAAAAGTGTATTGTATAATTTGAGCCTTGCAGATTATTTTTATCATATGATGGATATTTCCGATACACAGGAAAAACCGGCGCCTGACAAAAACGAAAAAGAAAAACCGGAATTATATGGGGTAGGCGGATGGCTGCTTTTTTTCTGGATCAGTCTTGTTTTCATCAGTCCGCTTTATTCAGTAGTGAGTTTGCATGGTGATTTCATATCACTGGAAATGAATATGCCCGTACTGGAAGCCATTCCATTATGGGAACACATCAAAGTCTGTTACTGGATCAATCTGATATGTTGCATTCTCCTGATCTGGATTGCCGGGTATCGTCTCGTAAAACGCCTTGAATGGAAATCGGTCAGATTGACCATACTGGTCCTTTGGCTGACCGGTCCGGTTTCGGTTATCGTGACAGCACTTTACTTTTACCTGATTTTTCCGCCGTCTTTCGACATGCTTATCAATGATATCTTTATCGACTTCATCAGATCGTTTTACTATCCGCTTATCTGGACTTTATATCTTCTCCGGTCAAAAAGAGTCAGAAACACTTACCCGAAACCGGATAGGCTGGCGGCAGTCATTTGAAACCGGTTTTCAGGAAAAGTAAGTATTTCTGACCCTGACTGATTTCAGGAGATACCCTGTCCAGATCGCGCTCTGGACAGATGTCGAAAAAATACCGATCAAAAACGGTTTGAGAGCCTGTGAAAAGTCCATACTGAAAATAGCCGAAGCGATGGCGGCATAAATGACCGGAACGAACGGTCCCGCCAGCCATAGCACGCCGATAGCCAGCTGAACCGTCATCGGTCTTTTGATTCGCCACAAGGCATAGCCTGCCGCGAAACAGAGCGCGCACAAAATACCAAAAACAATCCAGACCATCAGCCGGTACTGAACCCACAATGGATTGGCCTCCAGAATCGGCATCTTTAGCGGAACAAGAATGAATTCCTTGTAAAGGCTCCATGCCCCCGTTACAGGGATATACAGGCCCAGAAAAAGAATGAGAAGCAACAGCCAGCCGCCAATTCCTTTAAGGTTCGGATTTGCAGACAGTTTTTTGTTCACGATATTTTCCTTTGAAAAATCACTGGCAAGGCATCAGACCTTAACATGCCCGGTCAATCATGCCAGTAAAATGAAGCGTTCATTTGACGCGATACAAGGCATTTGCCGGCAGAAGAGGGCGCATCTGGCTGGTAGGGAGAAAACGACTGTCAGGGGATGCCAGGAAAGGCGTCCACATACTGAATGTCGAAATCGGAGAATGCATCGACGAACTGGATTTTGATATCGGGAAAGGCGTCCACCCGTTGCCAGCGACCGCAGGAACTGGCAAAAGCGTCGACCCGCTGGACCTTCAAATCCGGGAACGCAGAAACAACCCTTACCCTGAAATCGGGAAAAGCGTCGACGACCTGTACCTTTCCATACAGTTTTTTGCCCTTGAACGTGCAATCCTTGCCGATTTTGCTTGCAAATGCAGGGGATGTCGCAAGCGACAGGAACAAGGCGCAGACCGGAACGATGAAAAAGCGAGTGATTTTCATGGCAGGAAAATTAATGGATGACCATTCATTATAACCGTCGAAAACAAACCATCACTGCCGAAAAACAAACAGACAATTTCCAAGGTTTTATCGGTCACAGGAACAGGAATAATTCCGCAGGGACCGTCACGACTGGCAGTGATATTTTTCGATTACCCGTCTGCTTTTATGTCATAAATACAGGCGCTGTTTTTAGCAGCTTCCTGAAAGGATAATGCTTTTCCTGTAAAATGAAAAAATTGCCGCAAAGAAATCATCCGGACCGATGCCTTTCTGTACACCCATTATTGACGCAGACCAATTTTCCGACAGTCTCGGCAGGCGTCTTGTCGATGAGCTGGACGAGATCGTTTTTGTCTGTGATCCGGACTCATATGACCTTCTTTATCTGAACGATTTCGGCCGGAAAACGTTCAACATTGAATCCTTTTCCGGTAAAAAATGTCACGAAGCCCTGTTCGGTCATTCAAAACCCTGTCCGTTCTGCAAAAAGAAGTATTTGAGTCTGGACGATTTTTACGTGTGGGAACAGCCGGTCAATACGGACCGGCATTACCTGATCCGGGACAAACTGATTCTGTGGGAAGGCAGGACGCTGCTGTTCGGTATCGCCAATAACATCATCGAAAATGAAATTGTCAGCCTGAGTATCCAGCGCAAACTGCAAAACGAACAGATCCTCCTGAAATGTCTGCAGGTACTGGGTAACGAGGAAACATTTAACGAAGCGGTCGATATCATTCTGGGCCTGCTCGGAGAGCAATATGAAGCGGACCGGGCGTATATTTTCGAATATAACGTCGGGGAAGACACCATTACCTCCAGCAATACCCATGAATGGTGCGCGGATAATGTGGCTTCGCAAATCGATAATCTCCAGGATGTCCCGCTGGAGGCATTCAGCCTTTGGAGGCATCAGCTTGAAAACAACAGCAATATCATCATTGAATCGCTTGATTCAATCAGGGAAGAACATCCTGATGATTACGAACTGCTTCGTATGCAGGGAATCCATTCCCTGATGGTTGTCCCGCTCCATGTGGACGGCAAGGTCAGCGGATTCATTGGTGTCGACAATCCCCGTTCCAACCGAAACGATTATTCCCTTTTGCGCTCGCTTGCCCTTGTCGTGACAAACGAGCAAAAGAAAAACCAGATGGAAAGAAAACTTCTGGAACTCTCTTTCACCGACAAACTGACGGGGCTCGGGAACCGGAACAGTTATATCCAGACACTGGAGCAGCTTGAAAAAACACCACCGGTCAATCTGGGAGTCCTTTTTGTCGACCTGAACGGCCTGAAAATAGTCAATGACCAGCTGGGCCACAATGCGGGCGATGAGTACATCAGGAATCTGGCCAGCGTTTTCCGGAAACACTTCCGGGAAGAAGACATTTACCGGATCGGTGGCGATGAATTCGTTTTCCTGATGCAGCGAATAGGGGAGTCCGTTTTCATGAAAAGAATCGAAGCCATGAAAGCGGAGGCCGACCGGCTTTTTCCCGACGCCATTTCCCTGGGTTGTGTATGGCAGGAAAAAAATATCAGACCCTCTGCCATGGTTCAGCAAGCCGACATCCTGATGTACGAAAACAAGAAAGAATATTATTTGCGGCGAGATAAAGTGGCGACTCCCTGAATCTACCGGCGATCTGGCCGGTTCGTCCGAAAGTGGACTGAATTTGCAGCCAGACTTTTCCATAAAGCCACAGGCAAGCCTGCAAAATGATAATGCCCGATCATATTATCGGACTGCAATTGGTAATATCGATATAAAACCTTCAAAAACATTTGATCCCATTGAGATAATCCAGCCCCTTTTTTGTATGAGGATATCCTGTTTCAAAAAATAAAATTCACTGTATTCAATATCTTGCGTAATAATATTCAAGTGATTTAAGGAGTTGGAAAAACTTTTGCGGCAGATCCATTTTGCGGGATAACGCGCAGGCCGCCGGTTTGTCCGGCCTGGCGATTGGCTGCATGAATCCTGGACTGTCAAAACAGCGGCCAGATCAGGAAGTTGACGATTTGGCATCCCGTCGAAGATAGTATTTCTTCTTGTCCTCATACATCAGGAAATCAGCTTTTTTGATCATGTTGGCGGGGCGAATGTTTTTTTCACTCCAGATAAAGCCGACGGAAATGGAGTCGGGGTAGAGTTTGTGGGCTTCTTTTTTAAGTGTTTCGATTTTTTCCCTGAAAATCGGTTCCTGAATTCGCTGCGTGAGGAAAACGAATTCATCGCCACCGATCCGGTAAATGTCTTCTTCCCGGAAGTGTTTCCGGAAAACGTCTGCCAGATTTTTGATATATTCATCGCCCGCATTGTGGCCCAGCTGGTCATTGACCAGTTTCAGGCCGTTCAGGTCAATGAAAACGACTCCGAGATTGGGAGGAGGGATTTTTTCAAGCTGCTCCAGTGTTTGCATGTAATTATTCCGATTCCCGAGCCCCGTCAGTTTGTCGGTGAAAGAGAGTTTCCTGAGCCGTCGTTCCATCGCGCGCTTTTTCTGTTCATTCATCACGATGAATGCCAGAGAATGCAAAAGAGAATAATCGTTACGGCGGGCCTTTGGATTATCGACCCCGATAAAACCGCTGGTTTTATCATCCACGCGCAAGGGCACAATCGTCATGGATTCAATGTTCAGCTGCTTGAGAATGGCGTAATCGTTTGGATGATCGTCTTTTATCGACTCGACTGACTCGATAATAATATTGCTGTTAAATTCAAACTGGCTTTTCCATAAACTGAAATGGTCGACCAGTATGTTCTGAAAAGCTTCTTTGAGCGGAACCGTCGTGGCAGAGCACCATTCATGCGTATTGCTGGCTCTCAGCTTGCCATCTTCATCGAGATGGTATTCATAAATATAAGCCCGGTCCGAATCGTAATGTTCGCCAAGATGACCAAGAATAATGTCGGCGGCTTCCGAAAATTTTTCCTTTCTGGCGAGGACGTTGACACACTTCAGAAGGATTTGTTCATTTTGCAGCTTCTTGCGGACATTCTGGCTGGTCAGTTCCCTGTGAAGAATGTCATTGGCAATCCCCATTTTAAGCAGGCGATTTTCCCAACTGATCAGCTTGTCGCGGATCAAGTAATGGTGATCATTCCCGACAGGCAATTCCCAGACAATAAAATCATCCATCGTCAGATGTTCATTTTTGCAGAACGGGCATGGTTCAGACAGCTTGTGCAAGACTTCGTAACACTTTTTGCCGGAATAAGACTCGACATTGAACGTTTTCTTGCCAAAATCGTTCAGATAAACCAGATCGTACGAAAGCAGATCGCAGACATAAACAATCTCGTCCATTTCATTGACAATGTGATGGATGAAATCAACATCATTTTCGTAAATTTTATTGAAGGGTTTATTTCCAGACATTTACAATGTGTTTATTTCATAATGAAAGCTGTTTATTGTACAGGAAATAGAAAACATTTCTCCTTAAAAAATGCCTTTAAAATAAATCAACATCCCTTAAAATCAGTCAATTTCTATCTTTCAGGAAACTTTTTATATTTGTTTATAAGAGTTATATGTTTAAATTCAATACAATAGAAATAGCGTGGCATTCAAAATCGAAAAAAATTCCGGGCAGGATAAAGCCGGTTCATAAATTGAATCCGGGAAAACAGGCGAGCTGAAAGACCTCGTCCTGCCGGGAAGAGGCCTTTTTTTACAGGAGACTCATTGTGGAAAAATAGCCCGATAAAGGGCTTTTATGGACGGTACAGCGTCAGCACAGGATCACTATAAGCGGACCAGAGGGCTGCAATCGGCTGGTTTTACCAGAAAGCGTCGAATTTTCGGGAAAGGAAGTTCGCGCAATCACCTGTTATTGTGAGACAGGCGCATCAGGAAAAAAGCGCACCAGCAGGCATGAGTGATGTGCTTTTTGAAGTTCAGTTATGACCGGCACACTGGCCGATATCAGCACCAGCAGTTCCAGTCGGTATCTTCTTCCTGCATCTTCTTCAATTCCTCCGGCGAGATTTCCGGTTGCTTGCAAGGATTGCGTTTGAAAAAGAAATGGAACACGTGATAGAAAAAACAAAGCATGTCGGGAACCCGTTTTGAAATAATGCGAGTATTGTACCGTCACATCACGATGAAATGCTGCTAAAAAAACAGACGGTTTTTTCTGGAAAATGGGTTGAAACGGGATATCACGACAGCAAGTTATCCAAAATGGATGCACGCAAGGGCGAAACGCTTGAATTTACACAAAAAAAAGCCCGTCAATATGCGATAAATCAAGCTGTTTCCAGAGAGAAATGCCCCATTTTGCCCAAAAAAGAGTCAAGCCTCATCCATGGCGCATGACTAAAGGCTTGCCCCTGGTTTTTCCACTACCTTATCCACAAGTTCCGGGTATAAGTTGAAAACATGAAAGGCGTCACGAAATCTGTTAAGCTTCGCACTTTGCAAAATGACCGTTTCAGTCCCATAAACAAGCCGGTCAGCTACCGCCATAAAAGACATGACACTCCCGAAAAGAACCGTTTCCGTTGCCCCGATGCTGGACTGGACAGACCGGCATTGCCGTTATTTCCATCGGCTGATCAGCCGCCACACCTGGCTTTATACGGAAATGGTCACGACCGGAGCCTTGCTATACGGAGACGTCGCCCGCCATCTCGACTTTTCCGAAGAAGAACATCCCATTGCCCTGCAACTGGGGGGGAGTGAGCCGTCCGATCTGGCGCAATGTGCCAGACTGGGCGAAAAATGGGGCTACGATGAAATCAACCTCAATTGCGGCTGTCCGTCCGAAAGGGTACAAAAGGGCGCTTTCGGTGCCTGCCTCATGTCGGAATCGACGCTCGTTGCCAATTGCGTCAGGGCCATGCGGGACGCCGTCCCCATCGACGTGACCGTCAAGCACCGGATCGGTATCGACAAGAATGAATCTTACGGTTTTGTCCGTGATTTCATCGGCGAAGTGGGACAAGCCGGATGCAAAACCTTCATCGTCCATGCCAGAAACGCCATTCTGAAAGGATTGTCCCCGAAGGAAAACCGGGAAATCCCGTCATTGCGTTACGAAGTCGTCTACCAGTTGAAAAAAGACTTCCCCGAGCTGGAAATCCTGTTAAACGGCGGTATCGAAACGGCCGACGAAGTCGGGGAACACCTGAAACACATCGATGGCGTCATGATCGGACGTGCCGCCTATCATTATCCCTGGCGTATGGCTGAATTCGACGCCCGTTTTTATGGCGATGCATCAACAGCGACCACACCGGAAGAGGTGGTGAAGGCCATGATGCCCTACATCGAAAAACAGTTATCGCTCTACGGCGGCAAAGGCCTGAAAATGCACGGCATCACCCGCCACATGCTGGGATTCATGACCGGCTTGCCGGGTGCCCGGCGTTTCCGGCAAATACTGTCCGACCCCGCCAAACTCGCCAGCGGTAATCCGGCCGTTTTGCTGGAAGCCTTATCCGCTGTCAGATTCTGATTTTTCAGGCTGCAACCGTTTTCTTTTCCCAAAACAGTCAGCTTTACTGCACAGTCCGTCAGTCTTTGATACCATAAAGACTGACGAGCCTGCCAAAAGCTTGACGGGCCCAGTGGCCCAACCTGACTGGACCCGTTCTTCTCCCGCTTTCATTGTCGCGGATCAAGCAGGCAAAACCGTACGACCTTATCCTTGATCCATCGCTGCCGTATTCACCGGCAAACAGTTCAATGCGAAACATTTTGATTGGGAGAAACATGAACGACAACAGCACCCAACGAAGCCAGTGGTTCATCTGGTATATCGCTTTCGCCATTATCGGCGTCCTTCTCGCTCGCGGATTCTGGGCAGACTACAATACCGTCGAACCTGTGCCCTACAGCACCTTCATGCAACAGCTCGATGCCGGAAACGTCAAAAAAGTCGACATCGTTGGCGACCAGATCAAAGGCGTCCTGAAAGAGCCTTTAAATGGCAAAAAGGATTTTTCGACAACGCGTGTTGATAACACATTGGCCCAGCAGCTCGCCAAACACGACGTCCAGTTCACCGGCATCATCGAAAGCACCTTCCTCAAAGATATCCTTGGCTGGATCATCCCGACCGCCATCTTCTTCGGGATCTGGATGTTTCTGATGCGGCGCATGGCGAACCAGAGCGGCATGGGTGGCGGCAGTGGCGGTTTCATGTCCATCGGCAAGAGCCGCGCGAAAATCTATGTTGAAAAAGACATAAAGGTCACCTTTGACGACGTGGCGGGGGTCGATGAAGCAAAGGAAGAACTACAGGAAGTCGTCGGTTTCCTGAAAAGTCCGAAAACCTACGG
>JAHYZB010000028.1:0-5277 GCA_019424645.1 Oxalobacter formigenes
CAAAAACGGCAAGACCGCCTTTCTGCGCAACGGCCATCCGTGGATGACGAAAATTACGGGAACCGGCTGTTCGGCCACAGCCATGATCGGGGCATTCGCTGCCGTACAGCCTGACTACTGGCGAGCAACGGTTTCCGCCATGGCTTATCTCGGTGTCGTCGGTGAAGTCGCGACTGAAACTGTCATGAGTCAGAATAAAGGAGTCGGAAGCCTCCAGATAAAAATACTCGACGGGCTGCAACTCATGACAGAAAACGAATTTGTGACCCGGCTGAAAATGTCGGTCTCTCACACATAAATAATTCAATGAAAAAAGATATGCTGAAGAAGAGAAAAAAGGAATCCCGTGTTTACTCTGAAACAGCCGTGATGTGTGCCAACGCCTTCAGCCGTTTCCGTTCTGCCCTTTGTTCGCGTTGAATCTCCGCTTCTTTCCGGCTCAGAAGGCAGCCACACCATTTCTGCCGATACAGTCCCAGCTCTTTCGACAGATTGATGCCTTCGTACCAGTAAGGCCGGAAATCACGGTAAAGGAATGCGACACCCGTTTCAAGCGCCACCTGTTCCGCTTCTCGGCAAATTGCTTCATGATGCTGATACCGGGAATACAGCAGGCTCGTCGTGAAAAATCTGAAACCCCGCTTTTTCGCTTCCAGAGCCGTCGTCAGCAGACGTTGTCGGTAACACTGGATACAACGCTCACCTTCTGCGGTGACACCGTTCAATTCCCTGATCCATTTTGCGGGTGATTGCGCCTCCCCGTCCAGAACCAGAGGATAACCCAGCTTCTCGGCAGCAAGCTGTGCAGACGCCCGGCGCAATTCATATTCCTCCTCAGGATGAATATTGGGATTGAAAAAAAAGGCCGTTAGCGCGTACCCCTCCTGTCGCAGATGCACAACCGGCATCAGCGAACAGGGGCCACAACAAATATGCAGAAAAACGGAATTTTCGGCCATGTCTTTACAGATTCAGGATTTGACGGGCAATATTATTCAACACGAACACGATAATTCAAAGTGGACTCACCATTGGCAGGTACTTTGATGTTCCAGACAGCTGTCATCCCGTCTCTCACATGAGAATAATTTTCCTGCAGAATCTGCCAGCTGCCCGGAATCGGTTCTTTTACCTGAACGGTCACACTATTGTTTTTGGCATTTTTCAGGACGATTTCATAAGCGCTTTCGTACGTCCTCACAGTCTGGTCCTGCGACGGCAACATCTTGTATTCCGTCTGTTTTCTTGACCCTGTAACATCGAACGATTCTCCCATTTTCAGGCTGACCGTTCCATTGACAGGAGTATGGGACATCTGGCTTTCACCGAGAAATTGCTGGTTGCCACGATTATCCGTCTGATAAAAACGAACCGTCCCTCCAGGCAATGGCATACCGAGCCTGTCGCCTTTGGTGTTTTTGAATGTGACCGTCATATTGACCGGAAGATTGCCACTGACATCAGGCATACGGCTTCTGTAATAATAATTTCCGCCATTCAGTACCCATTCTTTTTTCACTTTCACATCATTCGCACTCAAAAGGGAATACTGTCTCGTCTGATTGTTCGCCAGTGTGACCTTTTGGGGAAGTGTGTACAAGTGATAATCGGCGAAAGATTCCTGTGAAATTTCATTGCGGGCAGGCATGGCGTCGAATTTGGCGGATCGTGCCGCAGCCATCAACATCGGCCGTGCCGACGTCATGTTTGGACTGCCCGCAATCAGTTGAACTCTCGCATTTTTGAACTCGGTTCCGCTGTTATTGCTGATTGCGGCCCAGCCCGATAAATTCATCCGTGTTTCACTGTCGTTCAACTGCGCAACGTAATTGGCATTCCAGCCGATCCCATTGGTCAGATAATCCAGTTCCAGCTGCTGGCTGCGGTTTGAGTTACTGTCCAGTTCAACCGTCAAGGTCGGTTTTGCCTGCAAGCCGTTCGGAATATGGTCATAAACGATTCGGCCAGGCACGCTTGTTTCGATGCGATTACCGATTTTGAGAATGATCCCGCCCTGTGCCGACAGCACTTCAGCCTGCTCTTCCGTTTCAGCACCTGTTGCCGGATTGGTTTTGATGACCTTCACTTTCTTGCCGACATAGCTTTCAAGAAGCGTTTGAGGCGTCAACAGGTTATTGTCGAAATAAATCTGGGCTACACTGATGCGGCCGGAGGACTGGTCTTTCAGCATGACCGTTTCAGGCTGAATCCGTTCGCTGACATCGACAAAACGCACTTTCACGGTCCCATTTTGCAAAGGCACCTGCCGGACATCTCTTACCAGAGCCAGATCACGCTCGTAAATCGTAAGGGAAACCTGTTTTTGGTCATTTTTGCCCGTTTGCACATCAGATGCAGCAAAGGCCAGCGGTGTTACAAAAATCAGTGAAAAAAGCAGGGAATGTTTGAAAGATTTCATGAACAGGCTCTCCAGATAAAAAACCGCTTTTGAGTGTGGCACAAACAGGATCGCGATATCTGAATCCATCGCAAACCCTTTTTGAATATGTCCAGTTTGCTTTAGCTAATGTAAATGTACAGTGTTTTTTACGTTTGAATACAAAATCGGCAAAAAATTCAAAATCACTTCATTGCCTTACTCACAAAAAAACAGGACAACCGCAATCGTCCTGTTTCAGTGAAAAACATAAAACTGTTTTAAATCTGTGCCAGAGCCTGATCCAGATCGGCGATAAGGTCTTCAGCATTTTCCAGACCGATGGACAAACGGATCATATCTTCGCTCACCCCGGCTTTTTTCAGTTCTTCCGCATTCAACTGGCGGTGGGTCGTCGATGCCGAATGGGTTGCCAGTGAACGGGCATCACCGATATTGACCAGACGGGTGAACAGTTTGAATCCATCCAGTACTTTGGCGCCGGCTTCACGGGCATTGATGCCGGCAGAAGGTTTGACTCCGAACGACAGGAGGCTTGGCGCCTTGCCATTCATGTATTTCTGGAGCAGGGCATGGTCGCGATGGTCCGGCAACGCGGCACAGTTCACCCAGGAGACTTTTGGATGGTCATTCAAGAATTTGGCAATGGCCAACGCATTTTCACACGTCCTGTCCATACGGAGTGGCAAGGTTTCGATACCCTGCAGGATCAAAAACGAGTTCATCGGTGAAAGCGCGCCGCCCATATTGCGCAACGGAACGACCCTTGCACGGGCAATATAAGCTGCATCGCCAAATGATTCCGTGTAAACGACGCCATGATAGGAGACATCCGGCTCACTTAAGCGTCTGAATTTTTCCTTGTGTTCCTTCCACGGGAATTTGCCGCTATCGACGATACAACCACCCAGACTGTTTCCGTGACCGTTCATCGATTTGGTCAGGGCATAAACCACGATATCGGCGCCAAATTCGAACGGACGGCACAGATAGGAAGTCGGAACGGTATTGTCGACGATCAGTGGAATACCGTGAGCATGCGCGATCTTTGCCAGCTTTTCGATATCGGTGACATTACCAAGCGGATTGCCGACGGATTCACAGAAAATTGCCTTGGTTTTGCTGTCGATCCGTGCCGAAAAATCGTCTTCCAGAAGTGGATCGGCAAAACGGACTTCAACGCCATATTGCGGGAATGTATGGGCAAACAGGTTATACGTGCCGCCATAAAGCGTACTCGATGCGATAATATTGTCACCGACTTCCGTAATCGTCTGGATAGCGTACGTAACCGCTGTCATGCCAGAGGCCAGAGCCAGCCCGCCGACACCCCCCTCCAGAGCCGCAACACGTTTTTCCAGCACGTCGTTCGTCGGATTCATGATACGGGTATAAATATTGCCCGGCACTTTCAAATCGAACAGGTCAGCACCGTGCTGTGCGCTGTCGAAGGCATAAGCCACCGTCTGGTAAATAGGCACGGCAACCGACTTGGTCACCGGATCTGCGGAATAACCGGCGTGAATCGCAAGAGTTTCGAATTTCATGGTTGATAATCGCAAGATGAATAATAAAGATGTTTCCTATTGTACAGATTGCCGTCAATCCATACAAAACTAAACGAGCCTTTGTGGATGAGTGTAAACCGTATGGCTGTTTTCACGGACAAAACCGAGCAGGGTCAAATTGATTCCATTGGCGATCCGGATCGCCAGTGCCGTCGGCGCGGAGACTGCCGCCAGCATGCCGATACCTGCCAATCCGCATTTCTGAACCATTTCATAACTGGCCCGGCTCGTTACGAGCGCCGCGCCCGTGGAACAATCCACTTTTTGTCTGACAAGTGCACCAATCAGTTTATCCAGTGCATTATGGCGCCCGACATCCTCCCGAACCGGCCCGACATTGCCATGCGCGTCCAGCCATGCCGCCGCATGGGTTGCACCTGTCTTTTTCTTGAGCATCTGAAGCTCATCCATTTTTTCAAAACCCCGATGGACGACTTCCGTACTGAAAACCGGATTCGACGTGACAACAGGAGGTATCCGGACAGCCTGCGACAGCGAGTCCGTACCACACAAGCCACAGCCGGTGCGCCCTGTCAGGTTTCGCCTTCTTTCCTTCAGATACTGAAAGCGTTCGCTGGCGATGTCGAGTTCGACACGAATACCGTTTTCAACCTCAACAATCTCCATGCCATAAATTTCTTTCGGGGCATCAATAATGCCTTCAGTCAGTGAAAAGCCTAACGCAAAATCCTCCAGATCAGCCGGTGTCGCCAGCATGACAGCGTGAGAAATTCCGTTATAAACCAGCGCAACCGGCACTTCTTCTGCAACGGTATCGTCCCTCAAAACCGGCTGTCCGTTTTTCCAGTGGCACACACTGACTTTTTCCGATGTATCATATGTTTTCATATCATGCTCTTTCAAGGCAGAAGCGCGACAACGACAGCCGATTCATCGACCGATGCAAACACCCTGTCCTCAAGCTGGATTTTCTTGTCGGCAGAAGCAAACCCGACCAGTTGCAATCCCGGGATCAATTCCATCGTAACTTCATCTTCCTTGTCACCGGCTGAAATCCGCGCGACCTTTCCGCAAAACTGGTTGGCCAAGGATAAATTGGAGGTATTCGCTTCGTCGAAAACCTTAACCGCTGTCGCCTTGCACATGGCGACAACCTGAAGTCCCGGCTTCAAGGCCAGCAACTCGGCACTCGTCCGGGTAATTCGGGCAATCAGTACCGGCAGGGAATCATTGACGGCAAGGCAGACACGGACGATTTGTCCACTCATTTTCAGTCCCTTGACCCGGCAAGGCAGATAATTGCGCATACTCGTTCTGATCGACAGGCCGGAAAACCGTGCATCCACCGTA
>JAHYZB010000028.1:5287-10733 GCA_019424645.1 Oxalobacter formigenes
TTCAAGAACTCCTGCGATCTGAAGCAGGCGCTCGCCCTCATCCGTCAGTTTCGCCCCCCCGCCACCGACTCCCCCAACCACTTTTTCGACCAGCGAAACCCCTGTCAGGTTGGTCAGGGTATCAATAGCCTGCCAGGCCGCCTTGTAACTGATCCCCGCTTCACGGGCAGCCTGGGAAATGGAACCCGTTTGTCCGATTTGCCGCAAAACCTCGATCCGTTTGTCGGTCGTCCCATGAGCGAAAGCATTTGCCAGAGAAACTGAATCAGTCATTTTCATTCACGCACATAAAAATAAAATAGTTGAACATTTAAAAAATGTTCTGCTAGAATCGCTATTCCAATTACGAATAGCGACTGAGTTCAACCATGAAAAAATTATTCCGTTTACCTTCTTTAATTCTCGGATTCCTGCTTTTAAGTGTATCCGCTTTTGTTTCAGCAGAAACCGTCCACGTTGCCGTAGCTGCCAATTTTGTCGAACCGCTCAAAAATATCAGCGCACAATTTGAAAAAGCGACCGGCAACAAAGTCATGATCACCAGTGGCGCGACCGGCAAACTCTATGCCCAGATCAAAAACGGCGCCCCTTACGACATTCTTCTGGCTGCTGATGCAAAAACGCCGGCAAAGCTGGAAAGCGAAAACGCTATTGTACCCGGTAGCCGTTTTACCTATGCGATCGGCAAACTGGCGCTCTGGTCTGCAAAACCCGGCTATGTGGACAATAAAGGGGAAATCCTGAAAAAGCAACCATTCAAACACATTGCCATTGCATCGCCGAAACTGGCTCCTTACGGACTGGCTGCCCAGCAAACCCTTGAAAAAATGGGCTTGTGGCAATCCATGCAAGCCAAAATCGTCCAGGGAGAAAATATCGGACAGACATACCAGTTTGTCGCCTCCGGCAATGCCGAACTGGGTTTTGTCGCCCTTTCCCAGATCTATAAGAACGGCAAAGTCAAAAGCGGTTCCGCCTGGATCGTCGATGCAAGGGATTACCAGCCGATTGAACAGGATGCCGTGCTGTTGACACACGGAAAAGACAATGCTGCCGCTGCCGCACTGATGAAATATCTCAGGTCCAATGCCTCGTACAAAGTATTGAAATCCTACGGTTACGGTCATTAATAGGTAATTGAAAATGCCGGAAATGGATTTTTCTGCGGTCTGGCTGACTTTAAAGCTCGCCACACTGACCACCGCCATCCTGCTCGTTCTGGGTACACCACTAGCGTGGAAACTGTCCCATACCGATGGATGGTGGCGAGGCCCTGTCAATGCCATAGTGGCACTTCCATTCGTTCTGCCTCCGACCGTTCTGGGCTTTTACCTGCTGACCATGATGGGGCCGAACGGCCCCGTAGGCCAGTTCTGTGAATGGCTTGGCCTGCCTACGCTGCCCTTCAGCTTTTCGGGTCTTGTCGTCGCTTCAGTCATTTATTCGATGCCCTTCGTGGTTCAGCCCCTGCAGAATTCTTTCGAAGCCATCGGAAAACGTCCGTTGGAAGCGGCGGCGACCTTGCGGGCATCCCCGCTGGACACTTTTTTCAGCGTCATTTTGCCGATGGCAAAATCCGGCTATCTGACTGCCACTGTGATGGGATTTGCCCATACGGTCGGTGAATTCGGTGTCGTACTGATGATCGGCGGCAACATACCCGACAAGACACGTGTATTGTCCGTTGCGATCTACGATCATGTCGAAGCGCTTGAATATACACAGGCACACTGGCTTTCTGCAGGCATGTTGATATTCTCGTTCCTCGTCTTGCTGGCGCTTTACCTTTTGAATCCTAACAGGCGGCGTGTATGAAGAATTTGCTTTTCAAAGGGAAAGTCACCCGCAAAGACTTCGAACTGGATTTCGATCTGGCGTTGCCAGGATCGGGAATTACCGCATTTTTCGGAGAATCCGGAGCAGGTAAATCCACTTTGCTGCGCACGGTCGCAGGACTTGTTCAGCCATCTGCCGGAAAAATCAGCATCGGCAATGAAATATGGCAAGATGATGAAAAAAAAATCTTCGTCCCGACCCATAAACGTTCTGTCGGTTTCGTCTTTCAGGATGCAGCGCTCTTTCCACATCTTTCCGTAAAGAAAAATCTGCAATACGGGCTGAAACGCATTCCGGCCGAAAAAAAGGTCATTTCTCTGGAAAAAGCAGTCGAGCTGCTCGGAATAGGCCATCTGCTCGACCGGGTGCCGGACACCCTTTCAGGTGGTGAACAGCAGCGCGTCAGTATCGCCCGTGCATTGGCGACAAGCCCGGATATCATGTTGATGGATGAACCACTGGCAGCGCTGGATATGAAACGCAAGTCTGAAATCATTCCATATCTCATGCGTTTGAATACCGAACTGGAAATTCCGATCCTGTACGTCAGCCATGCGCTGGAGGAAGTCAGTGTGCTGGCCGATCATCTGGTTTTGCTTGAAAAAGGCAAGATCATCGCTTCTGATAAAATCAACGACATGCTGACCAGGCTGGATTTGCCATTGGCTTATTACGATGTCGCCGCAGCTATCGTAAATGGGCAGGTCATCGGAGAAGACAGGGAATTCAGGCTTTGTACGATCCGTTTTTCAGGCGGAAACATTTTGCTGCCTTCAGCCAATTTACAGGTAGGACAAAAGGTTCGGCTACGTGTTCAGGCACGGGATGTCAGCCTGACAACTGAAAAACCGGTGAATACCAGTATCCTGAATGCCTTTGAAGCAACAGTTGTCAATCTGTCCCCCGACTCGAACGGCCAGGTTTTAATCGAACTCGACGCGAAAGGAACACATTTATTGTCGAGAATCACAAGCAAGTCCGTTAATACCCTCAAACTGGACGTAGGCAAACCCATCTTTGCCCAGGTAAAAGGCATTGCCGTGATTGAATAAGCTTTTAAAAACGGCGTCGATCAAACACCGGACTTAAAAAGTTGCTGTGTTCGGCAGGAATTTTTTTCCAACGATATAATTCATGAAAACAATTCTCATTTAGCCATAAAAAATTGCCTTGCGGCAACACAATGGGTATGAAAGAATAGTTCACATAAACATTTAATAATATTAAAAAGTCTATACGACGGAGGTTTCCAATGAATGCCAAAGCCCAGGTTCCACAATACGAATTGCTCATCAATGGCAAATGGGTCAAACCAAAAAGCGGGAAATATTCGACCATCCTGAACCCGGCGACGGAAGAAGTCATCGCCTATGTCGCGGCCGGTGATGAAAATGACGTTGATACTGCGGCCAAAGCGGCACGGGCTGCCCTGAAAGTCTGGAATGGCATCAGTGCGGCGGAACGCGGCCGGATTCTGAACCGCTTCGCTGATTTGCTGGAAAAAAATCAGGAAGAACTGATCCTGCTCGAAAGCATCAATGCTGGCAAACCGATTTCCAGTGTCAGAAGACAGGATATGCCGGCTGCTATCGATACCCTCCGTTACTATGCAGGCTGGACCGACAAGATCATCGGTCAGGTCATTCCTGCCAGAACGGATGCGCTGACGTATACCGTCCGCGAGCCAGTCGGTGTTGTCGGCGCGATCGTGCCGTGGAATTTCCCGATCATGATCGGCATATGGAAAATCGCTCCGGCGCTGGCCTGTGGTTGCACATTGATCGTCAAACCGGCCGAGCTGACCCCGATGACCGCGATTCGTATCGGTGAACTGGCTCTTGAAGCAGGCATTCCTCCGGGAGTACTGAATATCGTGACCGGCAAAGGCAGTGTAGTCGGTGACGCCATGGTCGCCCATCCGCAAGTCGATAAAATCACCTTCACCGGTTCGCCTAAAGTCGGCCGAGGCATCATGCAGGGCGCTTCGAGCAACTTCAAAAAACTGACGCTGGAACTGGGTGGCAAATCGGCCAACATCATTTTCGACGATGCCGATCTGGATGCGGCAGTTCGTGGTTCCGCCTCAGGCATCTTCTTCAATGCCGGTCAGGTTTGCTCGGCCGGTTCAAGGATTCTGGTCCACAAAAAAATCCATGATGAAGTCGTTGATCGCCTGATCGACCGCGCAAAACACATCAAGATCGGTGACACGTCATCGAAAGATACCATCATGGGACCGCTGGTTTCCGAAAATCAGTTGAATACCGTCATGGAATACATTGACGTCGGCAAAAAAGAAGGTGCATCCGTCGTGTATGGTGGTGATCGTGTCGGCGACAAAGGCTTCTATGTCGCCCCGACGATTTTCACGGGCGTCAAAAATGAAATGCGTATTTCACAGGAAGAAATCTTCGGTCCTGTCGCCAGCGTGATTTCCTTCGAAGACGAGGAAGAAGCCGTCGCCCTTGCCAACGGAACCGCATTCAGCCTGGCAGCCGGTGTCTGGAGTGCCGACGTTACCCGTATTCACAAGGTTGCACAGGATATCAAGGCCGGAACCGTCTGGGTCAATACCTACGGATATACAGACGTCCGTCTGCCATGGGGTGGAACGGGTGAATCCGGATTCGGCCGTGAACACGGTGAAGCTGCCCTGGAAAACTTCACCGAACCGAAAACCATCTGGCTGTCGCTGAAAAGGTAATCGGCAGGCAAATCCATAAAAAAACCTCTCCATCAGGAGAGGTTTTTTGTTGCCCTTAATCCGGGCAGGTGTATCAGGCTGCTACCGCATCGTCGACCGCTTTCGCGAGCGACGCTTTCATCTTGCCATATTCTTCAACAAGATGTTTTTCAGCCCACTTCTGGTCTTCGATCTTATGCAGTTTGACAGCACTGTATTTGTATTCCGGTGTTTTGGAATACGGGTCAAGATGCTCGATCGTCAGCTCGTTACAGGCTCCGATCCACCACTGGTAAGTCATGTAAACGGCACCACGATTCGTCCGTTCACTGACCTTGGCACGGCTGATGACCTTGCCACGGCGAGATTCAACCCAGACCAGCTGTTCGTCCCTGATGCCCAGTTCCTTCGCATCCGTCGAATTCATCTGGACATAACCCGGTTCGTCAGCCAGCGTCTGCAATGCAGAACAGTTGCCCGTCATGGAACGGCAGGAATAATGGCCGACTTCGCGAACGGTCGAGAGAATCAGAGGAAAATCGTCATCGACCTGATCCAGAGGTGGTCTCCAGTCGGAAGCAATCAACTGTGCCTTTCCGTTCGGCGTAGCAAATTTGTTGCCCTTGTACATCCATAACGATCCCGGATCATCTTCAGTCAGGCATGGCCACAGCACATACCCGAAACCGGCCATTTTTTCATAGGTCGCCCCATAAAACAGCGGACACAATTCCCGCATTTCGTCCCAGATTTCCTTCGTATTGTTATACTTCATCGGATAACCCATAGCGGTCGCCATCAGACTGTGAATTTCCCAGTCCGGTTTGACGTCACCTTTCGGTTCGATCGCTTTTTCGAAATACTGGAATCCACGGTCAGCTGCTGAATAGACCCCTTCATGTTCGCCCCAGGATGTTGCAGGGAAAA
>JAHYZB010000028.1:10817-11485 GCA_019424645.1 Oxalobacter formigenes
GCCTGCATGGCCGTCTTGGTCATGAAAATATCCTGAACGATGACCAGTTCCAGTTTTTCATACGCTTCGCGCACCGAAGACAGATCCGGTTCTGTCTGCAAGGGATCTTCACCAAAAATGTATACCGCTTTCAGTTTGCCTTCCATAACGTTATGGCCAACTTCGGTAATCGGAATGCCTTTCTTGGCTGGCAGGGACTCGACCCCCCATGCCTTTTCAAATTTGGCGCGAATTTCAGGGTCTTCAACCGACTGGTACCCCGGAAACTGGCCGGGTAGTGCGCCCATATCACAGGAACCCTGAACGTTGTTCTGTCCACGAACCGGACCGACACCAACATTCGGACGAGCCAGATTACCTGTCATCACGGCAATATTGGAAAGGCCCAGACAGGTTTCGACGCCCTGTCCCCATTGGGTGACGCCCATACCCCATAAAATCGTGGCGGAAGGGGCTGCCGCATACATGCGAACCGCTGCACGTACCATTTTCGGATCGAGCCCGGTAATTTCGGCGGTATTTTCCGGCGTATATTTCGAAACGAGCTCGCGCATCTTTTCGAAACCTTCGGAATAGTTTTCGACGAATTCCTTGTTATACAGGTTTTCCTCAATCAGCGTATTGATGAAGGCATTGACCAGTGCCATATTGGAACCGTTCTTCATTTG
>JAHYZB010000029.1 GCA_019424645.1 Oxalobacter formigenes
AATTTGCATTGACCAGAACGTTCAAGGGTCATGCCGCCGATAAAAAAGCTAAGAAATAGGACCAATGATGGAAACTAAAGCTTCTCTTCGTGGTGTGCATTTATCAGCGCAAAAAGGTCGTCTGGTTGCCGATCTGATTCGTGGCAAAAAAGTTGATCAGGCGCTTGATATTTTGGCTTTCACACCTAAAAAAGCTGCTGTCATTATCAAACAGGTTTTGGAATCTGCAGTTGCCAATGCCGAACATAATGACGGTGCTGATATTGATGAATTGAAAGTTTCTTCGATTTATGTCGAAAGAGGAACTTTCATGAAACGTTACTCGGCTCGTGCAAAAGGACGGGGTGACCGTATTTCTAAACAAACATGTCACATTTATGTGACTGTCGGTAATTAAGGGGGTCACGATGGGACAAAAGATACATCCAACCGGTTTCCGTCTGGCAGTAGCTCGTAACTGGTCTTCTCGCTGGTATGCTGGCAATACCAACTTTGCTGGCATGTTGAACGAAGATCTTAAAGCACGTGCTTATCTGAAGAAAAAACTGAAAAACGCATCCGTCGGCCAGGTCGTTATTGAACGTCCTGCCAAAAACGCACGCTTTACCATTTACAGCTCGCGTCCAGGTGTCGTTATCGGCAAAAAAGGTGAAGATATTGAAGTGTTGAAATCCGATTTGTCCAAAATCATGGGCGTACCGGTACATGTCAATATTGAAGAAGTTCGCAAACCTGAAATTCATGCTCAGCTGATTGCTGATTCGATTACCCAACAGCTTGAAAAACGCATTATGTTCCGTCGCGCCATGAGACGCGCCATGCAAAATGCCATGCGTCTGGGTGCTGTCGGTATCAAGATCATGTCTTCCGGTCGTTTGAACGGTATTGAAATCGCTCGTAAGGAATGGTATCGCGAAGGCCGTGTGCCTCTGCATACCCTGCGTGCCGATATCGACTACGGTTTCTCCGAAGCTCAAACCACGTACGGTATCATCGGCGTCAAAGTCTGGGTCTATAAGGGTGATCGTCTGGAAAATGGTGAAGCTCCAAAGATCGAAGCTCCAGCTGAAGAAGACAAGAAACGTCGTGGTCCTCGTCGCGAAGACGGCCGTCCAGGCGCAAGACAGCGTGTCAAGAAAGCTGATGGTGCTGCTTCTGAAGCCCCTTCGGCAGGCGCAAAACGGGTTCGTGTGAAAAAAGCTGACAATGCTGCAACAGCGACTGACGCTTGGTCGGTTGAAACAGCAGGAGAATAATTATGTTGCAACCATCACGTAGAAAATATAGAAAAGAGCAGAAAGGTCGCAATACCGGTATTTCTCATGAAAGAGGTACCAAGGTATCTTTCGGCGACTTTGGCCTGAAGGCAGTTGGACGTGGTCGTATTACGGCTCGCCAGATCGAAGCAGCACGTCGTGCCATGACCCGTCACATCAAGAGGGGTGGTCGTATCTGGATCCGCGTTTTCCCGGACAAGCCAATTTCTGAAAAACCGGCTGAGGTTCGTATGGGTAGCGGTAAAGGTAACCCGGAATACTACGTTGCCGAAATCAGACCTGGTAAAGTTCTTTATGAAATGGACGGAGTGGATGAAGCGCTGGCTCGTGAAGCGTTCCGTCTGGCTGCTGCCAAATTGCCATTGCAGACGGTATTCGTTACCCGTCAGATTGGCCAATAAGAGGAGTTAATATGAAAGCATCCGAACTGCGTTCCAAAGATCAGGCTGAGTTGAAAACTGAGTTGAACGATCTTTTGAAAGCCCAATTTGGTCTGCGCATGCAAATTGCAACCCAGCAACTGAACAATACTGCTCAGCTCAAAAAAGTGAGAAGAGATATTGCACGGGTTAAGACAGTCATGAATTCTAAAGGTAAAGAATAATGAGCGATCAGGAAAAGTCCGCGTTGAAACGCACTCTGACTGGTAAAGTTGTGTCCGACAAGATGGACAAGACAGTTTCTGTCTTGATTGAACGTCGAGTAAAACATCCATTGTATGGAAAAATTATTCGTCGCTCGAAAAAATATCTGGCACATGACGAAACCAACCAGGCAAAAATTGGCGATACCGTTGAAATTCAGGAAGGTCGTCCAATTTCTAAAAATAAATCTTGGGTCCTTACCAAAGTTGTCCAGGTTGCACAAACTATATAAAAAAGATTGCAATTACCTTGTGTTAATGCAATAATTTAAAACTTCGCATCATCCTCATGCTTTATTTGCGGATTGATGCGAAGTTCTTATATATCACGCACCTAATCAGTTGCAAACCTTGCAGCTGGCAGGACCAAGACTGATCGCCAAGATTTTGGTGAATTAAGTTGGGAAAGAAAAATTATGATTCAGACTGAAAGTCGTTTAAAGGTGGCCGACAATACTGGTGCCAAAGAAGTTCTTTGCATCAAGGTGCTTGGTGGTTCCAAGCGTCGTTATGCTCAGATTGGTG
Source organism: Oxalobacter formigenes (assembly GCA_019424645.1). Classification (GTDB taxonomy): domain Bacteria; phylum Pseudomonadota; class Gammaproteobacteria; order Burkholderiales; family Burkholderiaceae_D; genus Oxalobacter; species Oxalobacter formigenes_D. The sequence continues at coordinate 2,446 of JAHYZB010000029.1, forward strand.
ACATCATTAAAGTAACGGTCAAGAGTGCTGCTCCGCGTGGAAGAGTCAAGAAAGGCGAAATTTACAATGCTGTTGTCGTACGCACTGCCAAAGGCGTTCGTCGTCAGGATGGTTCGCTGGTTAAATTCGACGAAGGCGCTGCAGTTTTGCTTAACAGTAAATTGGAGCCAATCGGTACCCGTATTTTTGGGCCGGTAACTCGTGAGTTGCGTACTGAAAGATTTATGAAAATCGTTTCACTTGCGCCAGAAGTATTGTAAGGGGATCTTTATGAACAAAATACGTAAAGGCGACGAAGTGATTGTCCTGGTTGGCAAGGACAAGGGTAAACGTGGGGCTGTGCAGCAATGTCTGGAAGACAGGGTTGTTGTTGCTGGCGTGAACGTTGCCAAGAAAACGACCAAGCCAAATCCAATGACGGGTGCGACAGGTGGTATCGTTGACAAGCTGATGCCTATCCATGTTTCCAACGTTGCTTTGTACAACGAAAAAACAGGTAAAGCTGATCGCGTGGGTTTTAAAGAAGTGGATGGTAAAAAAGTTCGCGTCTTTAAATCGAATGGTGAAGTTGTCGGGGCTAAATAATTATGGCGCGTCTACAGGAATTTTATAAGGAAAAAGTGGTTGCCGATCTGATGGCAAAATTTTCCTACAAGTCTGCGATGGAAGTTCCTCGCATTACCAAGATCACCTTGAATATGGGTTTGTCGGAAGCTGTTGCTGACAAAAAAATTATCGATCATGCTACGGGCGATCTCGCCAAGATTGCCGGTCAGAAACCGGTTGTAACCAAAGCGCGTAAATCCATTGCGGGCTTCAAGATTCGTGATGGTTATCCAATTGGCTGTATGGTTACCCTGCGTGGCTCAAAAATGTATGAGTTTCTGGATCGTCTGGTTACCATCGCCTTGCCGCGTGTCAGGGATTTCCGTGGTGTTAACGGTCGTTCCTTTGATGGCAGAGGTAACTACAATCTTGGCATTAAAGAGCAGATCATATTCCCTGAAATCGAATATGAAAAAATCGATGCTCTGCGTGGTTTGAATATCAGCATTACCACAACAGCTAAGACCGATGAGGAGTCCAAAGCACTTCTCTCCGCATTTAAATTTCCGTTTAGAAATTGAGATAGCCATGGCAAAACTGGCATTAATTAATCGTGAATTGAAGCGCGCTACGCTTGTCAAGAAATATGCAGGCAAACGCGCTGAGCTCAAAGCTATTATCGACGATCAGAGCAAATCTGAAGAAGAGCGTTTTGAAGCTCGTTTGAAATTGCAGGCGCTGCCTCGTAACGCCAACCCAACACGTCAACGTAACCGTTGCGCGCTGACTGGTCGTCCACGCGGTACCTATCGTAAATTCGGTTTGGGTCGTACCAAACTGAGGGAATACGCCATGAATGGCGAAATTCCTGGAATCACCAAAGCTAGCTGGTAGCAGGAGGAATAGTTATGAGTATGAGCGATCCTATCGCAGATATGCTGACTCGCATCCGAAATGCGCAGCAAGTTAAAAAGAGTGCGGTAAGCATGCCGTCTTCCAAAGTCAAAGTGGCTATCGCTACTGTATTGAAAGATGAAGGTTACATTGATTCTTTCGATGTCAAGGAAGAAGCTGGCAAGGCTGAACTCAACATCGCACTGAAATATTATGTTGGCCGTCCTGTTATCGAAAGACTGGAACGGGTTTCCCGCCCTGGTCTTCGCATTTACAAAGGACGTGACGATCTCCCTAGCGTTATGAACGGTTTGGGTGTTGCTATCGTCTCTACGCCAAAGGGTGTCATGACTGATCGTAAAGCGAGAGCAACGGGAGTCGGTGGCGAAGTTCTTTGCTATGTTGCCTAAGGAGTGAAGCATGTCTAGAGTTGGAAAAATGCCGATTGCGATTCCTGATGGTACAACCGCAACCATTGCAAATGGCCAAATTACCGTCAAGGGACCTTTGGGTTCCCTGTCTCGTGATCTCTCTGATCACGTCGTGGTAAAACAGGAAGACAAATCCCTGAAAATCGAAGCTGCTAACGATTCACGTGAAGCGGCAGCAATGTGGGGTACCACCCGTGCGCTGCTGAATAACATGATTGTTGGTGTCAGCAAGGGGTTTGAAAGACGTCTGAACCTGATTGGTGTGGGTTTCCGCGCACAGGCTCAGGGCGACAAATTGAACATGGCTCTTGGTTTTTCTCATCCTGTCGTTCACCAGATGCCTGCCGGCGTCAAATGTGAAACGCCTTCGCAGACTGAAATCGTGATCAAGGGCGTCGACAAGCATATGGTCGGACAGGTAGCGGCTGATGTTCGTGCATATCGTAAACCTGAACCTTATAAAGGCAAGGGTGTTCGTTATGTAGAAGAAGTCGTTAAGATCAAAGAAACTAAGAAGAAGTAATAGGGGCGATTGATGAACAAGAAACAATCACGTTTGCGCCGCGGACGTCAGACTCGAGCCAAGATTGCTGTTTTGAAAGCAACTCGCTTGTCGGTGCATCGTACCAATTTGCATATTTATGCAAATGTTATTGGACCAGATGCAAAAATACTGGCTTCTTCTTCAACACTGGAAGCCGATATTCGTCAGCAGCTGGATGGTAAAAACGGCGGTAACGTCGCTGCTGCAACGCTCGTCGGAAAGAAAGTAGCTGAAAAAGCTCTGCAGGCTGGAGTTACCGAAGTTGCTTTCGATCGTTCCGGTTTTCGTTATCACGGCCGTGTCAAAGCATTGGCTGAAGCTGCTCGCGAAGCAGGTCTGAAGTTCTAAGGATATAACCATGGCAAAAATGCAACAAAAGACACAGGGTGATCGTCCGGATGACGGATTGCGTGAAAAAATGATCGCAATCAACCGGGTAACCAAGGTCGTCAAAGGTGGTCGTATTATGGGTTTTGCGGCTTTGACGGTTGTTGGTGACGGTGATGGCCGTATCGGTATGGGCAAAGGCAAGGCAAAAGAAGTTCCTGTTGCCGTGCAAAAAGCAATGGAAGAAGCCCGTCGCAACATGATCAAGGTATCGTTGAAAGATGGAACTCTGCAACACACCATTATCGGCAAGCATGGTGCATCCAAAGTGATGTTGAATCCGGCCAAGCAAGGTACCGGTGTTATCGCTGGTGGTGC
>JAHYZB010000003.1 GCA_019424645.1 Oxalobacter formigenes
GACAGGCTCAGCGTCCGGCCGTTCTGCAAATCCAGTTGCGTCAGCCGGTAACTCGTAAAGAGCCCGTTACTGCCCGGCGAATCCGATACGCTCTTCAAGCCATACGCATAAGAAGCAACCGCCACCGTATTACCGCCCTGCTGGACATTCGACTGGACCGTGCCTGAAACCGATCCCGACAAATCCTGCAAAACCAGATTCGAAGCCGAACCCTGTACCGTTGTCGCACCGATCAGCAACTGGCTGGTATCGTTATCATCCTGCTGCAAAAGCGGTTTCGCCGAAATGGCCGACGTGTCCGCATTGACCTGAACCGTTCCCGAACCCAGATTCAACACACCCGTCTGGATCACGCCTGTCGGCAAATTCGGAAACCGCAACAATCCGCCGTTCAGCTGCATATTGCCGACCGCCTGCGTCCCGGCGCCGACGTTCGTCGTACTGCCCGTATTGAGCCGCAACGTCGAATTGACGAGCGCCGCCGTATTCGTCCCTGCCAGACTGAACGTACTGTTATTCAACTCGACCGTCCCCGCAAACGCGGTACCCGCCGTACTGCTGAAATCAAACGTATTCGTCCCTGAAGCCAGCCCCACCTTCAGCAAACCTGTGCCGAGCAGCGCATTGCTGAAACTGTAGTTGCCACTTGCAGGACTGTCGATTTCAAGCGTGCCGTTCGCATTCACCGTTGCCGAACCGCTGCCCAGCGTTCCGTTCTCCGTCAACACCAGCGTTCCCTCATTGACGACCGTTCCATCGGTATAAGCCTGAACCGTCGGCAATAACAGCGTGCCTGCCCCGTTCTTGACTAGCTTCGCCGTTCCCGAAACCGGTGCCTGCAACCTCAACACTTCGGCATTGCCACTGCTATCGACCCCGATAGTCGCATTGACGCTTGTCCCTGCATAAGCCGCTTTTAACGCACTCGACGAATCCAGCGTACCGTATCCGGTCAAATTCACCACCCCGTTAGCCGCATTGCCCAGTGCAATACTGGCCGAATCCAGCATCAGCGTGCCGCCTTCCACATCCAGAGACGTGCCATTGTTGAGGTTCAGCGTCGCTACCTTCACCGTCCCGGAATTTTCCCCTTTCAGGGTCGCACCACTCTTCAGGTCGAACGTGCCAAACGTCGTCCGTCCATAATTCACTCCGTCCGCCACCGTAAACTTACCGCCGTTGACCGTCGTGTTGACATTGATATCCGTATCGTAAGCCGTCGAAGCCCCGTTATCGCCATAAAAAGCCGTCTCGCCCGTGCCGTTCTTATTGAGCGTCAGCGTGCCCCCGGCAACCAGCGACAGCGGATCGTAAAACCGGATCGCATTGCCCTGCGTACCGTCCAGATTGAGCGTATTGGACGTTTCCCAGTAAATCGCATTCGGCGTACCCGTTCCCTCGACCGGCTTGTAAAAGGTATAGGAATTGCCCGTATCCAGCGTCCTGTTTTCTGACACAAAGGTCGAACCCTGACGATTCCCCCTGAAAACGATATCGCCCTTGTTCGCATTGATATTCAGCGAACCCTTACGGACGTAAATCGCCCCGCCCAGCGTTTTGGCGGAATTGTTCGTGAATTCGGCCTCCCCGGAGATATTGGCGGAACCGCCCTGCGCATTCAGGAAAATCGCGCCACCGTATCCACTGCCGTTCAACGAATAAACATAATTGTTATTGAACGTTGAATGCCCGTTCATAAACAGATTGTAATTGTGAGTGCCCGCCTCCCTCGACTGGTTCAGCCCGATCGCACCGCCCTGCGCATTATTGTAGGCAGTGGTTTTCAGGTCATTGACGAAATTGCCGTCAAACGTCGCATCGCCATTAAACGTAATCGACGTTCCCGTCGTCCCGGCAGAAGCGATAAACCCCATATGAATTGCCCCGCCGCTGGCGCTGCGGTCAGTGTAATGAATCGGGAAATCCTGCGTCGCCCCCATAATGCTGTAGGCATAATTGTTCGTGAAACTCGTGTCCCCATTGAACACCAGCGTCCCGTTCCCGCCCCACATGTCAACCGCACCACCGTAATGGCCCGTATGGTTATTATTGAACAGCGTCGTCCCGTTGAAATTCACCTTCGGCGCCGCATCCGAATAAATCGCCAGTGCACCGCTGTAATTGGCACCCCAGTTCGAATCGAACGTGACATTATTCAAAAAATTCATCGTCCCCGAACTGATCCCGATCGTCCCCGACTGGTCGGCCAGGCCATGATTTCCCTTGAAAACGACCCCCTTCGCTCCCCCGTCGATATTCGTGACACTGTTCACCCGCTGCGAAATAATCGGTCCGTAATTGGCCGAGGCATAAAGATTGAAATTCGTCGGCCCGATATTCTGGAAAGTCGTCCCGTTAAAATCGAAATTCGTCGTAATCCCCGACGCATTGATCCAGAAAAGCGAATCCCGCACCCCGGCAAACGTCTGCGTTTCCACCACCGCATTATTAATCGCCAAAGACCCGTTATTCCGGGTGAAATAAAAATAAACCCCCGTCGCCGGCCCGAACGTGATCTTGTTGCCGTTACCGTTGATTTTCAGCTTATTTGTGTTCGTCGAGGCATATGTGAACGCTGTATTCCAGGACACATCCCCCTGAAGAGACAGATCGTAGAGTCCCTTGCTGAGATAACCGGTAACCAGATCCTCACCGGCATTCACATTAGTTTGCCCGTAGGCAGGAAAAGCGAGCGACAGCGCAATCGCCAGACAAGACGCGGAAGATAGTTTCATTTTGACGGAAGCTTGTAGATGGACGAAGTTTTATCTTCGACCTTCCCGAAAATGAAGGGTTAGATATAGGACAAGGAAAGAGCCGGGGCGGGTTGAGGTGGGGCAGAAGGTGAGTGAGTAATACAAAGATTACTACATTCAAAAAGAAACAATTTTAAAAATTATAATCAGATATATTTATTCTTGATTCTCAAACAAAAAATTCTAATTAAATAAAAGCTAATTAAAAATGTATCTTAATACAAATAAAACAATCAAAATAAAATACATTAATTTAAATATCTTTTATGTTATATATTATAATTTAGCATCAAATTATGTATGTAAGATAAATTTCGCCTTTAGATTTTTTAGCATTTCAAAAGTGTTACAATAATTTACTTTAAATTCATTACATTTTGAATTTGTTTGAACTGGTTGTTCATGAGTTACAAGAATTGCATTAATTGATTTAGCTTTAGCAATCATCCAAGGATCAGCACCTGAGAAAAATTTATTTTTATTTACAATTCCATAATTGGGATTTTTATTTACAAAATTAACAATATCAGTATATATTGAAACAGTCTCACTATCTGTCACTAAAAGAAACATATCTTTAATGCTTGGCATAATTTCTTTAAATCTTGTATCGCTTTTTATTTCATCATAAACAGGGATTATGCTTGCAATATTTTCATTATGATGTTCAACATCGATCCAATTCCAAAACCCAGGGCAAATAGATGCTTCATAGTATCTATTCATTGCTTCAATAAAAACATTTGAATCAAAAAGATACATCAAAGTCCTGCCTTTCTTGCAAAGACATGCATTTTTTCAGGTTTAATTCCAATTAGCATCGATGCATCTCTTAAAAGCATTCGCCCACTTAATGCCTCTGAAACAACAGCGCCTGCAAATTTTTTACTAACTCTCCCCGGTTGTAAATTATAAAATGAAATTGCAATATCCTTTTTTTTCAAATTATTGAATTCCTCTATACTCTTTCGAATAAATTCATTGTAAGTATCTTCATTTATAAAATTAAAATCTAGTGCTCTTCTTGCAATAACCCATTTACTGACTCGAAATTTTTTTGCTAACAAAGATAAATTTTGTTCAAGTGACTCATTATCATTCCATAATTTTTTATAAACAGTTTCTGGACATAAAAATTCTGCAGCAACTGCATTGCAAAATTTTTCTGAATTTCTATGATTCCTTCTGTCAATATCAGAAACTCCTGATTCACCTAACAATATATGAGTGAATTCATGTAAAAGTGTAAATATTCTAGCACCAAGTGAATCATTTTCGTTTATAAATATAACTGGAGCAAACGTATCTGCCAATGCAATGCCACGAAACTCTTCAACATTTAATTTCCTATTTTTACTATTTCCAACAACACTTCCTCTCATTACAAGAACACCTATATTTTCAATTCTAGAGACAAGCGTTCTAAAATAGTCATCAAATGTTCCTTTTGTTGGAACATTTTGTAACTCCAACAATTTTCTTATTTGATCAACCGTATTTTTTACGGTCATGTTTAAATTTATTGTTCCAATAAATGACAGTTTTTCAAATCCATTCTCAATCATATAATCTCTATACCATTCTTGGCGTTGAAGAATAATTTTGATTGTATCAATTAGATCGGGGCTCATCTTCTGATGATATGTGCTATCAACAGTTCTAAAATCTGTAATGGGTAATTTTTCTTCTGGAGGGCTATCTAAAAAGAGATACCCCAAAGGAATAAAGGTATGATGTGCAAAATTTTGAGCTTGTTTAAAAGTAGGATTTTCTATTCCTGCCTCCCACTTTTCGAGTACATCTTCAGAAACTTTTAATTTCTGTGCAAGCGACAATAGATCTAGCTCTGCTCTAGATCTTGCCCAAGTTAAGATACTTGGATTTATACGTATAGTAGTCGCCTTCATTTCATACCTGCTTATTTATCAATCCATAGATTACTGAATATTTAGACTTTAGCTCAACTACAATTGTCAATATTTGTATTTTTTCCATCTTAATTTTTTCCTCAGTTGACCTTGTTTAGCAACTTGTAGCAGCCTTTCTTTCTCTGATCGTTGCAATATTACAACCGCTTAAAACTTTAAAAAAAGTCCAGCTATAAGAAGTACCTTCTTGTTACAACTACAGAAATATCGTCATAAAATCTTGCTAAAAAGACATATCATAGGTATCAATGTCTCTTATCAGAGTAGTATTTTCAAAATTTGATCACTTCTTGGCAAGTTGACTAGGTTAGAAAATTTGCAAACAACTGTATTGCATTAAACCAATCGATCAAGTAAATTCGTAAGCGGAGTCACCGGGGGTGGTGACTCTAAGGGACTGAATATCCCTTTTTACCAACTCGGCTAGCAACCGACCCAAGTGCTACCGACGTTTTCCAGCGTTGCGGTGATTTGTGCCGCTTCGTTGGTTGCGGCGGTCGCACATTTTTATGTGCAAATACAAAATGATTAGGCAATCAACAAAATATCTTATGTTTTGTTGATCAACTCGTTATACAAACAGCAAGGTACTGAATATACCTTCCAACATAGCTGGATGTTTGCGAGTTGATCGCAAGCATTCGTTTGTCCGTCGGTTTCTGACGGGCGGGTGTCTGTGAATAAAATACCTCTCCGGAGGGAATAAGCAGGCAGCGTAGTTGGAGCTGTATTCAGCACCCGCCCGACCCCTCGTAAGGGTCATAACCTTTATCGGACGAACACCATGCATACCGCCGACACGGACAGCACTGACACCATTTTCATCGCCGACTTCGGCGAAAGCCCTTCGGTTTTCATCAATGGAAAGGAAGAACCCATCTACCGTTACGCCGTCTGGAGCGAGCGGAAAATAAAGATCATCGAATATGGCGACGATCTGGACTATTTGCGTAAAAAATACGGTTACGACACTCGTATCCGGGTTCTGAACTACACGGCATTTCCGGATGAGCCGATCTGATTGACCCGTTTTCCCGGTCAATTCGTCGCTTTGTGAACAACGAATTCCCTGTATTTATGCGGTCTGGCGAGGGAAAAACAGTTTTTGTTTAACATTTAATGATAAACTCCGTCTGCGGCAGTGGGCTGGCGCGTGATCGTCTATGTCCCAGATTGATCCCCTCTCGCTGTCGCACCCAAAAAAGCGGTCATGAATGCCGTTTTTCATGTCAAACGTTCCTTAGCCTCATTCCAGATTTCCCCTGCATGCCCCTTCGTTCAGTGCCTTGCCAGTTTCCGCAATATTTCCGGATGTGTTTCCGCGACACGGAGTAGCGTTTTGGCCGCACCGGACGGGTTGCGTTTTCCCTGTTCCCATGCCTGTAATGTGCGGACAGAAACGCCCATCAACTCGGCAAAGGCCGGTTGGGACATGTTGACCTTATTGCGCGCCCGAGTAATATCGGAAACGACAACAGCCGTTTTTCTGGCTGCTTTTTTCTCTTTCATCTGTTTGGCAGATTCCAGAAGATCCTCGCAAAACGCATTCATTTCCTTATCCATTGATAAGCTCCTTCAATTTCAACAGCACATTGGGCGGCAAATTGTCGAATTTGGACTTTGTATAGGCAATCAGTAGCCAGATTTCCCCATCATCAGGCATATTGTAATAAATCACTCGGGTACCGCCGCTTTTTCCCATACCGCTACGTTTGCACCGGACTTTCCGAACGCCTCCGGCACGCGGCACAACATCGCCAGCCAAAGGATTGTTCGCGATCCAGCTGACAAATTCCAGCCTTTCTTCTTCAGTCCATATATTACTGATGTGTTTCTGGAAAATATCGGTTTCAATAACGGTATACATAAACATTGTTATACTACCTTGTAGTATAACAAAAAAGGATTTTCTTAACAGGAAGGCAATTTGGGTATCCGAAAATCATACCGCGTCAGAATACTTCGGTCAGCTTGTATGTTATCAATCTGTTTTATCAAATAGAGCGATGCAGGCTTTTAAAATTTACTGCCGGTTTGTAAAAAAAGACGCCCCAAAAAAAAGCCATTGCAAAGCCGGTTCCTTTCAGAAATAAAAAAACCACAAATCATTGATGATTTGTGGTTTTGCATTCATGGCATGGGGGAATTTGCGGCAACCCGAACTATTCCATTAACAGCCTGAATGAATCTGCCTGTTCCTGCATTTACGCAGCATTCCACCCTGTCATATTCATGAGCGCAATATTGGCCCGGCGTTCAATGTCACATTCACTTGAACAGAATTCATGTGGAACCTGATTGATTTCTATGGTCACAGAGTTGCAATCGCTATTGATAAGTGCACCGCAGTTATCACAGACAGCATTGCTCATTTCGTTTGAATTTTTCATTTTTGCCTCCTGACACGTAAAAATTAAAAAAGCCCCTTTTAAGGGGCTTTTGGCAACTTACATCGGCTGGATGTTTTTCGCCTGCGGCCCCTTTTGGCCAACGCCGGATTCAAACTTCACTTTCTGTCCTTCTTCGAGGGACTTGAAACCACCTGCCTGAATTTCAGAGAAGTGAGCAAAAAGATCAGCGCCGTTATTGTCCGGTGTGATGAAACCAAAACCTTTTGAATTATTGAACCACTTGACAGTACCTGTTTCCATTTTGGAATTCCTTAAAAATAATAAATAAAGGGCATTTGCCCCGAGAGCAAGATAATCAAGGAAGACTAATGAGGCGATGAAGATACTGTGAAAACAGTGCGACGAAGCTGACTGAATCTGGGACTTGAAAATATTGAAGGGCCATAATAACACAGAAATCGGATCTGGCGTTTTTTTATTGAGGCTGGCTGTTTTGGATCAATATGCAATGATTTCCTGATATCAGACCTAGATAGAAACAACCGGGCTGAAAGTCATACCATGACGAGTTCAGCCCCTGTCTGGCGGAAACAAAAAAGCCGCAAATCATTTCCAATGATTTGCGGCTTTATATTCTGGCGGGAGAGGGGGATTCGTAACTTCTTTATAAATCATTTGCTTACATACATAAAACAAATAATAACCATCATTACGACCATCATAAAATTACCGTTGATGAAAAACCATGCGTATCGTTATCGGCAATTGACAAGCATCTTGCGCTTATTCATTCCCTGATATCCCTCCCTAATATTAATCCATATTTTCCATCAAAATTCTGAAAGGGTACCAGTAAAGCCGAGTCAAGCATTCTTTCATCGCGGATGCCGTCAGAACCCCCTGTTTGTGCAATCAATTCTGAAAGAAGTCTCAAGATTTGTTTGGTCGTTAAGGTCTTCATTTTACCAGCTCGTCATAAGCGACTTTATTTTTTGAGATAAGGCGATTGGATATTGCCTTCACATCGTCATCCGCAGTGGCTGCCATCGCTTCAGCATGAGCGAAGTCGATTAGCAGGTATCGAGGACGATTGTTTTTCATAATGACTGCCGATCCCTTTTCGTCTACCAGTTTGGCGACACGGGAAAAATTCTGGTTAGCTTCGGTAATGGATACCAAGATTTCTGTATTGATATTCATGAATCTGTTCTCCCAATTCAATGGATTCCTTTACGAATATTTCTGATTTTACATAAAAATAGGATTAATTCAACCTATTTCTATATATCAATAAAGAATTATTTACATAACAAATTAATATGGAAAAATCCAAAAAAATCTTCCCGAAAAGCTATCTGTTTTTATAAATACATATGAATACCTACGGATCTGCTGGGGTCTTCAGAGAAAAAAATCAAACTTTTAATATTTTATAAGAAAGATAACTATGGCTAAAAAACTGTTAAAAATCATAGATGTAATCGAAAGAACAGCCTGCTCCCGAACTGCTATTTACGAAAAGATGAAACATGGTGCCTTTCCAAAACAGTTCAAGTTAGGAGAACGAGCCGTCGCTTGGCTGGAAAGTGACATCGACGCATGGATAGAACAGCAACAAAGGGCATCCGTATGAACTGGTATAACGAAGCGTACGAAATTGAAGGTAGCCTTTATAAAGTTTGGATTGAGCATATCCATGACACGCTACATTCCTACAAAGACAAGAATTGGTGTGACGTGACTTTTTCGTTGAAACCCTATATTTTCCAAAAATGGCGTAGCTATGAAAAATTGAGTCACGATGAAGCAAACAAATTTATCAAAGAACTGCTCAAACGACTCAACATAAAAGTTTACGGAAAAGCATATAGACGGTATGGTAAGAAACTGCTTTGTATTCCTGTGATTGAAGCAAACAAAACAGGAAGGCTTCATATCCATATGTTCTTAAGTATTCCTGACTATATGCAATACGATCTCGATGAATTTTGTGTGCTGGTTCTTGATACTGCTAGAGAATTAAGATGGTGTGAAAGTGACAAATATGCTCAAAACTTGGTGAGGCATCATATTGGAATGCAAGGCGTAGAAGGCTGGATTGGCTACATGCTCAAAGATGTCAATAAAAATCCGGATGTTCTGGACTTGGATAATCTGCACTTACCCCAGATACATTAGACAGTAGTAAACCGCGATTAAACCTTCAAAAGGTTCATATTATGAAAAGCACGTCGTACGTGAAAAGTCTTACCGGCACATGTCAGTTGTCTTTGACTTGGTGGGTGGAACATGAGAAATAGACTGTTCCACCTGCTCCACCTCATCACTTCTTCTCAAATCGGCATTTTGATATGCCTTTAATAGATTAGTATTACCTAATATAATTGATATTAATAATCATAAATATTTTTTCTAATCACTTTTGCTTGTATATCTAATTCTGGAAACAAGAAGCTTTCTTTAATATTAATAGATGCAAGCTCATCTCTTATGTTTTTCTTATATTTAGAATCAATAATAATTTCAAAATCAGGTACTTTTTTAGTATCTGAAATTGGCTGTAATGGTGCAAAAATAAAAAATGCGCCTTGTTGACGCACAATCCGAGGATTATTTAATGGAGGATTGACTAAATAAATTTCTTTGCATTCAAGATTATAATTAATAGGATTATAAAATATCAATTTAAGTAATTTTTTCTCAATTTCTTGCAATCTATTTATAATACTTTTCTTATTAAAAACACTAATTTTTTCCTTTTCGACAATTGTTACCCATTTGTCTATATTTGCTAATTTTTCAAGTATTTCGACTATTTCATTACTACGTTGAAAGAAATTTACAAGTTTATGTGTAATATCAGTAATTTCTTCCAAAGCATGGTTTATACTTTCATGAACTGCATCATCAAGTACTTCAATTCCTGATTTAAACCCTAAAATTTCTGCGAATACTCTCATAAATGGTAGTTGTAAATTCAATTCAATTTCACTTAATATGTTTTCATTATAAATTCCACTAAATGCAGTTTCTGGAATGGATGAAGAATAATTAATATCTTGTTGATGACTTACAAACATCAATACCGAGCCATCACTTTCTTTATCCTCTTTGCAATCTTCGCAAGCGAAGTAAAGAGCTACCAATGGATTCTCAGTGATGTCAATCAATCGCGTTGGCAAGCCATGATGTTGCATTCTTATCAGTTTTTCGAATAGAGTTGTATCATTACTGAACTCGAGAGGAGCTTTACATAACATTTCTTGGTATGCTCGATACTCTTTATTTAAATAAGTATTTTTATTTATATTTCGATATGCAGAAGGAATTACTTCCCACGTTTCATTAGCATGTCCTCTATAAAATAAATGCAAATTGGGATTTTCTTTGTAGTTTACGTCTTGATTTTTTTCAATAAATTTAAAAATTGTTCAAGATTTGTTACCTTGGTTCTAGCAGTATCCATATTTTTCAGATTACTTATCATGTAAATCGAAGCTTAACTATAAAGGTATTCTTCTGATACTCAATTTATAAGCATCATCAATCATTCTGGAAGCAATATCAGAAAGAAATTGAGCCGAAGGTCTCATTCCAACTCTTCCCAAATCGAGTCTGTCAGCATCCCAACAAGTTTGAATCGTTGGATTAGTGGAAATTTCACCACCCGAATGGTGACGAATAGCAAAATACAAATCATCAAGTTGGGAATCATCGAGATAAAATAATTTGCCATTCAGACCATAAGCAAATTCAGCCCCTCTTTCCCCATGCCGGTAATCAGAATTATCATTCCACCGGCAGCTGTCGTGCAAAAAAGCAAACAGGGTCACCACATCAAGATCAGCCTTTCTTTTTTTGGCAATAACGATGCCATGATGAAAGACCCGATCCCAGTGACGGATGCCATGCAAACCATTCCAGTCTGCTTTGAATTCATTCCGAATGATTGCGAGGAGAGGTTCTAGGCTGATTTCGATCATTTCATCAATTTACAGGATGAATTCCAAATTTCAATACTTAAGCCAATAGTAACCCTTTTAATTCTTGAAGAGAAAGATAGGTGTGCGCTACTTACTTGGTAATTTTTAG
>JAHYZB010000030.1:0-1486 GCA_019424645.1 Oxalobacter formigenes
AGGGCTGCCTCTATGCCGAGAAGCCAGAATATCAGCCCACCGAGTCCCCCCTGAACCAGTGCGACGACCAGATTTCCCTTGACGGTTGCCCGTATGACCCCCATGAATTTTGTCAGAAGTCTGGTTTTCTGATTGTCTGCGAGGGGAATCTTGCTTCTGATTTTGTCAGCCAGATCGTGCCCGTCTCTTAACAAAAAGTAAAGAAGATAGAGCATGACAAAAAAGCCGACTGTAAAATCAAGTACGTTCTGTCCGATGATGAAAACACGGCTGCCGAGGTATTGACCGGTCACAAGAATGAGGCGGGTAGCTTCTTTTTGCAATTGCTCGAATGAAGAAATGCCGAAATAGTCCAGCAGACCCACTGCCCAGTCAGGAAGTTGGCTGATAATGTGCCGGAAAGAGGCATCTGAATTGATTCTCTGATTCAGTATTTTCTGGTAAAGAAACGAACTTTCTTCAACGAGTGAACCAGCTACAACGATTAATGGGATGATGACGATCAGCAGACAGATGGCCAGCGTCAAAAGTGCCGACAGATTCTTCTTTCCAGGCATTTTGCGCAGGAAAAAATCGTTTACCGGCATGAAAAGAATGGCAAGAATGAATCCCCAGAATAGTCCCCCATAAAAGGGAAGCAATATCCAGAAAAAAGCCAGTGTCACTATCAATAAGAAAAAGAGGAACACTTTTCCGTGCAAATCGGACTGATTCATAAAACACTTTCTGACATTTTGGTTAGGGGGATGCCAAATTTTGCCTGTGTATAGTACATCATGCCTTAAACGATAAATCATGATGAGATACATAAGCCGTCCATACCATGAGTCTGGATAATAAAATGCAGACAATTCATTCCGGTTTTTTGACAGCCATCAAATCGTTTTGCTTTGCTCGAAGCACACTATATTTGAAACCTTTGTGTTTTGATGTCTTTAGGAGACGAATATGGCTACGAAAAACAGACGTCCAAAAAGGTCCGGGTTGTCCGATTTGGACCGGTATGAATTATTGGGTTCCGATATTGAGTTTGAGCCTCTTGAGGAAACATATCTGGATGAGGAAGATTCATTTTCTGAAATGTTTCAAAGACTGGAACGGGACAGGTCACTCGGACATGACGAGTCCTTTGGCTGACCCGTTCCTGAACAAGACTGTTTTAGACCAGTCTTGCAATGTGCTGCATGCGCTCGCCAGCAAGGAGCATGACCGGCGGTACATCGATCAATGTATGGCACCCTGTTCCCATACGGGTAACGGCGCGCGCACAGGAGACCAGTACCTGTGAGGTCAATGCCGGATTGTCGATCTTCATCGTGAAAGCGAGGTTCTGGTTGGACGTGCGTCCGGACGCTCCGATTCTTTCCATCAATACGCCATGGGAATTGTCAGCGACCGCTTCCATTTCTTCCGGTGTTTTCACTTCGCGGACATCGAGCGGATCGTGACTGAAGTAAGGGTCGCTTGCGAGATCTTTTTTGATCTG
>JAHYZB010000030.1:1570-2454 GCA_019424645.1 Oxalobacter formigenes
CAGGACATAGACGAGCCTGGCATGGCGTCCGCCACCGATAGGGATGGTTATGGAAGTGGCGTCAGCGACGCCATTGATGGCACGTGCTGCGACTGAATGTCCCATCGAACGGCCACGGCCGAAATTGGTAAATGTCGTTCCGGTTGGTGCCATCGCTTCAAACAGCGTGCGGAAGACCGAATCGGTACCCGGATCCCAACCAGCGGCTGTAATACAGGCGCTATTGTTTTCTTTGGCGACACTGTCCAGCTTTTTCACCAGTTCGGCAATGTCACCGTGAATATCGAAACTGTCCACTGTACGGATACCTTTGGAAAGATAGAAACTGGCATCTTCCGGGACAGATCGTGAGGGACCACACAGGATGACGACGTCAGGCTTGCCTTTTTCCGCGATCAGTTTGTCGATGGATGCATAGTCGGGGATATTTTTGCGTTCCAGTGCCTGTGTTCCGAGAGATGATTCCCTGCGAATGACACCGAGACATTCAAAATCAGGCGCGCAGGTCAGGCAGTCAATGACATGCCGACCAATATTTCCAAGGCCATGAACAGCTGCTTTGATAGTCGTCATACTTAATGTTCCTCTGTAAAACTGGTGATATTGAATTTTGATAAATGTTGCCAGAAACTGACGAGTATAGGCGCAGTTAGTTTAAGCAAGCAAGAAAAAATCGTACTAAAGTATAATGCACGATTATTTTAGAGAAATGCACTTTCAGACACTTGAAAAAACTGTTCAATACAGTCTTGTCCTCGTTGTGTTTTCGATATTTTTTCAGATAACAGACTTTAACTGGTAAGGGATATTCTTATGGCGCGTGCAGAATGGGGCTCACGTCTTGGTTTCGTGCTTGCAGCCGCTGGTTCAGCTATTGGGCTCGG
>JAHYZB010000030.1:2464-9347 GCA_019424645.1 Oxalobacter formigenes
GTGGCGGTGCCTTCCTTCTTATTTTTCTGTTGCTTGTTTTTACACTGGGCATTTCATTGATGATTGCCGAAATGCTTGTTGGTTCCGTGACCAAAAAAAGTCCTGTGGGAGCTTATCGAAAGCTTGGCGGTCGTACATGGTCTCTCGTAGGATACATCGGTGTTCTGTGCGGCTTCCTGATTCTGTCTTTTTACAGCGTTGTCGGTGGCTGGACGATTGCTTATATCGTCAAGTCGGTCGATGGTGCAATCCTGACTGCCGATCCCACGGTTTTATCAGGTATTTTCAGTTCGTTCATCGCCGATCCCATGGAACCTCTCTGGTATCATGCCCTGTTCATGGGGGTCACGGCTGGCGTTATTCTGGCAGGTGTGCAAAAAGGTATCGAACAGGTCAGCAAATACCTGATGATCATGCTGTTTCTGTTGATTCTTGTCCTGATTGGCAGAGCGATTACTTTGCCTGGAGCTATCGATGGCGTCATTACCTTTTTAAATCCTGATTTTTCGAAGGTCAATGCCAAGATGATTATTGAAGCGATGGGACTCGCCTTTTTTTCCATGTCTCTCGGCATGGGATGTATGATTACTTATGGTTCCTATGCTTCAGACGATACCTATGTGCCTCATTCTGCCGGAAGCGTCATTACACTGTCGACACTGGTCTGTTTCCTGTCGGGTTTGATGGTTTTTCCCGCCGTTTTCGTATTCGGTTTCGATCCTTCCGCCGGACCCGGACTCACTTTTATTACAATGCCTGCCGTGTTCTCACAGATGGGCGGTGGCCAGTTTTTCGGGGTTCTTTTCTTTTTCCTGCTTTTTGTCGCGGCGCTTACCTCTTCCGTTTCCCTGATGGAAGTAGTAGTGAGCTTTTTCATTGATGAGTTCAATTGTCGACGAACTCCCACGACAATTGTCATGTCTATATTGATGTTCGTTTTAGGTATTGCGGCTTCTCTGTCAATGGGGGTCTGGAATGACTACAAGTTTTTTGGCAAAAACTTTTTCGACATTCTCGACTACATCAGTTCCAATCTGATCATGCCTTTCGGAGGAATTATGGTAGCCATTCTGGTCGGATGGAAATCGTGGACACGGGTCTCGGAACAATTTGCAAACCAGGGCAGAAGCCCATGGTGGCTGCCGTTGCTGAAATGGTTCCTGCGTATTATCGCTCCGGTCATGATTTTTGTGGTATTGCTTCAGAACCTGTAGATAACCTGCATTCCTGCACGCTCGTGGGTACGGTGTCCTCGTCTTATCTGGGTTCAGGAACGAAACGGTACCCGATCCCTGCTTCTGTCACCAGATGCTTTGGCATAGAGGCATTCTTTTCGATTTTTTTCCGCAGGTTGGCCATGTGTACACGAATATAGTGCATGTCTTCGGTGTGGCCCGGTCCCCATACCGCTTTCAGAAGCTGCTGGTGGGTGACGACCCTGTCTGGTTGTGAAGCCAGAAAGGTCAGTATCCGGTACTCAATGGGAGTGAGGTGAACAGGTTCGCCATTTTTTTCAACAAAACGGCGCACGGGATCGATACATATATCGGCAAAACGGATGTTCGGATCGTTGTTCGAGCGCTGCTGGCGTCGTAACTGGGCCCGGACGCGGGCGAGCAATTCTCCTGCTCCGAACGGTTTTTCCAGATAATCATCCGCTCCTGCATCGAGTGCCGAGATTTTATCGTGCTCACTGTTTCGGGCTGACAGCACAATAACGGGTATTTCCGACCAGTTTCGCAGATCGACAATGAAATCGAGTCCGTCACCATCCGGCAATCCCAGATCAAGGACGACCAGATCGGGGCGCCGTGTTCCTGCTTCTATCAGGCCGCGTTTGAGTCCATCGGCCTCGAATACCTCATACCCTTCCGTTTCAAGGGCAAGCCTGACGAACCGGCGGATATTCGATTCATCTTCGATGGTCAGTATCCGGAGCTTGTTGTCCATTTTTATTTATCCAGAAGATTGTCGGAAATATCGGGAGGAGAAGAAAACGGCAGCTTCAACGTGAAACGGGCTCCCCCATTGTATCGGCTTTCTCCGTCAATGGAACCCCCATGAGCTTTCATGATGGCTCTGGAAATGGCGAGTCCAAGGCCGACACCCGGCGTCGCGTTTTCCCTGGCGCCTCTTTCGAATTTTTCGAAAATGGCATTTTCCCTTCCCGGCGGGAGTCCGGGGCCATGATCATCGATGGTGATAATGACGTTGTCATTCTGGCGGAATCCCCTGATTTCGATGGATGAGTGTGCGGGCGTGTATTTGCATGCATTTTCAAGGATATTGGCAAGTACACGTTCAATCAGGACGGCATCAATATTGACCAGTGGAAGAATCTCATCCAGATGCACGTTTATCGGACGTTCTTTCAGCAAAGACGAGCACGATGAGAGGGCGCTTCCGATGACTTCTTCCAGAGGCTGCCATTGCCGGTTCAGTTGTACCGTTCCGGATTCGAGACGTGCCATATCGAGCAGATTATTGACGAGGTCATTCATTCTCATTGCAGACTGATGTATGGAATCGATAATTTCTTTATCACTCGCTTTTGCATCGGGACTGGTCAGTTTCAGGGTATCGGCCAGACCCACAAGAGCTGCCAGAGGCGTCCGGAGATCGTGGGAGATGGCTGAAAGCAGCGAATTACGCAGTTTTTCCGATTCCATCTGGACGACAGTTTTCTGGGCAACATCCAGATAGTGAATGCGTTCGATGGAAATGGCGAGCAATGATGCGCAAATATCGAGCAATCTTCTCTGCTCTGGTCCAAGAAAAGTGCCTTCTTCCGGTTCGACAGCCAGAATACCCCTCAATCGCATGGTCGCTTTCAGCGGAATGACCAGACAGGGACTGGCTGGCAAGGTATCGGTGCCGAGACCTGCCGTATTGCCATGCTCGAATGCCCACTGCCCCAGTGCCATATTCGGACTGGCGGTCGCCTTGTTCATTTTTTTCAGCTGATCCTTGTCATCGACAATAAACAGGGCGCTTCTTGCACCGAATTCGGTATGGAGAAAACGTGCCGCGATTTCAGCGATCTGTTCAACCATTAAAACGCCGGAAAGATCGCGAGACATTTCATACAGGCTGCGTACCCGTCGTTCACGCTCGGTCGCCGCATTGCCCTGCATTTTAAGATTGGCTGTCAGTTGTCCGATGACAAGAGCGACGAAGAGCATGACTACAAAGGTTATAATGAACTGAGCATCACTCACCGCAATAGAAATACGTGGTGGAACAAAGAAAAAATCAAAAAAGAGCACATTGATGAAAGCGGCCAATATCGCCGGCCCCCGACCGTATCGCAAGGCAATCCCGGCCACTGCCAGAAGAAACAGCATGACGATGTTGATCAGGTCCAGCAGGCCGATAAGAGGCATGGCGCATAATGCCGTGAGTGAACAGATCAGGAAGGTAGCCAGATAGTTTTTCCACTCGATCTTGTCGGGTTCGAAGGTGAAATGCGGTTTTGGAATGTGGAACAACGACGATTCCGATACCGAGACTTGCAGGATATCGAGATCATCCGCTGCCTGGCCGATTTTTTGTGCAATCGTTTTTTCCCATGGCAGAAACCAGCGTTTTTTGCTTCGTCCCAGAACGAGTCTGGACAGATTATGGTCTCTTGCATAGCGGATCAGGGCTGAAGCCACATCCGTTGCCGACTGGGTGGCAATCGTTGCACCGAGATTAGCCGCCAGCTTGAGAACACGTGCTGCCCGTTCATAAAGCGTGCTGTCGTCACTGGATTGTGAGGGTACTTCAACAAAAATGGCATGCCATGGAACACCCAGCTGGGCGGCCAGCCGGGCGCAATTGCGAATGACTTTCTCGCCGGACTGGTCTGGTTTGACACAGGCCAGAAGCGATTCACGGTTGGGCCACACCGTCGTGCTCGCGTTTTTCAGGCGGTAAGCCTGCATTTCACCATCAATGCGGTCGGCCGTCCGGCGCAAGGTCAATTCTCGCAGCGCGAGGAGATTACCTTTTCTGAAAAAATTCCTGGAAGCCAGTTTTGCCTGTTCAGGCAAATACATTTTGCCCTGCTTCAGCCTCAGAATCAGTTCGTCAGGGGGCAGATCCACGACGATGACTTCTTCTGCATGGTCAAAAATGCGGTCGGGGACTGTTTCGCGAATCGGAATGCCGGTAATACGGGTGACGATGTCATTTAAGCTTTCAAGATGCTGGACGTTCATCGTCGTCCAGACATCAATGCCTGCTACAAGGAGTTCTTCGACATCTTGCCAGCGTTTCGGATGGCGGGAACCGGGCACATTGGAATGAGCCAGTTCATCCAGAAGAACAAGGGCATTGGGATGGGATTTTCCGAATTCCAGCGCCTGATCAATGTCGAATTCTTCCAGTTCCCGATCCCGATAAAGGATTTTTTTCAGCGGCTGGTGTGGTAAACCCTCTGTCAACATGGCCGTTTCGGAACGGCCATGTGTTTCGACAATGCCGATGACAAGCGGCACATTCTGTTTCAATGCCTCATGAGCTGCTGAAAGCATGGCGTAGGTTTTACCTACACCAGCCGAGGCGCCGAAAAATATTTTCAGGCGTCCTTTTTTCGATTGCGCTTCATCCGCGTTGACCTGCTTCAAAAGCAGGTCGGGATCGGGACGTCGATCGCTCATAAGTGGGTCACATCCATATAAATTATGTCACTGGTTCCCGCTTCACATTATCGGGAAAGGACCGCAACGGAAATATTACCAGTATCCATATCGTCCAGTGCAAGATTTAACTCAAGCACATTGACCATCGGTTCGCCCAGAAATCCCATCTGTATCCCTTTCGCATGATTTTCGACCAGATCCTGAATTTTTATTTCCGAAATATTCCGGAGTCGTGCAATTCGTTTGACCTGATAATCGGCTGCTGCCTTGCTGATATGGGGGTCAAGACCGCTGGCGGAACTCGTGACCAGATCGACAGGAATCGGCGTTCCGTTGTCAGGATCGGCCGCTTTGAGTTTTGCAATGCGTTCTTTCACGTTGTTCGCCAGTTCCGGATTGGCAGATCCCAGATTGGAACCACCGGATGCTTCGGCATTATATGGATGCGTTGCGGTAGCAGAAGGCCTTCCCCAGAAATACTTCGGATCGGTAAAGTTCTGTCCGATCAGGCGTGAGCCGACGGGCTGCCCGTTTTTCATAATCAGGCTTCCGTTCGCTTTTTCCGGAAAGACGGATTGGGCGATGCCTGTTATCAGGGAAGGATAGAGCAGTCCGGTCACCAGGGTCAGCATCGTGATCAGAATTACAGCGGGATAAAGCGTTTTCATCAAGAAAGAGAATGTTTTATAAGCCATGTTTTCCATAATAGTATCTCCTGTCTTCATACCAGATGGGCAAAGGAAAGGAACAAATCGATCAGTTTGATGCCAATGAACGGAGTGATAATCCCGCCCAGTCCGTAAACCAGCAGATTGCGGCGTAAAAGCGCTGCGGCGCCTACCGGACGGTATTTGACGCCCTTCAAAGCGAGGGGAATCAAAAAGATGATGATGATCGCGTTGAAAATGACGGCACTTAAAATGGCGGAAGCCGGGCTGGCGAGCCTCATCAGATTCAGGGCTTCCAGCTGGGGATACGTTGCCACGAAAGCGGCTGGAACGATGGCGAAATACTTTGCGATATCGTTAGCGATACTGAACGTTGTCAGGGAGCCGCGGGTAATCAGCATTTGCTTGCCGGTTTCGACAATTTCAATCAGCTTGGTCGGATTGCTGTCCAGATCGACCATATTGCCAGCCTCCTTGGCGGCCTGAGTGCCTGAATTCATGGCAACGGCTACATCTGCCTGTGCCAGAGCGGGCGCATCGTTTGTGCCATCGCCGGTCATGGCGACAAGTCGTCCTTCAGCCTGATAATCCCGTATCAGTTGAAGTTTGGTTTCAGGTGTGGCCTCAGCCAGAAAATCGTCAACCCCTGCTTCTGCCGCGATGGCCGCTGCGGTCAGGCGATTATCGCCGGTGATCATGACGGTTTTGAGGCCCATTTGACGCAATTCGGCAAATCTTTCCTTGATTCTCGTCTTGACGACGTCTTTCAGTTCGACGACACCTAGTGGCTTGCCGTTTTCGGCGACGACCAGCGGAGTGCTTCCTGAAAGTGCGACTTCATCGACAATCGACTGGAGTGAAAGAGGAAACGGATTGCCAAGCGCTTCGGTATATTTTTTGATCGCGTCAGAGGCTCCTTTTCTGATTTTTCGACCATCGGCAAGATCGACTCCGCTCATTCGGGTCTGGGCAGTAAACGGAATGAATTCCGTTTCCTGATCCATTTCCTTTTTGTCGTTCAGCTGGTATTTTTCTTTTGCCAGTGTGACGATGCTTCGACCTTCCGGTGTTTCATCGGCAAGAGATGCCAGACGGGCTGCATCAGCCAGCTCAGTTTCGCTTACGCCCGAAACAGGGATGAAACAGCTGGCCTGTCGACTGCCGAGAGTGATCGTTCCGGTTTTATCCAGCAAGAGGACATCGACATCCCCCGCAGCTTCGACGGCGCGCCCCGAGGTGGCAATGACGTTGGCTTGCATCAGGCGACTCATGCCGGCGACGCCTATTGCCGAAAGCAAACCGGCAATCGTCGTCGGGATCAGGCAGACCAGCAGTGCGACCAGTACGATGAGGCTGACAGGATGTCCCATACCGGATTGAAGTACGGAAAATTTCGAAAAGGGCAGCAAGGTGACGACAACTCCGAGGAACACAATCGTCAGGGCAACCAGAAGAATCGTCAGGGCGATTTCATTTGGTGTTTTCTGGCGTTTTGCGTTTTCGACCATGGCGATCATCCGGTCGACGAAAGTTTCGCCGGGATTGACTGTGACCTTGACAACGATGCAGTCGGACAATACTTTTGTGCCG
>JAHYZB010000031.1 GCA_019424645.1 Oxalobacter formigenes
ATGACGATGGCCAGTGCATACCCGCTTCTGATCATCGGCACAAACCGGATGATGTAGTTGGTTTCCGGAGAAAACGTGAGGTCCCAATAATGGATGATATTCAGATAGGGAATGGATACCAGCAAAAACAGGAAGTGGGTAAAGAAGAATTCCCAGCGGTTTTGCGCCAGATACATTTCCAGAAAGAATACGAACAGGAAAAACATGCAGATCCAGAACTGGATGTCGAGAAAACTCCGTTTTGAGAGAAACTGGATGTGATGGAAGGTATCGTAGGTGATGGTGACCACGAGAAACAGGGACATGAACAGAATCACGAGGTGAAGACTGTTCAGGATGCCTTGTCTGGTATAGCTGAGATGTCTTGATGTTGCCATGATGAATACGCCATAAAAGCTTTTGGGGCATTAGCCGGAAACACGGGGTGTTGCGCCCATTTCCCGGCTGATGGGTTGCTTACTTTTTAACGTATTGGCATGGATGCTTTTTGTGTTTGCTCACATGTTTGGCATTTATTGCCTCCATTCAAGGAAAAACGGGTCTTTTACTCCTGAAAACGTCTTTTATTTCAGGTCGAAAAGCATCATGAGCAGGCCGGCTACGCCCGGCAAAAGGACCATCATCCACTTCAGGAACCATCGCGGTGCATGGCGGGTGAATTTGGCGCCCACATAGGCCCCGATCATCAGGCCGAGCAGGACCTGTATGAAGAGCATGAAGTCAAGGTATCCGGAAAGCAGGTAGCCGAGACCGCCGAAAGCGGCAATTGGCAGGATGATCAGCATGGTGGTGCCGACGGAATGGTACAGCGGCATGGCAAAGAAAATCAGCAATGACAGCTGGATGAACTGTGCCGCACCGAAACCGAAGGTGCCTGACAACAGGCCGTTGCCGACACCGGTCAAGCCTGCCAGAAGCCAGAAACGGCTGCCGGCAAGATCGGTTTTCTGCCCTTGCCTGAGATGAAAAAGCGGCAGGTTCGGGTAAGTCAGGCGGGTGTAGACGAGGATAGCTGACGCAATCAGCATGGATGCCGTAAAGAACTTGAGTTCACTGCCCGGCAAGAGGGTGGAGATTTTCGAGCCGACAAAAGCGCCGCAAGCGCCGGAAAGGCCAACGGTCAGCCCGATTTTGACGTTCAGGTTCCCTTCACGGAAATGGCTGAACGCGCCGGAAAGTGTGGTGAATATCATGGCAGCCAGCGAGGTGCCGACGGCGGTATGGATGGGAATATTGAAAACAAGTGTCAATACGGCAATCACAACCCCGGCGCCTCCGGCGCCGACAAAACCGATCAGGCCACCCATGGCCAACATGGTGATAAAAACGAGCATCGTATTTCTTTTCGGCCTGCATGTCTCACACGGCACCTGTTTCCCGACCGGGTGAACCGGAATGAGCCATGACCTCTTTTTCTTAAAGAAGCATTGTAACCAATTTGCCGGAAAAGGCCAGTTTCCCCGAAGAAAATCTGTGCGATTTTCATCGTTTTGAAAGTTTTTCAGAGGGACGACGAATGAAATTCACCGGTTTTTCCCCTCTCTGTGTTGTTTTTCCATAAATCGGGGGAAATTGACGGGCTGGTTCTTTTTTTATTGTGTTACAGTTAATATATTGCCCATAGGAAACATAGGTAATAATTGTTTGTGCCATTACCGAATGCCGTTGTCCCTTTTCCGATTAACTTGTTATGGCCACTATTGAAGAATTCATCGTAGAAACCAGTCATTCATTTTCAGGCATTATTGATTTCGACACATACGAAATACGGTGGATGAACAGGGCTACTTCAAAAACGTTTCCTCTGGCAAAAACCGGCGATGCCTGTTACAGGACTTTTTTCAGTCGTTCTTCCCCCTGCCTTGACTGTCCGCTGCCCGCGGTACAGGAAAATCGCCAACCCGTCTCAAAACAGGTTTTTTTCGAAAAAACGCAGCGCTGGATCAAGATGAATTACCAGTATGCCGTGATTGACAAACAGCCGTGCGGCGTTTGCACCGGAAACGATATCACGGCCCTGAAATCGTCCCTTATCCTGACACAAAATGTTCTGGACAGCCTGCATGCCATCGCTTATATCATCGACCGCGATACGTATGAATTGCGCTTTGCCAACCGCGCCCTGAAAAATCATCTTCCGGATATCACGCCGGGCAAAAAGTGTTATGAGCTCTTGTGGGACAGAACTGCGCCCTGCGACATTTGTCCTATGGCTGACCTGAAAGCGGACAAAAGCCGGAACATCGAAATGTATAACCCGAAATTCGGGCGCCTGTTGAGTGTGGACGGCGTTTTGCTCAAGACGGCCGGCAATGAGGATCTGGCTGTCTTTACGGGCCATGACGTGACGCACCGTCTGGAATATGAGTCGAAACTGAAAAGGCTGGCTTATTGCGATTCGATGCTGGAAATCGGCAATCCGGCCGGTTTTCACCGGAATCTGGAACTGGCGATCAAACAGGGGAAAAACGCCCATCTTTGTC
>JAHYZB010000032.1:0-12452 GCA_019424645.1 Oxalobacter formigenes
CAACAGCATGGTAAAGATAAGATACGGCACCAGAAAATTGAAGTGCCACAAGACGGAAAACCCGATTGCACCAAAAACGATTCCCAGAGGCAATGTCCAGTTTTTGACGAATGTGATTACGGTTTTCATGGCAACACCTGACTATGCTGGTTGATGTGATCAACGAAATTTGAATATCGGCAATGTCAGTTTATTCTTTTGGAATCCATATAAAAAATACTTTTTTTGTTTGAATTTATATATTTTTCATATGGATGATGGATGAGGAATTGAAACAGCCATTTACCGGAAACATATCTGTTTCACTCAGGCACGACAACTGGACAGGAAGTGCGTGTTTTGACAGGACCAACGGATGACATTGGCTCAAACCTCCCGTGTTTGCGGCTGCATACCGCAAGAACGGGCGAAAGTTGATTTAAAAGGGAATCACGGCAGCCACTTGAAATCCATCTGGCGCCACAGGGCATTGAGCCTTTTCATGGCCAGTTCGGGTTTCATGGCATCCTTGTCCGGCGGGCTCTGAACGGAAGGATCGATGGCATTGACCATCAATTCGACTGAATAGCACCGGTTTTGATGAACGGTACGATACGCCTCGACATCGATGCTTTTGCTCATGGCAGCGTCTTTTGCCGTGAAATAGGTATAGACAATGTCGTTGTTTTTGAACGTTTTCAGGCTTTTTTGATCGGCATTGGCAGGCAGCTCCCGGCATTGCGAAACCACGGCGGGATCGGTACTGACGCCTATCCGGATATCGGCAACCGTCGTCTTTTGGGGAGTTGTCGGCAATTTGATCGACACGAGACGGCGGCCATTGTCTTTCGTACTGAAATAACTCCAGTTGCCGGGTTGCAGATATGTAGCTTCAAACTGGTGAGATGGCCTCAGCCCCGACGGATAGACAAACTGAAAGCCATAAGTACTGTCGATCCATGTGCTTGTTTTTTTGGGAATCGCGGCAATCCGCTTGCGCAAGGTGCTGACATCGATGACGGACCCGTTTTTTTTGTTGCATTCGGAAGGAACGTCGTCCGGACTCAGGGGTTTATCCCCGGCGAACGACATGGAAGCCACCGGCATCATGGCGCATAAGACAAGCAAGATTTTGGCAATATCCTGTTTTCTCATAGTTTCCCTGATCATTTACCCTGTTCAGTCAAATCGACTGGCGGGTATAACTTTCCGATCGTGTAATATTGGCGTTAAACGAAACTGCCCGGCCATTTCTCGGATTCAGCTGGCAGGAAAATGTAAAGTAATGCCAGGTTACACCCGCCCTGACCTGCCCGGTGCCAGTCAGCAACTCGTTACTTTCCAGTTTAAGACTGTCACTTTGTGTATCGCCGAGAAATACCCTGTCTGCATTTTTGTATTGTCTCTGGAAATACCGCAGTGCGGCCGGACGACACATGGTTTCAGACACTTTTTTGGCATCACTCCAGTCCATCGCCATCTGGCGTTCCGATGGCGACTGTATCTTGGAAAATTCATTCCGGATGACCTGCTGCTGTCTGTATGACAAAACGCTTTTGCCCGGATCGGTGACATTCTGCGCGTTGGCCATATTCAACAATGCCAGTACAACGACGCCTCCAGCCAATCCTGTCAGGATTCGTTTCGACATTTTCAGCCTCCATCCAGTCCGTAAAATAAGTTATCTGCCTTTATCTACAGTCTACAGGTCAGATTGGTCTTAATAGTAACAGCAAATCGCAAAAAAAATAAATGTCCGGCTTCAATTTTATCTGAATGCCGGACATATAAAAAACGAATCAGCGCAATGGAACGGGATTGATATCGAGACCGGCCTGAACCGCGCCGTAACCGACCGATGCGCCGAATTTCTTCAGGAAACGGTCAGACAGTCTTTCCTGTTCGGTATAATCGATAATGACCGGTTCCCCGATTACGTCACGGGCGACGCTTTCAATGGTACCCAGGTCGTCAGCCAGCCCCATTTTAATTGCTTCGGGACCAAGAAAAACCAGCCCGCTGTAGATTTCCTTGTTTTCTTTCAACCGGTCGCCCCTGCCCTGACGGACAACGTCGATGAATTGCTGGTGAATCTGGTTCAACATGGACTGTGCATACTGGACCTGCTGTGGCGTCTGCGGGCTGAACGGGTCAAGGAATCCCTTGTATTCGCCAGCCGTCAACAGACGGCGTTCGACACCGAGTTTCTGCATCAGGCCTGTGACGCCGAAACCGTTGATCATGACGCCGATGGAACCGACCATACTGGCCTTGTCGACAAAAATCTTGTCCGCCGCTGCCGCAACATAATAGCCGCCGGAAGCGCACAATTCTTCAACGACGACGTAAAGAGGCTTGTCGGGATGAACCTGACGCAAACGCCGGATTTCATCGTAAATCATGCCTGCCTGAACGGGGCTTCCACCCGGGCTGTTGATTTTCAGGATAACCCCTGTTGCCAATGGTTCGTCATAGGCCTTGTCCAGTGCCTTGATGATATTGGCGGCCGACGAATTGCCGGAGGAATCGATCGTTCCGCGGATTTCAACCATTGCCGTATGCTTTTGGACAGGAGCGGTTTCCTTGCTTGAAAGAGAAAGGCTTTTGATCGAGAAAATCACAAAAATGACCAGAATGAGGGTCACCAGCTTGAAAAAGATACCCCAACGGCGGCGTGCCCGTTGCTCTTTTAAGGTTTGTAGCATCAGTTTTTCAAGAACTTCGCGTTCCAGACCATTTTCACTCATTTTCAGACCACTCCGGATGAACTGTTTGGCAGAATTGCCCTTTTATTCCCTTTGACTCCTGCCATATACCGGATACCAGGCAATGAAGCACCGGATCGACAGGTCACAGGAAGGGAATTATAGGCACAAACAGGTAAAAGATGGAATTTTTGTCCCGTCTGTATGGATAAACATCAACAGGCGAAAAGAGTCGGTACTGACTGAAACGCTCATCCAGTGCCTGTTTTCCACGCTCTGATGTCACAAGCTTCTCTTCAGGGCTGCCCGGGTAATGTCATGTTTGACACAATCGTACCTGCTTTCGGCATCATCCATCGTATATTGGCTTTGACAAGGAAAGTGCCGCCATTAAACAGTATCAAGCGATCTGTTTCCATTTCTTCAGGAGCGAATCAACAATGAAAAGAATCGAATTGATCAAGGGAGCTTTCATTCCGCGTGAAAAAATCGGATACGCCAGGGGAAGCGTCGTCAGCCAGCAGCTTGTTTCCAATACTGCCGGCAACATAACCCTGTTTTCGTTCGACGAGGGCCAGCAGTTAAGTGAACATACCGCCCCCTTTGACGCCGTTTGCCAGATTCTGGAAGGCAAGGCTGAAATTCACGTCGGAAAGGATGTCTATCAGATGGGCGAAGAAGAAATGATCATCATGCCCGCGAATGTTCCTCATGCGCTTTATGCTGTCGGGTCATTCAAAATGATGCTCATCATGATCAAGGGACAGGCCGGATAAGAATCCGGGAACATTTTTGCCCGACACGGCAGAAAAAAGCGTAATACCTTTTCCCTTTGACGATTGGCGGGACAGAACTGTCCAATACCCGATTCAGCAGAGTCACATGTCAGGCATGATCGTTCAGCCAGCGATGCAGTTCTTCGACCGTATCGGCGGAATACATGGGGTGCATCAGCTGCAACTCTTTCTGAGAATGGGCACCGTACTGTACTGCGATACCGGAAGCACCCGCATTGTTTGCCATCAGCAAATCGTGGGTTGTATCGCCGATCATGACCGTGCGCTTCATAGGTTCGCCCAGCTGTTCAGTCAGTTCGAGCAACATGGCCGGATGGGGTTTGGAATGTGTTTCATCAGCCGTTCGTCTGGCATCGAAATATCCCTGCAATCCCACTTCGTCGATAGCGCGGTTCAGGCCTGCCCGGCTTTTTCCTGTGGCAACCGCCAGAAGGTAATCCTGGTTTTTCAGGTCATCAAGCATTTCCCGGACACCATCGAACAGGGACAACGACACACTGTTTTGCAGGAAATGGGTGCGATAACGTTCGACGAGCTTTGGATAAAATTCAGGGCTGACATCGGGTAATACGGCTTCCAGCGCTTCCCTGAGCCCAAGACCAATGACATGGGCGGCTTTCTTTTTATCGGGTATTGGCAAACCCAGATCGACCGCTGAAGCCTGCAGGCTTTTGACGATGGCGGACGTACTGTCCATCAGTGTGCCGTCCCAGTCGAAAACGATCAGGTTGAATTGTTGTTTGGACATGTATGATCAATCCCTTTCGGATAGCCTCACCGCCGCTTCCGCTTTTTTTCGGAAATGAGCGCAATCTGGATAAATGGTTTATCGAAACCGGATTTTACCGTAAATACTTCATGCGTCCTTGTCGTTTTCGGCAAGAAGGCCTTTCAGATAACCGGAGCATTCGTCTGGCAAAGGCGCAGAAACAGTAAAGGGTTTGCCGGTTTCCGGATGCATGAACGTGATCTTGTATGCATGCAGAAACATGCGTTTCAGGGCGTCCTCGCCTTTTTTGCCCTTCTGGATTTCCCGGTTCAGTTCAAAGTCACCGTATTTGTCGTCACCGGCAATGACATGCCCGGAGGAAGCCAGATGAACGCGGATCTGGTGCGTGCGTCCCGTCTTCAGTTCGGCTTCCAGTAGCGTGAATGAGGGAAAGCGCTTTAATACATTGAAAATGGTATGCGAAGCCAGGCCATCGGCATCGACCCTGACCCGTCGCTCGCCATCGGCCGTATGATACTTCAGCAAGGGAAGCTTGACGTGCTGACGCTGATTCTTCCAGTCGCCCTTCACAAGCGCCTGATAACGCTTGTCGATCACCCCTTCGCGAATTTGTTCATGGAGTTTGACCAGCGCACTCCGTTTTTTTGCCAGAACGAGAATACCGGAAGTTTCCTTGTCCAGCCGGTGCACCAGTTCCAGGAATCTGGCATCGGGTCTTGCGGCACGCAGCTGCTCGATGACCCCGTAAGAAACACCGGAACCACCATGAACGGCTACACCTGCCGGTTTGTTGATGACCAGAATACTGTCATCTTCATACAGGATGTCGAAGCTGGCGCCGGGTACGTGTTTTTCTTCCCGTTCAGCGACCTTGATCGGTGGAATGCGGATCGTATCGCCTTCCTGAAGCCGGTAAGTCTGGTCGATCCGTTTTTTGTTTACACGGACCTCGCCAGACCGCAAAATCCGGTAAATATGGCTTTTCGGAACACCTTTGCAGGTACGGAACAGGTAATTGTCGATTCGCTGTCCGTCATCGTTTTCCGATACGGTGACCTGCCGAACCTGCTGCGATGATGAAATATCTGCAGTAGCGACCTGTTTTTTAACACTTTTACTGATATTTCCTCTATGAGTTTGGGCCATTTGAATATATAATCCGCCATCAGCCAATTTAATATATGGCTGTCTGTGTACAATAATAATAAGCATTCTACACAGTTGGGGCTTCCATTGGCCCCCGTAATTGATAAATTTAATGGAAAAGATGTGTACGCACCATTCCCGTGCAAATCTGGGTTGCGCCATAGCGTCAACCGGGCGGGACACGAAAGTGTGGATTTTGCGTCTGGATACAGAGAATTTGATGACAGGCAGAAACAGTTTGCTGCCCGTCGATGATGTGTTTGATAACTGAAGATTTTTAAGTTCGGCTTTGATTTGCTCTTTTCAGGATAATTACTTTTCTTGATGAATGAAATGCATATTGCAGGCGTAATCGCTGACCTCGAAACCCATCAGACCCATCCCTGCCTAAGGGACGGCATGGACGGCTTGCGCCGTTTTGCCTTGTTTCTGGCATCTCTTTTCAATCCCGATCCTTATTCCCTGCGTACACCCCGGCAAAATTGATGAAGCGATTTTAAAGCGCTTCAATTAAAGGACCGTTGGCCGCAAGGCCACGGGGTGAACATATATGAAACGTATGTTGTTTAACGCAACGCAGCAGGAAGAATTGCGCGTTGCGATCGTCGATGGGCAAAAACTCATCGATATCGATATCGAATCGAATTCCCGCGAACTGCACAAATCCAATATTTACAAGGCAGTCATCACCCGTATCGAACCCTCTCTCGAAGCCTGCTTCGTGAACTATGGAGAAGACCGTCACGGTTTTCTGCCGTTCAAGGAAGTGGCCCGATCTTTATTCAAGGATGGCGTCGATATCAGAAGCGCCGCCATCAAGGACGCGATGACCGAAGGCCAGGAAATCATGGTTCAGGTCGAAAAGGAAGAACGCGGCAACAAGGGCGCAGCGCTCACCACCTTCGTTTCCCTGGCTGGCCGTTACCTCGTTCTGATGCCGAACAATCCACGAGGAGGCGGTGTTTCCCGTCGCGTCGAAGGCGAAGAACGTCAGGAATTGCGCGAGGCGATGGACAAGCTGGAAGTACCGGCAGGCATGTCGATTATTGCCCGTACCGCCGGTATTGGCCGTAGCACAGAAGAATTGCAGTGGGACTTGAATTACCTGCTGCAACTCTGGAATGCGATTGAAGGCGCTGGAAATTCCGCTCCGGGCGCTTTCCTGATTTACCATGAATCGTCTCTCGTTATCCGCGCCATCCGCGATTATTTCCAGCCGGATATCGGTGAAATCCTGATCGATACCGACGAAATTTACGAACAGGCACGCCAGTTCATGAGTCATGTCATGCCCGACATGGTCAACCGTGTCAAACGTTATCGCGACGACGTGCCCCTGTTCTCCCGTTTCCAGATCGAACACCAGATCGAAACGGCTTATTCCCGTGTCGTCTCCCTCCCGTCTGGCGGTTCCATCGTCATCGACCATACCGAAGCATTGGTTGCCGTTGACGTCAACTCTGCCCGTTCCACCCGTGGGACCGATATCGAAACCACTGCATTCAATACCAACTGCGAAGCGGCAGAAGAAGTCGCCCGCCAGTTGCGCCTGCGCGACCTTGGCGGCCTGATTGTCATCGACTTCATCGATATGGAATCGGCGAAAAACCGTCGCGAAATCGAGAACCGCCTGAAAGATGCTCTGCATTACGACCGTGCCCGTGTCCAGATGGACAAGATCACCCGTTTCGGCCTGATGGAACTGTCGCGCCAGCGTTTGCGCCCTTCCCTGTCCGAAGGCAGTCATATCACCTGCCCTCGCTGTAACGGCACAGGTCATATCCGCGATACCGAATCATCCGCACTGCAGGTCTTGCGCATCATCGAGGAAGAATCGATGAAAGAAAGCTCTGCCGTCATCCATGTCCAGATTCCGGTCGATGTCGCTGCATTCCTGCTGAACGAAAAACGTGGCGAAATCCTGAAGGTCGAAAACCGCCACAAGGTTGAAATCGTCCTGATCCCGAACACCCATCTGGAAACGCCTCATTACAAGCTTGAACGCATCAAGCACGACGATCCGAGACTGGAAGAACCACAAGTCAGCTACAAACTGGCGGAACAGACCGAAGACGATATGAGCTTTGCCAAACGCCAGAAAGAACCGGTCAAACCGGTTCAGGAAGCGATGGTCAAGAACATTCCTGAAGGCATACCTGCCCCTGTCGTCGAACGCAAACCGGCAGAAGAAGAAAAAGGTTTCTTCAGCAAGCTGCTGGGTATGTTCGGCATCGGCAAGGAAGAAACGCTAGCCGAACCGGCTGAAAAACCGGCAAAAAACAATGCCAGGAAAGGCAGAAACAACGACCGCAATCGCAACCGCAACCGTAATCGCGGTGAACGTGAAGAGAAGGTTCGCACACCGGCAGCTCCGGCAACACCGGTTGCGGCAGCTCCGGAAGCGGATGACGCCGAAAACGCCAATGCCGCCCAGAAACGCGGCCGCCGCTCGAGAAACGGTGACAGAAACGACCGTCAGCGTGAAGACAGAAAACCTGTCAGAAATGAAGAAAATGCCAATTCGGCAGAAACAACGGCAACAGCCGTTGCCAAACCGGGCGCAAGGGCACTCGTTCCTGTTTCCGACGCGGAACAAGTCATCGCCGGCGAGACAGAAACCATCACTGAAAACGAAACGACTGAACGCGTAGCGGGAGAAGAAGAAACCCGCCGTCGCCGCCGTCGTGGCGGACGTAACCGCAACCGTCGCGATCCGAATGCAGAAACAATGGAACAGACGGATGAAACAGCATCGGCTGAAACCGTTGCTGAACCGGCAGCAGACATTGATGAAGGAGCAGAACAGTCTGAAGCAACTCCGTCAGGTGACGAAGCTCCTGCACGTCGTGAAGGTCGCAGATCCCATCCCAGACGCCGTAATTCCACTCGTGGAGAAGCTGAAGCCTCAACTGAAATCGAAGCTGAAGTAAAAGAAGTTACGGCTGAAGACGCTGTCGTTATCAAAAACGATCCTGTTGAAGCTCCTGTCATGACGGAAGCCGACGTTACAGCGAAAACAGGGACGCCTGCTCCAGCCGTGACGGAAGCGGTTGTCGAACCCGCCGTCACCAAAGTCGAAACGGCGCAAACCGTACCGGCCGAAGCGATTTCCGAAACGACTGCCGCTGTGGAAACCGTTTCCGATGGTACGACCACCGTCCGCTTTGTCGCTGAAAACGTGATCGAAGTCGAAACCGTGTCTGTTGAAACGATTGTTGTCGCCCCTTCCGCAGCCGATACTGCTGCCGAACTCGATCGCATTCTGGCTGAAGCGGGTCTGACGATGGCATCGACCGATCCTGAAAAACTTCAAAAGGTTCAGGAAAGCGTTCCGGCAGAAGCTGACGCTGTCAAGGCACCGGTACGCAGAAGAAGAAAAACAGTCGTTGTTGAGGAAGGACCACTGGTTCAGGTCGATACCCGCAAGGAATAAGAATCCGTTCCTGTTCCAGTCAACAGAAAACCGCGCCAAAGGCGCGGTTTTCTGTTTGATACCAATGACCGGGCGACGTATCAGCATTTTCCTGAACATCGACATAGGAAACAGCTTTTACCAGCTCGATCAGAACATGTTGGACCATACCTGTATTGACCGCTCTTCAGGTTTTGCCGGAACATGACTTTCCAAAGGAACAGGGTATTCCCGATGCAGGGTTTCAGATCATATAAAAAACCTCATGCCAGATGGGAGAAGTAATCCGGCATAAGGAGAAAACGCTCAGGTGATTTTTCAACGACCCGGGATTTCCGGATCATAGACGAGAGACATGACAAGCCGGTTATCGTACGTCAAAAGATCGAATCCTGATTTCGTATCGAAACATACTGGCGTCTGTCGACGCCACTCATTTCAGGTCGAACAGCAGAAAATGCGTTTCCTTGCTGGCAACCAGCATCAGGCGGTCGACGTTTTCGATTGACGCACCGTCGCCGCCATAAATGGTTTTGTCATTATTGATCGAAAGCTCGCCCTCGATCATCTGTATCCAGACGCCACGGCCACGGGCCACATCATGATCGATCACGCCCCCCTCTTTCAGTTTGGCGGCATAAACATCAGCATCCTGATGGATGGCAATCGAATTGTAACGTGCCGTTTTGCTGGCGATCAGGACCATGTTGTCCGGTTCGATATCGGAAAAAGAAGCCTGTGCATATTCGGGACGGACATTCTGCTCGTCCGGCATGATCCAGATTTGCAGGAAATGGACAGGTTCATCCTTTGAACCGCAATATTCACTGTGCATGATGCCGGAACCGGCGCTGATGCGCTGCACTTCACCCGCCTGCATGATTTCATGGCTCCCCATGCTGTCCTTGTGTTCGAGTGCCCCGGAAATGACGTAGGAAATGATTTCCATGTCATTGTGGGGATGCAGTCCGAAACCTTTCCCAACAGCAACACGGTCATCATTGATTACGCGCAGGGAGCGGAATCCCATATAGCGCGGGTCGTAATAATCGGCGAAAGAAAACGTATGGTAGGACTGAAGCCATCCATGATCGGCATACCCCCTGTCCTGTGAATTTCTGACGGTAATCATATTGAATCCTTTACAAAAATTGACCCCATCAATCAGGGTTTGATCTAAACCAGCCAAAAACTTTTCTGCGGTTTCAATGAATCCGGCTTGTTTTTCATTCATGTTAGGGATTTAAAAAAAACATGCACTTGAGTGATCGTAAAAAAGGGACATTAATCCGGGATGTTTTTTAAAAGAAAAACAGTTATCTGAAAATATTTCTTTCGGACAATCGCAATGCTCCTTCCTGTTGAACTGGAGCGGACATATGCCTGCCTTTCATTTTTCTCCCATTATCCACGTCGCCGGTTCATCATTTTTCCTGCTGAAAAGACCTCGTTTTTGATTTGTGGCCCCTTTTGTGAAACAATTTCGGGTTCATGATATCGTTACAGTCTCCTGTTTCCCTTTTTGACCATTTGTCGATGACGTATCCCATCATTCCCATTCTGCAGCAGGGAAACCCTGTAAATGCCATCAGGCCAGCCATCGTGTTGCCCGGGACGGATTCGCCCGTACTGGACAGGCTGGGACGCCCCCTTAAGGACCTGCGCATTTCTGTCACGGATCGATGTAATTTCAGGTGTGTCTATTGCATGCCCAAACAGGTTTTCGGCAAGGATTTCAAATTCATTCCCCATTCAGACATGCTTTCCTTCGAGGAAATTACCCGGCTTGCCCGTCTTTTCGTCTCCCATGGTGTCGAAAAGATCCGGTTGACTGGCGGAGAACCGCTTTTACGCAAGGATGTGGAACGCCTGATCGAACAGCTTGCCCAATTGAAAACAACTGAAGGGCACCCTGTCGATCTGACCCTGACGACAAACGGTTCCATGCTGGCGAAAAAAGCCCAAACCCTTTTCGACGCCGGCCTGAAACGCATCACGGTATCGGTAGACGCGCTTGATGATACGATTTTCCGCCAGATGAATGACGTCGATTTTTCCGTCAGGGATGTTTTGCACGGCATCGACACGGCCCTTGCTATCGGGTTCGACCCTGTCAAGGTCAATACCGTCGTCAAGAAAGGCATGAACGAACATCAGGTTCTCCCGCTTGCCCGTCATTTCCGGAACTCGCCCGTCATTATCCGTTTCATCGAATACATGGACGTCGGTTCCTCAAACGATTGGGAAGAAATGGAAATCGTCCCTTCTGAAAAGCTGATACACCTGATCGACGCCGACATGCCCATCGAGCCGCTAGACCGACATTACGCCGGTGAAACCGCCGAACGCTGGCGCTATCGCGATGGCAGTGGTGAAATCGGCTTTATCGCCAGTGTCACCCATGCGTTTTGCAGCGACTGTACGCGCATCCGTCTGTCCACCGAAGGAAAACTGTACAAATGTCTTTTCGCAACCGATGGCTATGACGTACGGTTTATGCTCAGGGACGGCTGGTCGGATGAGGAAATTTCGACCGCGCTGGCACAGCACTGGCAGGAACGTGACAACCGCTATTCCGAACTGCGGGCGAGCAACGCCCTGCCTGCCGGTGACGGCAAAAAAATAGAAATGTCCTATATTGGAGGATAAGCCCTTGACAAACCTGACAGGTCAGACTGATACCGTCACCACTTTGTACAAAGACCGGGTAACAGGTGTCGTTCTGGCCGGAGGCCGGGGCAGGCGCATGGGCATGGTGGACAAGGGCTTGCAACTCTTCGACGGCAAACCATTGGCAAAGCACGTCATCGACCGGGTTGCCCCGCAGGTTTCCAGACTCATCATCAACGCCAACCGTAACGGTGAAACCTACCGGTCTTTCGGTTATCCGGTTTTCACGGATGATCCACTTGATTATTCCGGCCCGCTTGCCGGTTTCCTGACCGGACTGCGCCACTGCGAAACGCCATATCTGGTTACCGTGCCGTGTGATACCCCTTTCCTTCCCAATGAACTGGTCGAGAAACTGGCTGGTGTACTGGAAAAGGAGCAGGCCGATCTGGCGCTTGCCTGTGTCCGGTCTGGCGACGTATGCCGCGTCCAGCCGGTTTTCGCGCTGATGAAAAAATCGCTCAGGCCACATCTTGAATCTTTTCTGGAAAACGGCGGTCGAAAAATCGACGGCTGGACTTCAACATTGAAGACCGTTGAAGTATGCTTTGACGATATGCACGCGTTTGAAAACATCAATACGCCCGACGATCTGGAAAAATTCCAGCACGCTGTACCCCAACCGGAAAAACGCTCATGACCCAACAAGTTTCTGTCCTTGATGAACTGACTCGCGGCCTGCCTTCCTATAATCCCGATTCCCTGTCGGTCAAACTGGCTCACGACCTCATCCACAGTTTCGTGTCCCCTGTCGGCGCCATCGAGCGGGTTGTCCTGAAAAACAGTCTCGGGCGCGTGTTGGCCGAAGATATTGTCTCGTCCTTTTCCGTGCCCGCCTTCGACAACTCGGCGATGGACGGGTATGCCTTTTCCTGCAAAAACCTTGACCTGACCCAGCCTTTGACCCTGAAAGTGGCCGGATATGCCTATGCGGGACATCCCTATACCACCCGTGTCGGCTTCGGTGAATGCGTCCGGATCATGACTGGAGCGATGATTCCTAAAGGCTGCGA
>JAHYZB010000032.1:12462-32525 GCA_019424645.1 Oxalobacter formigenes
GTTATCCAGCAGGAAAACGTCACACTGCTCGATGAAACCCATTTGACCGTCCCGCCGAAAGCCGCCGTTTGCGGCGACAACATCCGCCGTGCAGGGGAAAATCTCGCCGCCGGTTCAGTCGCCCTCACTGAAGGCACAGTACTTCGTCCTGCCCATATTGGTCTGCTCGCCTCGCTTGGCGTGGCCGAAGTCCCTGTACGCCGTAGTGTACGCGTTGCCCTGCTTTCGACAGGCGATGAACTTCGCCCGACCGGCATGGAACTGGACGACGGTGCGGTTTACGACAGTAACCGTGCGACTCTGGCTGCCATGATGGAACGGCTCGGCTGTGACGTGATGGATATGGGTATTGTGGCCGACGATCCGGCTGAACTGGAAGCTACCCTGAAAACCGCCGCCGAAAATGCCGATGCCATCGTCACCTCCGGTGGCGTTTCCGTCGGCGTAGCTGATTTCACCAAACAGGTCATGGCCAATATGGGCGACATCGCCTTCTGGTCGATCAAAATGCGTCCCGGCAGGCCAATGGCATTCGGAAAAATCCGTTCCGGCAAGCAGAGCGCCATTCTCTTCGGTTTGCCCGGTAATCCGGTCGCCGTCATGATCTCGTTTTACTTTTTCGTCCGCGACGCCCTTTTGCATATGATGGGAGCAACGCATTCCCCTCTCGTTTACATCAAGGCACAAACCGCCTCCAATCTGTCCAAAAGAGCGGGACGCACGGAATTCCAGCGTGGCGTCGTCACCGAAAATGCCGATGGCGGCCTGACCGTCAGGACAACCGGCGAACAGGGTTCCGGCATCCTGCGCTCGATGACAGAAGCCAACTGCATTATCGTCCTCCCTGAAGAACGCGAACAGGTACGCGCCGGTGAACCAGTCGATATCGTCCTTCTGGAAGGCCTCGCCTAGAAATCTCATCAATATGTTTAATATCGGCTGCCATCTCTCTGTTTCAAAAGGTCTTTTCCGGATGGGAAAGGATGCCCTTTCCATCGGAGCCAATACCTTTCAGTGCTTCTTGCGCAATCCCCGGGGCGGGGCGGCGAAGAAACTGGACCCGGCCGATGTACTGGCCTTAAAGCAACTGATGGACGAAAACGGTTTCGCCCCGGTCGTCGTTCACGCGCCCTATACCCTCAATTCCTGCGCCAAAGACGAACGCCTGCGCGAATTTGCCTATGAGACCATTCTCGACGATATCAGCCGCATGGCACTCCTTCCCGGCAACCTGTACAACTTCCATCCGGGCAGCCATGTCGGACAGGGAATCGACAAGGGAACAGAACTGATCATTGACCTGTTGAACCGGGTGCTGGAAACCAATCCGGAACCGACGCTCCTGCTGGAAACGATGTCAGGGTCAGGCAGTGAGGTCGGCAGCTGTTTCGAAGAATTGAAAGCCATTCTCGACGGTTGCGGCAACCATCCTAAAACAGGTGTCTGTCTCGACACCTGCCACGTCTGGGCTGCCGGTTACGACATCGTCAACCGGCTCGACGAGGTCCTTGCGGAATTCGATTCGGTCATTGGCCTGAAGCATCTGCATGCCATTCACCTGAACGACAGCCTGACGTCTTTTGGCAGCCACAAGGACAGGCATGCGACAATTGGGGCAGGCACCATCGGTATCGATGCGATAACCCGGATCATCAACCATCCTGCACTGAAAGACCTGCCGTTCTGTCTGGAAACACCCAACGAACTGCCGGGACATGCTGAAGAAATCGCCCTCCTGAAAAGCCTTTACAGGAACTGAACCCGGCTTTGGCCGTTCAGTTTTTCAGCTGGGAGCGCAGGTTCTGGATGCCGTAATAACGGGCATCGACGATATCCTCATCCACGCCCTGCTGTTTCATGATGTCCTGCAAGCTGCCAAGCTTGCGCCCGAAACGGTCGATCTCGACCAGAACGGCCGACATTTCTTCGGGAGGGATATCCAGACTGTCCAGAATATCGTTCCAGTTATCGAGAATATCCCCTTTTTTATCAACCCATTCCATCGACCGTTCAATATCGTCCGTCGACAGATAGGAAGGCGAAAAGTCAAAAATGGGGGTCAGGCCGATTTTCCCGTTCACGATCCTTATGGCCTTATTGAAGGGATGGTTATCGATATTGCCCATCGCCATATTCAGGATATCCCGTTTAAGGTATTCCACTGTCGTGGCAAAAGGATCGGATACATACTCCCTCAATGTCTTCAAAACGACATTATGGGAAGGTCTGGCGGAGGCATCGGCCAGCTGGCACAGCGAGGCAACGCTTTCCTGATGATGCCGGATAACGCCCGTTTCCGTTACCGTACGGTCAAAACGCGGAATGAACAGCATGTCGCTTTGCCACTTCGGCAATTCAGCGACAGCCAGCCCCATTTCACGGGCGACACGAACATAAGCCGCCTCGTTTTCCAGAATCTTCCAGTCTGCCAGATTGCGTCCCCGGGAAAGCTTGACCAGAAAATGACGCGCCGCTTTTGCGTCCGGCAAAGCGGCATCGGCATACCAGAGATCATCTTTTCCCTGCGTCATCAGGAATTTGGGCGTTTTCCCCTGAACACACGTCGTTCCCGCCGACAGCATGCCATGCTCTTCAAGGTATTCCACGAAATTTTCGCTCCGTTCAAGGATTTCCCTGATCGTAAACCCCCGGTTGACCCATAACGGCGCTTTCCTGCCCAAAAATTCCCGGTAAAACGCATTCGCCTCGGCAATCCGCAAATTGCCGACCGGATTGATCGCTCCGTAAAGCATCAGGTTCCAGTCGGTCGCAGCCTCTTCCTGAATATGGCATTCATAAAGCAGGTATTCCCGCCCTTCCCCGCGTGGCACCATATCCAGCATGAAAGAAGGCCAGTGAGCCAGATGGTACGCTTCCTTGCGGACAGGAAAATGAATAGAAACGGGCAGATTGCCGTTTTCGGCATAAGCGGGCAGATAGGTCAGAACGGAAGGCGACAGCGACCCGGCCGACGGATTTTCCGTTTCAACAATGCAGCATGGCTGCCATTGACCCCGGTCGAAAATTTCAATCGTGCATTGCATGGATCACTCCGCTTGAAGAGATACCCTCATCTTATCAGATAGGGAAAGCCTGACATAGTTTCATCCCTTCGTCCGGCTGGATTTTATTGAAAAATACAAATGCCATAGCTGAGCGAAAACAGTTTTTCATGTATTCACATAAAAAAAGAGCACGACTGGCGTGCTCCAAACAAAGTTTCTTTCTTCCTTTTTACATCAAAAACTGTGCGTGATACCTACCTGTACACCGGTAACGGATTCCCTTTCCGCTCCGTTGTTATTGTAGATACTGCCTACAAAACTGTTGTCGCTGTCGGTGTAGGACACCATGCCATATAGCTGCGTCCGTTTTGACAGGTCATAGGTGTAACCCAAAGCGTATTTGTTGACATCGCCATCGTGTGCCGTTTTATCGACCGAGGCACGGTTATACGATGCATTGACAGTGCCCCTCCCCATACGATACTGGACACCCAGCAGCCATTCTTTCTGGTTGATCGGCGTGTCAAAGCCAAGATCGAGATCGGTGATCGAGGACAGGTTTTTCAGCTGGCTTCCCTGATACCCTGCCGAAAACCGCCAGTCGCCCAGTGAATAGGCGCCCCCGATATTCCAGACAAACGATTTGTTCGAATCAGCCTGACGATTATAGTTGGTCATCAGGGAAACAGGACCGTTGCTATAACGGAGCGATCCGCCAAAACCGGCATTGTAGATATCGCTGTTGACCCCCACCGGTTTTTTATGGTCGTCCGCACTTAAAGTGTACGTCAGGCCGACGACGAAACCGGCGAATTCGGGACTGTCGTATCGAACCGTGTTGGAAAGCTGTTCACTGCGCAAAAGATTGTATTTCGCAAGTGCAGACCCGGTTGCCGCCTGCAAAAACGGATCGAGCTCGGTAAAATATTCTGACGACATTTCATTGACACGACCCAGACGTACCCAGCCCCACGGCCCTTCCAGGCCGACATTGGCCGCACCTGTCCAGTCGATTGTCTGACTACGGTTGCCGAGCGCCCTTGAGATGGAATCGTCAAGGCTGTAGGTTTGTTTGTTGGTGCCATCCGGGAGCTGGAATTGCCGTTCAAGCTGGAAAGTCGCCTTGATACCATTTGCCAGCTCTTCCGATCCCCGTACACCGATCAGGTTGGCGGCACTCTCATCCATCCGCGTACTGCTGCCTGTTTCCTTGACGAAGCCGGTATCGACGGTACCGTAAATAATGACATTGGTCTGTGCCTGCGCGGACATGGCCAGTCCCAACGTCGAGAAGGCAATCATTTTTTTAAACATGGGTGAAACTTCCTGACTGAAATTCATTTGTGAGCCACTGCATGGGCTCGTATTGTGGGCTGAATTATAAATGCAAACCCACTAAATGAGAATAATTATCATTAACTATTTTCACATTTATACTCAAAGACAACAATATGACACTGGCCGATTCTTTCTATTTGTCATTTTTCTTATTGTTCTGCCAGGTTTCACTCACTCATTCTGTCGAAACGAGGACACCACACAAACAAACAGAAAAATGATGATTATCATATAGTTAATGCATATATATAAAGCACTTTCAAGAACCGCCATCCTCTTTTGGCATCCATTTATAAATGAATGAAATCAGCATGAAATAAAATATGAAAAACAGGCCGTCAAGAATCATCAACCCCCAGAAATTATTGAAAAGTTCTCGCATGATCTCACCTCATAAATAATAAAAAAACCATTGTTACGAAAAGCGCGGCAAAAAATCCCTTAATACCGCTCCTTTCTTTTTGAAAGACGAGCCTGTTTATTTCGCGGGAACAATCGGCCGATTCTTTTTTTATGCGAAGCAACCGAGCCAATGGCGAGTACAAACATGACTACAATCAGAATAATGATCAAAAATCCCATAGCGTTTCACCTTGTGAGGGTGCGGAAGACGTTTTCATCGCGTCTCCCCCGGAATGAATAACATTCCGGGTTCATCAAATTTCGGCACGATATGTCCATCCTTCTGGTTTGGTCCACATTGTGCGTTTTCCTTTTTTCAGCCTTTCCGGTTCAAAGCCAGCGTCTGAAGCGACGGATATACCAGTCCTTGATGAATTGGGTCAGGATGCAATAGGTCAACAGCGTGCCAATCAGCCATGGGAAATAACTCCATGGAAGCGCAACCATTCCGAGGCTTTGTCCAAACGTGGAAAACGGGATACAGATACCGATACCCATGATTACAATGGTCAGAAGGATCACCGGAATCGATGCACTCGACTGGATGAACGGTATTTTCCGTGTCCGGATCATGTGGACGATCAGTGTCTGCGACAGCAAGCCCTCGATAAACCAGCCGGACTGGAAAAGCGGTGCCATTTCCGGTGTATTGCACTTGAAGATGTACCACATTACGATAAAGGTCGAGATGTCGAAAATGGACGAAATAGGCCCGATCCAGATCATGAAACGTGAAATGTCCGAGGAATCCCATTTGCGGGGTTTTTGCAGGTATTCTTCATCGACCCGGTCAAATGGAATCGCCGTCTGCGAAATATCGTAAAGCAGGTTTTGCAGCAGCAGATGGATCGGCATCATCGGCAAAAAAGGCAGGAATGCACTGGCTGTCAGGACGGAAAACATATTGCCGAAGTTCGATGACGCCGTCATCTTG
Organism: Oxalobacter formigenes; assembly: GCA_019424645.1. Lineage (GTDB taxonomy): Bacteria > Pseudomonadota > Gammaproteobacteria > Burkholderiales > Burkholderiaceae_D > Oxalobacter > Oxalobacter formigenes_D. The sequence goes on from JAHYZB010000032.1 coordinate 18,142, forward strand.
ATGTATTTCATGATATTGCCGAACGTCAGACGTCCCTCTTCCACCCCGTTTTCCAGCACCATCAGGTCTTTTTCGAGCAAAATGATGTCGGCCGCTTCCTTGGCGATATCAACGGCAGAATCCACCGAAATGCCGATATCGGCCTGACGAAGCGCAGCGGCATCATTGATCCCGTCTCCCAGAAAACCGACGGTATGCCCGATGCGCTGGAGCGATGACACGATACGGGCCTTGTTCATCGGCGTCAGTTTCGCGAAAATCTGGGTCTCGTGAACCACTTTGTCCAGTTCGTCGTCACTCATGACATCGACATCGGTACCGAGTACGATTTTGCGGTCGTTCAATCCCACCTGTCTGGAAATCGTCCGGGTCACGACTTCGTTATCCCCGGAAAGCACCTTGATATCGACACCATGGTTATACAAGGCTTCGATTGCGGCGGAAGCGGAGGCCTTGGGCGGATCGAGAAAAGCCAGATAACCGATCAGTACCATGTCCTTTTCATCATCTGCAGAAAAACTCCCGGAGGTTTTGCCATACCAGTTTTTATGGGCGACGCCCAATACCCTCAAACCTTCGCTGTTATATTGCATGCAGCGCCTGATAAGCTCCCTGCGTAAATCATCCGTCAGTTCCCGTACTTCGCCGCCGATTTCGGCATGCGAACAGGCTGCCAGCATTTCTTCAATCGCCCCCTTGGTGATGATCTGTTTCTTGCCTTCATTTCCTGCCACGACAACCGACATCCTTCGACGGCTGAAATCGAATGGAATTTCATCGATTTTTTCATATTTTTTCTCGGTATTTTCCAGACCGAATTCGTCGCAATGAGCCAGAATGGCCTTGTCCATCAGATTTTTAAGCCCTGTCTGGAAATAACTGTTGAAAAAAGCGTGACGCAAGACCCGGTCATCCTGCTCACCGTCAACATTCATGTAACGCTCCAGCACGATCCTGTCCTGAGTCAGCGTTCCCGTCTTGTCAGTACAGAGGATGTCCATTGCGCCGAAGCTTTGTATCGCATTCATGTTCTTGACGATCACCTTGCGCTTCGACATGGAAATCGAGCCTTTCGCCAGATTGGAGGTGACAATCATGGGAAGCATCTCCGGAGTCAGCCCGACAGCCACCGAAACCGCAAAAATCAGGGCTTCCAGCCAGTCGCCCTTGGTGAGTCCGTTCACCAGAAAAACAAAGGGCACCATGACGAGCATGAAACGGATCAGCAACAGGGATACCTTGTTGATTCCCCGGTCGAAACTGGTCTGGGCACGCTGTCCGGTCAGTGTCTGGGCAATGCGTCCCAGATAGGCCTGCTGGCCGGTTGCCACGACAATCGCCCTGGCCGAGCCGCTGACGACGTTGGAACCCATGAAACAGATATTGCACAGTTCCGTCACACTGCCGGTTTGTGTCGTTTCTTTTCCCAGCTCGGGATGTTTTTCAATAGCGTCCGATTCCCCGGTCAATGTCGATTGGGAAATGAACAGGTCCTTGCTTTCCACAATCCTCATATCGGCGGGTATCATGTCTCCGGCTGCGAGATGGACAAGATCCCCCGGAACCAGTTCGGAAATGGTCAATTCTGAAGTCGTGATCGAAGGACGCCGGTAAACCGATGCCGTATTCCTGACCATTTTTTTCAGGGCTTCCGTCGCCTTCAGTGACTTGCGTTCCTGGATGAAACGAAAGAGCGCCGAGAGGATAATCATCGTCGATAAAATGATGATCGTCGTCCAGTCCCGTTCCGCCGGCTCGGCAAGCAACACATCGATCACCATGGAAACAAGTGCGAGAAAAAACAGGATGCCGATAAAGGGATTGATGAAGGTTTTGATAAACGCAATCAGCCACTTGTCGCTTCTTTCCCGTGCAACGATGTTTTCACCGTATTGTTTCCTGCGTTCTGCGACCTCTTCCTCGTTCAGACCGCCCGACGTCGTCTGGCAAAAACTGAAAATATTCTGCAATGGCTGGCGCGCAGCCAGAAAAATGCGTTCGCTGTCGTAAGTGAACCCGATTTTTTCTTGTCGTTTTTTGAATAGTGTGAAAGCCATACCTCTGCTCCTTGGGCGTTCGGGTTTAAGGATGGCGACACTATAAGACCTGCCCTTGCAGAAGGTCGTTAGGATGTTCTTAAGGGGAAATTAGAATTCCGTTAGAAAGTCAGATATGAGGCAATTTGACAATGAATGTCGTGCCGGAACCGACATGTGAACGTATTTCGACACTTCCGTCATGAAGCGCGATGATCCGGTCGACCAGTGCCATGCCGATGCCGTTTCCCGAAGCATATCGGCTGTTTTTGCCCCGATAGAATGGCTTGAAGATATGCGGCAGTTCCTCATCGGCTATCCCGATGCCGGTATCCGAAAACGAGATGACTGCGTTTTCCGCGAATGAGGAAATCTGTACGGTCGACGTTGAATTGGGAGAATATTTGCAATTGTTTTCGATCAGGTTGGCAAAAGCGATCTTCAGAAGGTATTCGTTCCCCCAGACGGTAATGGCGCGGTCATCCTCTATTTCCTGCTCGTAAAGGATATTGATCGTATAGTCCGGGCCGTTTTTCATGACCATGTCATGAGCATCCAGCAACAGCTCGTCCAGCCTCACGTCGTGTCTGGCTATCTGGGTGACGTCGTAATGCGCTTTTGCAAAGTCCAGAAGGTCGGAAGAAAGGCTGGCCAATGATAGTGCGTTGCTCCTGACATCCTGCAGGATTTCCCGGTATTCGTCAGGTCTTAAATCTTTTTTGAGAGCGATATCCAGCTCGGCGACCAGCACGGTCAACGGCGTGCGCAATTCGTGGGCGACATTGCCTGCAAACGTTTTTTGCGCATTGAACGATTCTTCCAGACGGTTCAGGAGATGATTGAACGTGATGGCGAGTTCCCCTATTTCATCTTTCGGGTTATCGACGTCAAGCCGTTTGTTCAGGTTTTTGGCCGTCAGACGCTTCATTTCCCCAACAATGTCGGCAATCGGACGGAGAGCCTTTCTGGCCATGATATTCCCGACGATGAAAGACAGGCCTATCCCCACCAGCGAGACGGACAGGAGCACCCAGGTGATGGACACGAGCTGGGCATGGCCTTTTCCGTCAAACCCGGCTGCGGTCAGGACATAGTCTTTATCCCCATAGTGATAGACCAGCCCGGTCGCCTGATACTGGTCCACATAAAATTCTATTTCCTGATGGCGGAGAATATCGTCGATCATTGCCGGGTTTTCCTTGACGATATCGATCTCCATGGCATCGTGATACAGAAGATTGAAGCCCGGATCGTAAATCGCCACTTCCACTTCATCGAGAAACTCGCGATTGTTCAGGTAAATCAGTTGCATGGTCGATGCATCGACCTTGTTTTGCAATAGAAGGTTGGCCTTGATTATGGCTTCCTTGCGCAAGGCATGATAAAAGGTCTTTTCGCGGTTTTTTTCCTGGACGAAAACGACCAGAAGGGAAAAAATAACGAGAATCACCACCGTCAAAAAGCTGTATTGCAGTGTCAGCCTTGTCCGGATTTTCATGAGCCACCGTCCTTTTTCAGGATAAATCCCATACCCGTTCTGGTATGGATGAGCGGTGTATCGAAATCGTGATCTATTTTCTTCCTGAGATAATTGATATACACATCAATAAAATTGGTGCCAGTATCGAAATTCTTGTTCCAGACGTCCCGCGCGATTTCCGTTCGCGACAGCACTTTTTCCGGATGGCGCATCATGTACTCGAGAAGATAAAATTCCTTCGGAGTGAGCCTGATCTCCCTGCCTGACCGGAACGCACGTTTTTCATTCAGATCAATTCTGAGATCGGCATAGTCGAGTTCCGTCTGCCCCTCTTCCTGTCTGGCCTCATGCCGTTTCATGAGTATTTTCAGGCGTGCATCCAGTTCCCTGAAATCGAAGGGCTTGGTCATATAGTCGTCCGCACCGGAATCGAACCCTTCCAGCTTGTCGTCAATCGTTCCCAGCGCCGTCAGCATCAGGATGGGAATGGGTGAATCGGACGCCTTGATTTCCTGACACAGCGAAAAACCGTTCTTTTCAGGCAAAACGACGTCACATATCACGGCATTGAATGGTGTGTTTTTCGCCAGCCGTGATCCCATTGCGCCGTCATACGCCACAGTAACCTCGTAGCCATATTCTTCCAGCCCGGTTTTCAGCAAATCCGCCATCCGTTTTTCATCTTCAACGACAAGTACTTTCCATCCGGGTCTCGCCGATGAATCATCAGAAGGCAGGTTTTCCCGTCTGTCGCTTTCGTGTGCATCAATCCAGGATTTAATCATGATGGAATTACCGAATGGATGGCAAAGCATTGCACATCAGGTTTAGGCCGATTCGCTTCCCCCGGAGAAGAACCGGTTGAAAATTCATGCCCAAAAGCAGTGGCCGGACAAAACAGGGCGAAGGCTATGAGCCTGTTTGCAAACGCCCCGGTCTTCCACCAGCATCTCGAAGCATCATTTTACACGTGCTTTATAAATGTTTTATGGAATCGGTCAAGCCGGTCGGCATAAACATGGGGCTGATGTGACAGGCTGCTCAGAGCGTTGCGCGCCACTGGCTAATTGCCTCATCGCTCTACGCCTGCGACACCATCGCCTGCCAGCTTTCCCGAATGGCTTTCCATTGCCTGTACTGTATCTGTTTGTGGTAAGCATGTTCGGCAAGGGAGCAGCTGCCGGTCAGCTCAGCCGCTTCTTTCAGTTCTTTTTCCTGCTTTTCCCACTCTTCATTTTCTTTGGTCCGGGTGGTGATGATGTCTTCAATCAGTGCTTTCAGGGAAATGACAAGCTCTGCTTCTTTCATTTCGTCTGATTGAGGTTCACTGATTTTCGCGATGAACTGCTTGTAATAAAAGGGATTGCTGATATTGGGTTGCATTCCGGGCATCATGGTGGCCACTTCCACGGCGACGGCCTGACGGTATGTTACCGGCAAGGCGTTAAACCATTCGACGATGTTTTCAAGTGGCGTTTTCATAAAAACCTGTCCTTAAGAGAATGTCACGACCATGATGGTGAATAAATGTTGACCCCGATCAGCCTGTTAACCAAAGCAGCCGACATGATAGCCGAAAATGCCGGGATAAAAGAAGCACTTCAGGCCATGAATCATTCCATTCAGCGCCGAAGTGCCCTTTTCTTTTTTCACGTAGCCGGTTAGGACTGTCTTATACCGGACGGGTAAATTTCAGGATACGGTTGTAGCTTTCGACGGCATTGCTATAGCGCTTCATCATCAGGTTGAAAGACTTTGCCGTTTTCTTTTCTTTCATGAACCTGTAAACCTTGATGGTGCCTTCCAGATGAGAGATGATGCTGTCCAGATCGTTGTTGCCTTCCCGTTTCGGATAGTCGGTTTCAAGCGATTTCTTCAGATTTTTCAGCGAAACTTCAAGGCTTGCGACGATTTTGTCACCCGCCACATATTTGGCATTGTCAGCGACGCTGTTTTCAGGATCGTTAAAGAGGGTCACCAGATCCTGTCCATAAAGCAGGCTCTGTTCGGCATAGTATGGAACCATATTTCTCTCTGACTTGAAAACAGCCATTCTTCGCAGGGTTTCCGCCCTTTGCTGTTTGATGAGAATGGTGCCAATGTCATTCATGGCATCGATCAGCTTCGTATAATCCGCTTTCAGAATCGGCAAGACGACCCGCCCGCCATCCAGATTATCGCGACGATATACCTGATCCCGGAAATAAGGCAGGCTGCTGCGTTCGTCTTTCAGAAGTTTTTCCCCTGCCGCAACAGCGGCTGTCACCGCTGCATTCAATTCAGGAGAAGCCGTGGCATTCACTGCCAACCCCTTTTTGAAGAAAGTGACGCCTTTTTCAAGCCCTGCGACAACCGGGAAAGAAATCGTATCGGCCGGTTTTGCCTTCATCGTATGGTTCGTCAGGGTATTGTAAGATGGCCACAGGCTCCAGTTACCGACCATGATGCTGTTATAGCCACGGATGTAATCGTTCAGTTTGCCGGTTTCGGGATCGTTCTTGTCCCTGACGAGTTTCAGGGCACCTGTATTGGACTCGAGAATCGCACCTTCGGACTCATTGTTCAGACGATACTGATTGACGGCTTCAACAACGGTCGGGATAAGAACGACACAGCCGGAGAGGCTCAAAGTGAATGCAGCAAGCGCGAAGAGACGGACAAAAGCGGAAATTCTCATTTTTCGATTCCGGAATAGGATAATCATCAGGCAAAAAGAATTCTTTATTATTCCAGAGATCGGCAGAAATTTTGAATGACGGGTTTAAAGAAACCTTTTTTTATGCCCAAATGGCGACAAACAGGCATGAAAATCCTGCAATTGTCATTGGGACAGCATTGAAATCCGATTGTTGGCCTCGATTGCCTCATTATATTTTTTATTCAGGGCAGACAAATCCGACAGTGTCCTGTTTTGCCTGAGGTCGCGATAGCTTCCGACCATACTCGTCAGGACACGATAGACGGCAGGATAATTTTCTACCCGGGGGGCATCTTCCGATCTGGCGTTTTCATAAGCCCTGCGCTGCGCCGCCAGTGACTGCTCGAGGCTGGACAGCACCAGATCGCCCTTGTCGTATGTTTCGCTGTCATTGATGGCATTTTTTGAAGTGGCGAACAACGCCAGCAGATCCTGTGCATCGGCAAGGCTTCGTTCTGTATAAAAACCCAGTGGATTGCCTGCCACCTTGAACAATGCCATCCGTTTTACCGATTCATTCTTTCTGTATTTGAACAAAAGCGGTTCCATCTGTTCCATTGAGGCAAACAGGGCTTCATAAGCGGACGGTAAAGTCGAAGTTCCATCCGCTGGATGATTACGGTTATCGTTTTCCTGTACGCCCTTCTCTGCCATGAGGCTGTTTCCCGCATCAATGACCTCAAGAACGTTCTTGTCCAGTTCCGGCATATCGCCACCATGAATGGCGTAACCCTGCCTGAACAATTCGAGCGCATATTCCAGCCTGCCCCCCGAAATGAAAAGAATATCCTCATTGTTTCGCGTACTTTCAAGCCGTGCGACAAATCCGGCAAATGACGGTTTGAGGCTTGTCTGGCCGCTCATCATGATTTTATATGCCTGTGAATATAGATCGAGCTTGGCAGCGGAAACGGCATCCGGTCTGTCCGACACATTATTTACGGCAACATCTGCAGGTTTTGCATTGGGCTTTTTGCCTGTCTGATCGCATCCTGCGATGCCAATCGTTGCCGCCAGCATGACCGGCAAAATGATTGATGTGAATTTCATGGAATACCCCGGCATATAAAAACACCTGCCACAATTCATAAGCGTTTTATGACCGGTCGATACAAGCCCTCTTTCCTGTCAGGCCTGCCAAACCTCATTCTCACAAAACGACTGGTTGATGCCCTTTCTGCCGTGAGTTTAAGACCGGGGAAAAGTGGAAATATGATAAAAATCATCGATACGGATATAAATCCCGTAATGTTGAACGGCCATGGCAAAAACCGTTGAAAGAAGATTTACAGGATGAGCACTTCCAGATTTGGAAGCCTTCACCCAAAAAATAGAAAATACATTATAAATGTAGTTTATCTATATGATAATTAATATATTTTTTTAATAAAAAAATTTCAACATGAACATCCTTCAATCAGCCACAAAAAATTATCCCGATAAAATGAAACTCTCATCTCCATCTTCACCGACAGAGATGAGAGTTCGGCCATACAGTACCTGAATCCCGGGAGAATTTTTCATGAATAAGGCATCGTCCTGCCTTATGGGTTTCCAGCATTGAGATTCACGGTTCCGATTTCTGGCGGGGATACCAGTGAACCGTTTGTCCGGATGGCGGCTTCGGGTGGCAGACGGAATCGCTGCCACACCCGCCGCAGCTTCCGCCACAGGATATGGATTGTCCGGCCCGCCATTTCCGGATCATCCGGAAAATAATGTTTCCGACAATGGCCAGCAGTGCCAGACTGATGAGAATGGTGGCAATCATATTATGCTCCCTGAGTTTTCGAAACCGTCATGGAAAGACGCTTCTTTTCCCTCGATGACCGGAAAAGCAGAACCAGCGCCGCCAGAACCAGTGCGATGGCAACCCCTGTCCAGAAACCGAAGACCCCGTTGAATATCCAGTTACCGAGCTGGTACATGCATAAAGCCGTGCACCAAGCAAAGCCGGTCTGGTAAGCGATGGCAAAGAATGTCCATTTCGCGCTGTTCATTTCGCGGCGGATAGCACCGATGGCAGCAAAACAGGGCGCGCAAAGCAGATTGAAGACAAGGAAAGACCATGCGGCCAGAAGGCTGAAATGGGTGGCAAGTGTGCCCCAAATCTCCTGTCCGTCTTCGGCCACTTCCGCAAAGCCGAAGAGAATCCCGAATGTGCCGACGACGTTTTCCTTGGCGACCAGTCCGGTGATCGTGGCGACAGCCGCTTTCCAGTCTCCCCAGCCCAGTGGTGCAAACAGCCAGGAAATGGCATTTCCCAACCCGGCAATCAGGCCGTCGTTCATGTCTTCAACCGGGCCGAAATGGCCGTTAGTGAAACCGTATTTGGAAACGAACCAGACAAAAATGGTGGACAACAGAATAATGGTGCCTGCCTTGCGCATGAACATCGAACCGCGTTCCCACATGCTCCGCAGGATATTGCCGATGGTCGGCCAGCGATAAGGTGGCAGTTCCATGACGAAGGGCGCGGGATCACCCGCAAAAAGCCGCGTCTTTTTCAGGATGATGCCGGAAATAATGATGGCGCCAATTCCCGTGAAGTATGCGGCAGGCGCAACCCACCATGCCCCGGCAAACAGGGCGCCCGAAAAAAGGGCGATGATCGGCAGTTTTGCACTGCACGGGATGAAGGTCGTGGTGATGATGGTCATTTTCCGGTCACGCTCGTTTTCAATCGTGCGCGAGGACATGATACCCGGAACGCCACAACCCGTTCCGATCAGGATGGAAATGAATGATTTTCCGGAAAGGCCGAACCGGTGAAAGACCCTGTCCAGTATGAAAGCGATCCGGGCCATGTATCCGCAATATTCCATAAATGCAAGAAAAGCGAAAAGAATCAGGATTTGAGGAACGAACCCGAGAACGGCACCGGTACCGGCAATAATGCCGTCCAGTATCAGGTTCTGGAGCCAGTCGGCACAATCCACGGCAACGAGCCCTGCCCTGACAGTATCCGGAACGATTTTCCCGAACAGTTCATCATTCGTCCAGTCCGTTACAAGGCCACCCAATGACGTGACGGAAACATAATAGACAAACGACATGATGGCGGCAAAAATCGGCAAACCCAGAAAACGGTTGGTGACGATGGCATCGATTCTGTCCGAAACGGAGAGATGATTGCTGATATGACGGCAGCATTTCTCCATGAGGCCGCTGATCCAGTTGTAACGCTCGGTGGCAATGATGCTTTCGCAGTCATTGTCCATTTCCTCTTCGCAATTCCGTATATCCTGTTCCAGATGGCTACGCCATTCATCCGACAGGTTCAGCCGTTTTGCCGTCTCCCCGTCGCGTTCGAAGAGCCGGATGGCATATCCGCGCTGGACAGGTTCAGGCAAATCGTGCAAAACCGCTTCCTCGATATGGGCCAGTGCATGTTCTACACTCCCGGAAAAGCGATGTCGCGGAACCGGAACGGCATCCGGATTTTGTGCGCTTGCCAGCGCTTTCTCAATCGCCTCGGCCACTCCCGTTTCTTTCAGCGCCGAGATGCCTGTCACCTCGCAACCGAGTTCTTTCTCCAGCCGGTCGGTGTCGATGAGATCACCGCTTTTTGCGAGTACGTCCATCATGTTGATGGCGACGACCACCGGAATGCCCAGTTCCAGCAATTGCGTGGTGAGATACAGGTTCCGTTCGAGATTCGTGCCGTCCACGATATTCAGGATAACGTCCGGTTTTTCATCCAGCAGATAATTTCGGGCTATGATTTCTTCCAGCGAGTAAGGCGACAGCGAATAAATGCCCGGCAGATCGGTGACCGTCACGTCCGGACGGTTTTTCAGGCGCCCTTCCTTCTTTTCCACAGTCACGCCCGGCCAGTTGCCGACTGACTGGCGTGCGCCGGTCAGGGCATTAAACAGGGTGGTCTTGCCCGCATTCGGGTTCCCGGCAAGTGCAATACGGATTGTCATAATAAATTCCAGATTTTCAGTTCATTGGCCAACAGCGCTTTTTTGCGTTCTGTCTGCCCGTTTTTCATTCGATTTCAATCAGTTCCGCATCGGCTTTCCGGAACGACAGTTCCGAGTTCCGGACACGGACTTCAACGGGATCGCCCAATGGGGCGACTTTCATGACCGACAGGGCCGTCCCTTTCGTCATGCCCATGTCCAGCATGCGACGTCTGGTTGCGCCTTCACCATGTATTTTGCGAATGATGGCGACTTCGCCAATACGCACATCTTTTAATGTTTTCATTGCCTGATCTCCCTGATCATGATTTTTTCCGTCATTTCCTTGCCCAGTGCCACACGTGAGTTACGAATGCTCACAATGACGCTGCCATTCATTTCAGTGATTACCGTTACCGGCTCGCCAGCGCAAAAGCCGAGGTTTTCAAGATAGCGCCTCGTTTCCTCGCGTCCGCCGATTTTGCCGATGATGCAGGTACATCCCTTTCCCGCCATTCCCAAAGGCATCATGAGCCTTCCTCCTTTCATTAAACCGGATACGGAACCGGCAACGACCATCCTGGTTTTCATTGCCGGTTTTCCCCCATGTCAAAAGTTGTGAGTCATGCCGAACTGGACACCCGTAATGGATGTGTTGTCGGTTCCCATGTCGTTATTCAGACTGGCCACATAGCCGTTGTCGCTGTCCAGATAAGAAACGACCGCATAAAGCGACGTTCGTTTCGACAGGTCGTAGGTATAGCCAAGTGCATACTTGTTGGCGTTTCCATGGACAGTCCCGTCCACGGTTGCGCGGTTATAAGAGGCATTGACTGTACCTGCGCCCACCTTGTACTGAAGGCCGACCAGCCATGTTTTCTGTGTGACAGGTGAATCGATGTCATCCAGATTCAGCACGGAAAGATCCTTCAGATGGCTCTTCTGGTAACCGAGCGAAAGACGGACAGGATCGAAATCCCATGCCCCGCCCAGATTCCAGACGTATGAACGGTCCGAATCGGCCTGCCGGCTGTAATTGCCGGTCAGAAAAAGCGGACCGTTTTCATACCTGAGCGAAACACCGAAACCGTCGTTGAAAATATCCCGGCTGATTGTACGGTCATGATCGTCCGCCCCGAGCGTATACGTCAGCCCGAACCGGACGCCGGAAAAGACAGGACTGTCGTAGCGAACCGTATTGGAAAGCTGTTCAGAACGCAGCAAACTGTACTTTGCCAGCGCCGAACCGGTCGACCCCTGCAAAAACGGATCAACTTCCGTATAATATTCAACGGACATTTCATTTACCCGGCCCAAACGGAAAGCCCCCCAGTTTCCTTCAAGTCCAACATTGGCGGCACCTGTCCAGTCGATAGTCTGCCCCCGATTGCCTAACGCTCTTGAAATGGAATCATCAAGGCTGTATGTATCCTTGTTTGTTCCATTCGGTAACTGAAACTGTCTCTCGAGCTGGAAAGTGGCCCTTAACCCACTTCCCAGCTCTTCCGTCCCCCTGAAACCGATGACATTCGCGGCGTTTTCATCCATCCGCACATCGCTTCCCGATTCCTTGATGAAGCCCGTGTCAACAGTTCCGTATATCGTGACATTTGTCTGCGCGTGAGCCATCCCCAGCGCAAAACCCATGCCTGCAAAAACAATGAGTTTTCGTTTCATTGGTAATCCCTGAATGAATTGTTAAAGATCGATATACCTGCAGGCGAGAAATATTATATATCTGTAAATGTTTTATGTAAATAAGAATCATTCTCATTTAAATGAGTATTGCCACAGGCTTGTCCATAAAATGAAAAACAGCTTGCAGCCATAAAAAAAGGCCAAAAAAAAAGCAGGATTCAATAATGAGATTTCATACATTTGAAAAAAGGTGAAGCGACAGGCAACATTTCTCAATCAGCCCTTCTATCCTACTGATAAATAACAATATCCCTGAACGGATAAACGATACGATCCTGAATATGAATCACTCAACTCTTGAAAGGATCCGGGTCATGAAAATCAAATTCCTGAAGTCTTCCGCGCTGACGGGTGTTTTGGGTATGTTGGGTATATGCTGTGTGTCAATTCCGGCACAGGCCGTCAACGTAAATGGCGTCATCAATGCGACGATTACACTGGCAGGAGCCTGTTCAATCAACGGAAGTGCCCCGGTCGCCGGTGCGACATGGGGAACGCTTGATTTCGGTTCCCAGTCAACCCTGTTCACGACGGCGACAGCTCAGGTCAATGGTTCCGGCTCATCACCGATTTCACTCCAGTGCGCCACCACGACCCCTCCTACCCTGATGATCCTGAGCGGAACCAATGACGCCAATGCGGATTCGGGCCATTCGCATGCCATGGCAAACGGTTCCAAATACGTTTCCTACGACATTTATACGGATGCCGGCTACAGCAGCAAAATCACCAACGGCACCGCATTTTTTACCAGTGCCAATAATGGAACGGCAGAATCCGTCAATATCTATGGACAGGCTTCGGGAGGCACCGGATTGTCCCCGGGAACTTATACAGACACCCTGACCGTCCAGCTGACTTACTGAAAAGACCGGTGCAGAGATGGAACGTGTGCGTGATTATTCAGCGATATGCCTTGCCGCATGCCTGTTGCCGTTACCGGCACTCGGAGACTGCACACTGAGTTCCTCCCCTTCAGGATGTCCGTTTCAGGTGCAGGCGATCATCCAGAACGGGTGTCTGGTGTCGGGCAGTACAGGCACTCCTGTATTCGGCACCCTTAATTTCGGCACGCAATCCACACTCTCGATCCAGACGGTCAATGCCTCGCTGGTTGCCAACTCTTCTTACCAGTTGAATTGCACTCCCAATATGAGTCTCACGATGTCTCTCGATGGAGGCCAGAATTACAGCGGCGGCAGGCGGCTTGCCCGAACGGGTGGCGGCACACTGCTTTACCAATTGTATTCCGACGCGGCGTATCAGAACGCCATCGGGCTGAATCAGGCCGTGACGATCGCGAGCGTCGGGACAGGCAACAATATTACCCTGCCGATATACGGCAGGATGACCCTGCCGGGCAACGCCAGGCCGGGAACGTATACCGATACAGTCGTGGTCACGCTGTCATGGTAAAGCCTTTTTATTTTTAACCGGGATACAGATTGAAAAACATCCCGTTTTTTCAGGATAGACGACCATGATGCGACTGACAGACCCTGATGGTAAAAAGAAGCGTGTTGCCCTGCTCCTGATGCTTGTGGCTGCTTATTTCCTGACCGGGCTATTGCCCGCTGCGGCTGCCATATTGATCTGGCCGACCAATGTTTTCATCGACAGCAGGGAAAAGGCGGCAGCGATGTGGCTGGAAAACCGGGGCAATACCCTGCAAACCTACCAGATGCGGGTTTATGCATGGTCGCACATCGGCGGCAAGGAAGAGCTGGCTGAACAGGATGACATCGTCGGCAGCCCTCCCATCATGCAAATCGAACCCGGCAAACGGCAACTGGTCCGGCTGATACGGACCACTCCACCACCCCCCGGAAAAGAGCAGACTTACCGGGTCATTCTCGATGAGATTCCCTCTGTCGAGCCTGAAGCACCGCAGGTGGCCAATGGCGTCAAATTCCGTATGCGCTACTCTATTCCCGTTTTCGTTTTCGGCGAAGGTCTTTCCAGCCAGTCCATGCAGGGCAACGGGAAAACCGATGCGGACAACGCCATTGTCGATAACTCCCTGTCCTGGCGCATCAAAAACGACCAGAAACAGAAAACACTCGAAGTCAGCAACAAAGGTCCGATACACGTCCACCTGAGAAACCTGACATTTGCGAAATCAGACGAAATGAAAACCGATCCGGGAGGAGCTGCCGGTTACATCCTGCCGGGCAAGACAATGAGTTGGCCCATAACGGCCAAAATGGGTTCCGGCAGCACGCTGCTGGGCATTATCAACGGCAAACAATTAGTCAGAATAAATGCCGCCAATATCGAAGAAGCCGATTAACAGGAGACAGTGCCAGTCAGCAAGAAAACCGGAAACCCGATATTGTGCAGTATCTGACGACGTTTCAGGCAAAACCGTTACTCGTACCCTCCTGTCCATTCTGATATCCCATCTTTTAATGATGGGCTTGCCGGCCACTTTGACTTCAAATGCCCATGCGGAAAATCTGGCCGCCCTTTCTTCCACCACAAAAAAACCGGACATGAACCTGTATCTGGAACTGGTCGCCAATGAACGGCCGACCGGCCATGTCGCTCCTGTCCACTACAGGAAC
>JAHYZB010000032.1:32535-39675 GCA_019424645.1 Oxalobacter formigenes
CAATACACGTGATCTGGCTGCCGCAGGGATTCCATCTTCTCCCTGGCAACATCAGCTGCCAGCCTCCGGTGACACCGACATTGCCCTTGACGATGCAAAGGGCATCAAAGTCAGTTACGACAGCCCCGCCCAGCAATTACGGATCAACGTTCCAGCCGACAGCCTCCCGGAACAGACACTGGACCTGAGGGAAAAGCGACCTTTTTACCCGCCACAGGCCGGTCTCGGCATGCTGGTCAATTACGATGTGTATGTCCAGAAAAACCAGCAGACAGGAAGCAATACCAACGCATGGAGCGAGCTTCGGCTCTTCAGCCCTTACGGCACGCTCGCCAACACTGGCATATACCGGCATAATTTTTCTGACAACCTCTCTGATAGCCAAAGCGGCTATGTCCGTTACGACACCCGCTGGCATTATTCCGACGAAGTCCGTATCCTGACCTATGAAGCTGGCGATCTCGTCACCCGAGGGCTTTCGTGGAACAATCCTGTCCGGATCGGCGGTTTCCAGATATCAAAAAATTTCAGTGTCCGGCCTGACATCATTACCTATCCCCTGCCGCAATTTTCCGGATCGGCAGCCGTTCCCTCGACCCTTGACCTGTATCTCGACGGATACCGTGCCCAAAGCAACCAGTTGAACCCCGGGCCTTTTTCCATCACGACAACCCCGTTCGTCAACGGTGCTGGCGAAGCCGTCGTTGTGACGACAGACGCCCTTGGACGACAGGTATCGACCACCCTTCCCTTTTATGTGACTGGCGAGCTGCTGAAAAAAGGATTGACGGATTATGCCGCCAGTTTCGGGGTTTTGCGGCAACGATATGGCATTTCCAGTTTCGATTACAGCAAACTGGCTTATAGCGGAAGTCTGCGTTACGGGCTGACCGATTACATGACCGTCGGGTCACATGTCGAAGGGGGAAAATCGCTGACGGTCGGTGGACTGGCTGCGACTGTGCGTCTGGGGATGTTCGGTGTGGCAAATGCCTCATACAGCGCCAGTTCCGGTAACGGCATGAATGGCAGGCAATTGACCGCCGGTTATCAATATACCAACCGGCATTTCAATGCCGCGGCCCAATGGGTCCGATACAGCCCGAACTGGCGTGACCTCTCAACCATCGGAACCTGGCAACGGCCTTACCAGCAAAGCGTACAGATTACGGCCGGCATTCCCCTTGGCCATTTCGGCAGCCTGAGCGGAGGCATTTTTTCAATCAAAAACAATGACGGCAATACGACCCGTCTGACCAACCTGACCTGGAGCATTACGCCGGGGAACTTTGGTACCTTTTATCTTTCCGCCAACAAATCCGGTAACGACGGCGGCTGGTCGGGTTTTATCCAGTGGATTCTGCCATTCGGGAAACAAAACAGGGACACCGTTTCCAGCACGACGACGCGCAATCAGCAGGGAGACTATTCCCAGCGGTTCGATTACAGCCGAACGGTACCGACCGATGGTGGCATTGGCTGGAATCTGGGCTACAGCTTCGATTCATCCGGCCCCAACTACCGGCAGGCTGACTTGACCTGGCGAAACGACAGGATGCAGATGCGCGGTGGATTTTATGGCCCTGACAACAACAATACGACATGGGGAGAGATGAGCGGTGCCCTTGTCATGATGGACAAGTCCGTCTTTGCCACGAACATGGTGCAGGATTCATTCGTCCTCGTCTCGACAGATGGGGTACCTGCCATACCGGTGCGTTACGAAAACAACCTGATCGGCACGACCGACCCTGACGGCCATCTGATGGTGCCGTCTGTCCCGGGATATTACGCTGCGAAATATGAAATCGATCCGTTGAACCTTCCGCTGGAAATGCAGGTTCCCGAGGTCGAAAAACGCGTCGCCGTCAAATCCGGCAACGGCTATCTCATGCGCTTTCCGGTGAAACAGACCTTGCCAGCCGGTATCCGGCTCGTCGACAGCCAGCACAACCCAATACCGGCCGGATCTGTCGCCAGACTGGCTTCGGGAAAAATATCGCCCGTCGGTCTGGATGGCTTTGCATGGTTCGAAGATGTCGCGCCGGAAAACCGGGTCACGGTATCCCTGCCGGATGGCAACCGGTGCCATGCCACATTTTCCGTGGACAGGAAAAAAGCCAACGGGACGATATCGACAGTCGGGCCACTGGAATGTATAAAGGAATGAGCATATGACATGTCTGACGCCATCGATCAGTCTGGAATGCATGAAAAAACCATGCCTGTGGCTGGCGGCATTCCTTTGTTTCCTGCTTCCGGCCATGGCAAGTGCCGCACCAGGCTGTCAGGCATCGACCGGCACCGGCACGGCTTCTTTCGGTTCACAGACCTCCATCAAGGTCAACAGCGGCACGCAAAACACATCGATTGCCAATGCAGGCGTGGCATGTGGCGGTTCTTTATTGACAGTACTCGGTGCCTCGGGCTACATCAATGCCGTCGTTTCCACCACCAATGGCTCCAAACTCAAGAATGCTGCCGGGGATACCATTCCATACCAGATTTTTGCCGACCAGACCTACACTTACCAGATCACACCGGGAACGGCGCTCAACTATTACAACTCCACCCTGTTGAACCTGCTCGGGCTGACCGGCAGCAACAACGCCCCATTGCCGATGTACTTCCGGACAGTCACCGGAGCCTTGAACCTCAGCAGCGGTACGTATACCGACACGGTAACGGTCAACTGGAGCTGGAGCATCTGTACCCTGGTCAGTATCGGCAACCTGTGCATCGGCCCCGTCAACACCGGCTCGACCTCAAGCGTCGTCAATCTCAGCCTGACAATCGGTAATGACTGCACCATCAATGCCCCCAACATCAGTTTTGGCACAGCACCGCTTGTCAGCGCATTTTCTCCCGTAACTCAAACCATCAGCGTCCAGTGTACGAAAGGGACCTCCTACACTGTTGGACTCTCCGACGGCAGCAATGCTTCCAGCGGACAGCGGCGCATGGCCAATGGCAGCAATTACATCAGCTATGAAATCTATCAGGGAGCGAGCGGCACGACCCGCTGGGGGTCGACGGCTGGACAGACCCGTGCATCCGGAAGCGCCGACGTCAATCCGGGCGCCGGAACCGGCAATTCGACACAAGGTTTTGTTTACAACTCGAAAGTATTGTCGGGCCAGACAACCCCGCCTGCCGGAACCTATACCGATACCGTCGTCATCAAGGTGGGCTTTTAAAATCAGGCCAATCCCATCCGGTGATTCAGAAATAAAAAAGGTGACGAAACGTCACCTTTTTGAAAGCCGGATATCCCGAAGGATAGACAGGTAGAAAATCAGGCTTTCAGCAATTCATCCAGTTCGCCACTTTCAACCAGATCCATCAGTTCAGGCAAAGCACCAATATGATCGTATCCGATAAAAATCTGCGGCAAAACATGGCGTTCGGAACGTGCCCACATTTCAACAGCCAGTTTCATGTCGGTATCGACAAGCAGTTTCTGGTATTCAATGCCCTTGGCATCGAAAATGCTGGCAGCCAGATCGCAAGCCGGGTGGCCTTCAACGCAGTACATCTCAACTTTTTTGTTCATCATGATCCTTCGATTCGTTAAGGTGGAAAGGACAGAAAACTGTCATGCATCGGTCGCAATGGCAGTATTATATACTGACTTGCAAATTCGATATCCGCTTCGTGAAGTTCACATGATTTCCGACAGGAAAAATGCCGGTTTCAGTGAAGAAAGCTCATGCTTGCACCTCTTTCGCCGACGTTACGGGTTTGTTCTCTTCCTCAAAAACCGGAAAATCAGTACAGGAAAGAATTTTATTGTCACAACCATTTGCCAGCCAGAGCAGTTCATAACAGATCCAGGCAAGAATGACACCGTTCTGATTGCAGCATTGATCAGCTCGTCTGTTGTAGCGACTGTCGTTTTGCTTGTATCCATACAAGGTTTTGGAAAATACGAAAAAAAAGAGTCGATTTCTTTCCCCTGATAATTCAAGGGATGATGTATGCCAAAAACTGTTTTTCCAAAGATGCTAATCTCAAGGACCAAACCTCAAATGAGAGAGTAAGGAAATGACACCTCATCGCGACCCTTTTCCCCATTACCACGGCACTGACCGGCTGACTGCTGAAGGACGGAGTGAACTTCCCGATTCGGCATTCGGGATTCCCGGAAAACGCGCGTTCCCGATGCCGGATGCAGAACATGTCCGGGATGCCGAATCACGTTTTCATTTCGCTTCGGATGAAGACAAACCTGAGCTGGCTCGCCGGATACTGGCAAAAGCACAGGAATTTGGCGTAAACGTGCAAAGCCCGAACGTGCTGCAATGGGCCAATAAATAGCTTGCGCGACAGTGATAAACGGGGTTGAATAAAAGCCATATTCAATAAACCGAGTGGTTTTCAGAACCTTTATATTCCAACATTCGACAGGAGAACATCATGGATTTTGAATTTGCAGTACTTGAATTTCCGGAAACAAAAGTGGCCGGTGTCAAAACTGAAACGGATATGAAAAATGCTCAAAAAGACTGTATGGCAGTTTGGGAATCGTTTGGCCCAAGAGTTTATGGGGAATTATCAGTAAACAATTCCATTCCGGAAAGGCCTTCTACATATGGTGTTTGCAAGATGATCGATAACGACAGGTTCGCTTACTGGGCAGCGGTGGAGATCGACTCGACAGACAAGATTCCATCTGATCTGGAGGTTTTAACCCTTCCATTGGCTATGTATGTAACCTGCCAGGTACCGGGCATCAAGAAACTGGGAGAAGCCTATAAAGCCATTTATGAAGAATGGCCGTCATCTCAAATCGATTACACCATTGACGAAAAGGGAATCTGTTTTGAGCATTACCCCTATTTATGGAAAGAAGGAGATCTTTTCGAAATTTACGTTCCCGTCACTCAGAAAGAACCGAACTGATCGTTCATTCTTCCTTATTCGCATTTTCTGCACAGGATGCGCCATCAAAAAAAGGACGCTTTATAGAGCGTCCTTTTTTGATCGGCAAACGGATGTACGTGTCAGGAGAACAAACATGTATTTTTCCTGTAGATGGAAAGGATTTCTCATCTGCCTCACGCCTGACACAGGAAATATAGTGCATCAGGAATTCCAGACAGCTCAGTCTGTACAACAATACTGCAACAGAATACCGTTTTTTACCTGAAATACCGGAAATATAAATCCCGACAGATTTTCAATCAATTCTTCCCTGAAACATTATTTCAATATTTGTTGTATCATTGAAATATGAAAACAGAAAACGCCTCTTCCTTATTTGAAGCCTTGTCTTCAGACATCCGTCTGGAGATATTTCGCCTTCTCGTCAAAAACGCTCCGGATGGCCTTGTCGCGGGGGAGATAGCCAGTCAAATGAACATCCCGGCCAATAACCTGTCTTTTCATCTGAAAAACCTGACCCATAGCGGAATGGTCAGCATGGAAAAGGAAGGCCGGTTTTTACGTTATCGCGCCAGCATTCCGCTAATGCTCGATCTGATCGCTTACCTGACAGAAGAATGCTGTCAGGGAAATACCGGAAAATGCCGGAGTTATCGGGAACAAAGTTGCGTTCGTCCGGAATTTCTTCCTCAACTTCCGCCCGAAAAATCGGATACCTGATTTTCCGGGCCAGTTTCAATTTACAAAGGATCATTCAAATGAGCAAACAGGATAAAAACGAACAGGAAATCCGCGAAACCGTCCGTACCGGTTACCGTGCGATAGCCATTGGTGAGGCATCCTCCTGCTGTTGCAGCGACCGCAGTGGCCCTGCCGACCCTGCCCGTCTGGCAGCTGCCATCGGATACGATGAAGAAGATCTTGCCAATCTGCCGGAAGGTGCCAACATGGGCCTGTCATGCGGCAATCCGGTTGCCATCGCAGCCCTGAAAGAAGGCCAGACTGTGCTGGATCTTGGCAGCGGCGGCGGATTCGATGTCTTTCAGGCGGGCGAAAAAGTGAAAGTTGCCGGACACGTCATCGGTGTGGACATGACGCCCGAGATGCTGGCGAAGGCACGCCATAATATCCTCCAATATCGTGAACGTACCGGTCTGGATAACGTCGAGTTCCGCCTTGGTGAAATAGAGCATCTCCCCGTTGCAGACAATACGGTTGACGTGGTCCTTTCAAACTGCGTCATCAACCTGTCTCCTGACAAACCGCAGGTCTGGAAGGAAATCCATCGTGTCTTGAAATCCGGTGGCAAACTGTCCGTATCCGATCTGGCTATCTTGAAACCGCTTCCCGAAAACGTACGCAGTATGGCCGCCGCACTGGTCGGTTGTGTTGCCGGGGCTGTTCTGGTCGATGAAACCCGTGACATACTTGAAAAAACCGGCTTTACGGATATCGTTTTGACTCCAAAACCGGGATACATCCGGCAAATGCAGGACTGGAACGACCCGCTCTACAGGGAAATTGCCGAGTCGTTGCCTGACGGCGAAAAACTGGAAAACCATGTCGTCAGCCTGAGTATTGAAGCACGTAAACCGTAAGCCATTCCGCTAACGACAGAATCGGCAACCAGATTCATGATTGCCGATTCCAGAATGGTTACCAGTAATTCCTGAATCCGAAATAACCCTGATTAGCCTGAATAATCAGGCATACATGCAAAAACTCCCTTCAGAGACAATACATTAACTCTTCGGTGAAACAGCATTCGCCCAATCCGCTTTGGGGTCTTCAAAATCCACGTGATAGACACCCTCGATAAACTTCGACTGTAATAACTCGTACTGGCCTTGCAGTTCATCGTCATCCAGTTTTCCCAGGTCATGAAGATAGTAAACTGCCCTGACTTTGGCCTGAAGCATCAGTTTGGTGCAGTCAAAGCATGGGCGCAATGTCGAAAAAATAACGCTGTCTTCTATGGCATTTCCGAAGCGGGCGGCCGATATCAGGGCATTCTGTTCGGCATGGACACATATGCATTCGTCATACCCCCTCTTGCCTTCCCGTTTGTATTCTTCACGCTTGCCGCACCTGACGCAGCCACCATCCAGACAATTGGTAAACCCTTCCGGTGTGCCGTTATACCCTGTCGAAATGATACGGTTGTCCTTGACGATGACAGCCCCAACCTTGCGCCCCTTGCAATTGGCGTTCTCGCGGACGGCTATGGCGATATTCATGTAATAGTTCTGGCGTTTG
>JAHYZB010000033.1:0-1666 GCA_019424645.1 Oxalobacter formigenes
ATTTTCCGACGCTTGACCGGATTTTCGGGGCACTGATGGAAGATTCCGTTTTTATCGGAAAGTGCCTTCTTTATTCCTTGCGTCTGCAACTGATCGGCTGGTTTTGCGGTGCTCTGGCAGGAATAGGAACCGGTATCGCAATCGGTTTTAATCATCGCATCCGGTATTGGGTTCATCCTCTCGTGCGGGTGCTAGGCCCGATACCGTCTACGGCATGGATTCCGCTGGTGCTGGTCAGTTTTCCCAGCGCCATTTCAGCGAGTGCTTTTCTGATCGCTCTTGCTGTCTGGTTTCCGACTACCGTTTTGACTATGAACGGCATCGCCAATATTCCGAACGCCTATTTCGAAGCGGCGGCCACGATGGGGGCAAGTCCACGTTATACGGTCTTTCATGTCGGTATACCGGCAGCTATGCCTCATATGTTCATTGGCCTGTTCAATGGGACCTGTGCGTCATTCATCATACTTGTGACGGCTGAGATGCTGGGCGCCAAATTCGGGCTTGGATGGTATATCAACTGGCAAAAAGACATGATGGCCTATGCCAACGTGTATGCCGGGCTGATTGTCATGTCCATGGTTTGCTACTGCATGATTACCTTGCTTTTCCAGCTTCGAGACAAAATTCTCGTCTGGCAGAAAGGAGTGATCAAATGGTAAACGGTATTGCCATTTCCGGGGTCAGCAAGCTGTTCACCAATACCCGCAATGAAACGATCACGGCACTGTCAAATATAAATCTGGACATCAGCCCCGGTTCTTTCACTACACTGATTGGGCCATCCGGTTGCGGAAAATCCACCCTTTTGCGTCTGATTGCGGGGTTAATCAGACCGGACAGTGGGACATTGATACAGGATGGTGAACCGATTGTGAAACCGGGAAGTGACAGGGGTTTCATGTTTCAGGAACATACCCTTTTTCCCTGGCTCACCATTTCCCGGAACATCGCTTTTTGCCTGCATGCGCAGGGAATTTACAAGGAAGTCTCGGCACGTGTGGATGCTTTCATTGAATTGGTCGGCCTGAAAGGTTTTGAAAATTATTACCCTTACCAGCTTTCCGGGGGTATGTGCCAGAGAGCGAGTCTGGCCCGTGCCATCGTCAGCCATCCCAAAGTCCTGTTGCTTGACGAACCATTCGGTGCGCTGGATGCCTTCACCCGTATGAGCATGCAGGAAGAGCTCCTTGCAATCTGGAAAGAATGCAACATGACTATGGTCATGGTTACCCATGACGTAGATGAGGCGATCTATCTCTCCGACCGGATCGTCGTTATGTCGCCCCGTCCGGGAAGAATCACCAAAATCATCAATATTTCGTTCAGCCGTCCGCGTGTGCGAAGCAGCAACGAGTTTCTCCGCTGTCGGGGTGAAATACTCCGTTTGCTGGATTTTGGTGGAACCGTCATGGAACCGGAATTCTATCTCTGAATATCTTTTCCGGTTTGCCATCCATTTTTGTCAATAATAAGGAAACAAAGAATGAAAAAAACGATTATCTATCTGTTTTTAGGCATTGCCGCGCTCGTTGTGGCGGCGTGCAGTACTAAAAACGATCCCCATCATTTGCGCATTGCATACTCACCTGCCTTGTGTCAGGCACCCTTGCATATTGCGGTTGAAAAGGGTTTTTTTGAGGCCGAAGGGATCAAGCCTGAAAAT
>JAHYZB010000033.1:1676-9843 GCA_019424645.1 Oxalobacter formigenes
TTTCGGTCTGGTCAGCAAGTTCCTTCAACCTGTTGAAAACGGTCTTCCAGTTAATTTTATTGCAGGTATTCATAACGGATGTATCAAGGTTCTGACGCTTAAAAAATCGGGTATTGCCAATCTGGCTGATCTGAAAGGAAAACGCATCGGGGTTCCTGCACTGTCTGATGCAGCCACCCTTATTTTAAAACGTGGACTCTCATCCGCAGGTATCAGTGTGGACGACAGGAATCCTGACGTTGAATTTGTCGTGTTTTCCAGAAACGATTTGCCGCAGGCATTGCAAAAAGGGGCTGTTGACGTGATTGCTCTTGGTGATCCTATCGCATCGATAGCAGAAAAAGAACAGGATCTGGCCGTCATTCTGGATACATCAAAAACACATCCTTACGACAAGGAATACTGCTGCGTTATTTTCATCACATCAAAGTTGGCCAAAGAGCATCCTGAAATTGCCGCTGCCGTGACCCGCGCTATTCTGAAGGCCTCTGCCTGGGTTCAGGAGCACCCTGAAGAGACTGCCAAAATCCAGATCGACAAGAAATACGTGTCAGGTGATCTGGCATTCAATACAAAAATATTGAAAAGTTACAACTACAGTCCTTCTGTCCAGGGTGGTTATGATGCCGTCAGGCTGAATGCCCGGCAATTTGCGGAAATCGGAATCCTCAAAAAGGGAACTGACGCCAAGGCGTTTGCCGATCGTGTCTATCTTTTCCAGAAAGACGTACCGGACAGTTACAGCGCAGCTGATGTTGCCAATGTGAAATAAACAGGTTTTTTAATACAAACAAAAAAAGATGGCCCTGCTCAGGCTTGGTTTTTTGCAGGGCCATCGGAATGAAAAATTACTATGGCCAAGAAAAATATAATTCTCAGCTGCTCTGATTGTGCCGCACTGGCTTGCCGGGCAAAAAATGAATCGAGATATCCTGCTTTCTGCCTGACAGAACATGTGGATAAGGATCAACTGGCAAAAGTCATGAAAATTTATGAAGACGATCAGGAAATGGGCGATATTTCAAGAGTATCGGCTGGTATAGAAGGAGAATTCTACGGTCGTCTGACACGGGTGGAAGAAACAATCAAATTCATCCAGCGTATGGGTTACCAATACATCGGTATCGCTTCATGTGTCGGATTGATGAACGAGACACGGATTTTTTCAAAAATTCTCAAAGCCCTGAATATTAAAAGTTATGCTGTCGGTTGCAAGATCGGTGCGATAGACAAAACGGCAGTCGGTGTGCCGGATGAAAAAAAACTCAATGGCGGATGCGGCCATGAATCCATGTGCAACCCGATCATGCAGGCAAAAGCGCTTGAATCGGAAGGGACGGATTTCAATATCGTTATCGGCCTGTGTGTCGGTCACGACACCATGTTTCTCAAATATTCAGCGGCGCCGACTACTGTCATGATCGTCAAGGATCGCGTATTGGGTCATAACCCGGTCGCAGCCCTCTATACGGCCAATACAATTTATTCCCGCTTCAAAGAAGAACTTGAATTATAGCCAATTGAAAGATAAAGGAAAAAGAGGAGTTTCGGCTGTTCTGCATGCGGTTGCCAATCCGCTGCAGACGGCCGATCACCTGATTGCGGTTTTTAATGAAAGTTTCCAGGTGTTTTCGAAAATTGCCCTGAGAAATCGGAATCGAAACGACGATTATCAATCCGGAATAATTTCCCGAAAAATTTCGCAAGACAGTTTACCCGGATAAACAAACCTGAAAAATGAATGGTGGAGGCGGCGGGTTTCGAACCCGCGTCCAGAAGTCCTCTACAGACAGTTCTACATATTTAGCGTTGCCATTTGATTTGATCTGACTGACGCGGACACGCACGCTGCAACCAGACGAGTTACCTATTATTTAACTTCTGGTCAAGTAACCCGACCCGAAGCGATTTCCTGTATATGACCCTACGTGCCTTGCGGCCTGCCCCAGGAAAGAAACAGTGTAGGGATAGCCGGTATTAAGCGGCTAATGCGTAACTATTATCGTTAGCGTTTACTTTTTTTCTGGATGGATTTACGAGGTCACCAGCCCTCGATATGCCCTGTTCTGCTTTGCAACCCCTGTCGAATCCAAGTCGCCCCCATGTCCTGATGAAGAGTATTGGCTTTTCGTTACAGAAAAGTATGAAGCAATTTATTATTATACATTTTATTGGATCTTTTAACTGATTGAATTCACTTTCTTTTGAAGAAACGCTAAACTTGAAAAATTTAGCTCACGTAACTCTTTAAGGCACCATGACTGTTCCTTCCAATCCGGAAAATCCGGAAGTTGTCGATGAAGTCGCTTCAGCTTCTGAATCCAGAGACAATTTATCCAAGAAAATCGCCCGTGAAGTCGCCCGTCGTCGCACTTTCGGCATTATTTCTCACCCTGATGCAGGCAAAACGACACTGACAGAGAAGCTGTTGCTGTTTTCCGGTGCGATCCAGATGGCCGGTACGGTCAAGGCGCGCAAAAGCGCGCGTCATGCGACCTCTGACTGGATGGAAATTGAAAAGCAGCGTGGCATTTCGGTTGCCAGCTCTGTCATGCAGTTCGAATATCGCGACCATATCGTCAATCTGCTCGATACTCCGGGCCATCAGGACTTTTCAGAAGATACCTATCGTGTTCTGACTGCGGTCGATACGGCTTTGATGGTGATCGATGCCGGGCGTGGTGTTGAAGCGCAGACGATCAAGTTGCTGGAAGTCTGCCGCATGCGAAATACCCCGATCATCACGTTCATGAACAAGCTCGATCGTGAGGCGCGAGACCCGCTTGAATTGCTCGACGAGCTGGAAACGGTACTGAAAATCCGTTCGACACCCGTGACCTGGCCTATCGGCATGGGCAAGAATTTCCGTGGTGTCTATCATTTATTGAATGATGAAATCATGCTTTTTGCACCGGGCAATGAAAAGGCAGACCAGACTTTTGAGGTCATCAAGGGTATCGACAATCCCCGTCTGATGGAAATGTTCCCGATGGAAATGGAACAGCTGCAGATGGAAGTCGAGTTGGTCAAAGGCGCGTCCAACCCGTTTGTACTGGAAGAATTTTTGGCGGGTACATTGACGCCGGTATTCTTTGGCTCTGCCATCAACAATTTCGGCGTCCGTGAAGTATTGAATGCCCTCCTCGACTGGGCGCGCCCACCGCTGTCAAGAGACGCGATCCAGCGGAAAGTCGAACCGACGGAAACGCCTTTCTCCGGTTTTGTTTTCAAGATCCAGGCCAACATGGACCCGGCTCACCGGGATCGTATCGCCTTCCTGCGGGTAACCTCGGGTCGTTTTGAGCGTGGAATGCGACTGAAACATCTGAGACTTAATCGGGACATCAAGGTATCCAGCGTGGTTACTTTCATGGCCTCTTCGCGTGAACAGGTTGAAGAGGCATATGCAGGCGATATCATCGGTTTGCCAAATCACGGCAATATGCAGATTGGCGACAGTTTTTCCGAAGGGGAAGTCCTGCAATTCACGGGTATTCCGTTTTTCGCTCCGGAAATCTTCCGCAGTGTCCGGATTCGCAATCCTTTGAAGGTCAAGCAATTGCACAAGGGCTTGCAGCAACTGGGCGAAGAAGGTGCCGTTCAGGTTTTCAAGCCTGTTATGGGCAGTGACCTGATTTTAGGGGCTGTCGGTGTGTTGCAGTTCGAAGTCGTTGCCAGCCGCCTGATGAATGAATATGGCGTGGATGCGGTTTTCGAAAGCACGAGTACGACCAGCGCCCGCTGGGTTTCCTGCGAAGATAAAAAGATGCTGTCCGATTTCGAACGCTCGCTGGCACATAACGTTGCCTACGATGCTGCTGGAAACATGACTTATCTGGCAACTTCTGGCGTGAATCTGCGATTGACGGAAGAACGCTGGCCGAAAGTCCGCTTCCATGCAACACGTGAACATTCGGCTTCACTGAACGACGCCGGTTAAAGAGGGGTCATATCTCACTTCAGTTGCCGTATGACCCTGCATGGGTTGCCGGCAGCCAGAACGTGAGGCGGAATGTCTCTCGTGACGACGCTGCCGGACCCGATGGTCGTGCCCGTTCCGATCGTAACACCTGCATTGATGACGGTGTTGCCGCCTATCCAGACATCGTCGCCTATGGTGATGGGCCGTGCCGATTCTATTCCCTGACGGCGTAATTCCGGATCGAGGGGGTGGGTTGCCGCATAAAGCTGGACGTTCGGTCCCAGGAACACGTAATTGCCGATCCTGATTTCGGCACAATCGAGAAACACGCAATTGGTATTGGCGTAAAAATGATGTCCGAGATGGATGTTGTAGCCATAGTCGCAGTGAAAGGCAGGGACCAGTTCCAGATCGTCAGAACAGCTGCCCAGAAGCGTCTTCAGAATGTCCAGTTTTTCCTTTTTCTGTGTCGCTCCCAGAGAATTGTAGCGTCTGGACTGGGCAAAAGCTGTGTCACGTTCCCTGACCAGAACCCGATCATTGGAATAGTAAAGTTCGCCGGCCAGCATTTTTTCTTTTTCGGTTTTTTCCGACATGGTCTTTCTTTTTCGAGGAGATCAGTTTTCCTTGTCCCAGATGGCGTTGATGGCTGAAATGGCGGCCATTCCTGCCGTTTCCGTTCGCAGTATTCTGGAACCCATAGACAAGGGAGTGACTCCGTTTAGAATGGCAAGTTCCTCTTCTTCGGGGGAGAACCCACCTTCCGGACCGATCATGATAGTAATGGCTTGAGGTGCTTGCCTCTTTGCCCAGCCCGAGAGGGTTTCAGTGGCGCGTGGCGTAAACATGACCCTGAGCTGTTCTTTGGAATTTTCAGTAAAAGTACTGAAAGCGACAGGTTCGCTTATTCCCATCAGCGTATTTCTTCCGCACTGCTCTGAAGCGGCAGTGACAATGGTTTGCCATCTTGCCAGTCTTTTTTCGGCACGATCGGCATTTAAGCGAACGACAGAACGTTGTGCAGCAAGAGGCTGGATGTTGAATACGCCCAGCTCGACAGCTTTTTCAATGATCCAGTCCATTTTTCCTGCTTCGGGAAGGGCTTGCGCCAGCGTGATTTCATATGGCAGTTCCACTTCACGACTATGATGGGCGACGATTTCGACGACTGACTTTGTGCGTTCCAGTGAGGTAATTCGTGCCGTATATTCGCCCCCTTTTCCATTGAAAAGAACGATATCATTTCCTTCGGACAGGCGCAGTACCTGGATGTGTCTGGATGTCTCTTTGGGGAGATCAATATTTGTACCGACAACAAGTGGAAAATCGCAAAAAAGACGGGTCATGTCAAATCAGGGCTGATAGATTGATTTTAATCTGGGGATTAGTCTCTGATAGAATACAGGGAAAAGCCCGGTTGGCATAATGATTCATCCATTATGCCTTTAATCTTTCATTTATTTGGCAGCTATGAACACTACATTACCTGTTACCAAAATGGCCAGCGCTATCCGCGCACTGGCGATGGATGCAGTTCAAAAAGCGAATTCAGGACATCCCGGCATGCCGATGGGCATGGCGGATATTGCCGTCGCGTTGTGGGCGGGACATTACCGTCACAATCCGGCCAATCCGAACTGGTTCAATCGTGACCGTTTCATCTTGTCCAACGGCCACGGTTCGATGCTCCAGTACGCCTTACTGCATCTGACGGGTTACGATCTTACTATGGAAGACATCAAAAACTTCCGCCAGTTCGGTTCGAAAACACCGGGCCATCCGGAAGTTCACCTGACTCCGGGTATCGATACGACAACGGGTCCTCTTGGACAGGGTATTTCCAACGGTGTCGGTATGGCACTGGCTGAAAAACTGCTGGCTGAAGAATTCAACAAACCCGGTTTCGATATCGTCGATCACTATACCTACGTTTTCCTCGGCGACGGTTGCCTGATGGAAGGCGTATCCCACGAATCCTGTTCTCTGGCAGGCACATGGAAACTGAACAAACTGATCGCATTTTACGATGACAACAGCATTTCCATCGACGGTGACGTCAAGGGCTGGTTTACCGACAATACGCCGGAACGTTTCGAAGCCTATAACTGGAACGTGATCCGCGATGTGGACGGGCATGATGTCAATGCCGTTGATGCAGCGATCGTCGCAGCACAGAAATCCGACAAGCCAACGCTAATCTGTTGCAAGACCGTCATCGGCAAGGGCTCACCGAACAAGGCAGGCCTGAGCAAGGCGCATGGCGCACCACTTGGAGATGAGGAAATCGCGGCAACCCGCAAGGCAATCGGATGGGACTATCCTGCATTTGAAGTTCCGGAAGACGTCTATACCGCATGGGATGCACGTAAATCCGGCAGTGCGCTGGAGTCGGCCTGGAATGATCTCTTCGCCAAATACAGTGAAAAATATCCGAAAGAAGCAAGTGAACTGGTTCGTCGTATTTCCGGCCAGTTGCCTGCCAATTTCGATGAGGTCGTTCGCAATTATATTGCCGAGTGCAATGCCAAAAAAGAAAAACTGGCAACGCGTGCCGCAAGCCAGCATGCTATCGAGGCACTGGCCCCGGTATTGCCGGAGTTCCTTGGTGGCTCAGCTGACCTGACCGGTTCCAACCTGACGAACTGGAAAGGATGCGTTCCTGTCCGTGAAGGAAAAGAAGGCAATTACATCAATTACGGTGTCCGGGAATTCGGCATGTCGGCCATCATGAACGGTATTGTCTTGCATGGCGGTTTCATTCCGTTCGGGGGCACCTTCCTGACGTTCTCCGATTATTGCCGCAATGCGATCCGAATGTCTTCCCTGATGCAGATCGGTACGATCTACGTATTTACGCACGATTCTATCGGTGTCGGCGAAGACGGCCCGACCCATCAGCCTATCGAACAGACTGCCAGCCTGCGACTGATTCCGGGTCTGGAAAACTGGCGTCCATGCGATACGGTAGAAACAGCTGTGGCATGGGCGAATGCCGTGAAAAAACGCAAGACGCCAAGCGTTCTGATTCTGTCGCGTCAGGGCTTGCCTTATTTTGAAAGAACTGAAGAACAGATCGGCAATATCAGCAAGGGCGGTTATGTGCTGAGAGACACGCCGGACGCCAAAGTGATTCTGATTGCAACGGGTTCGGAAGTCGAACTGGCGATGAAATCGGCTGATGAACTGGCAAAGAAAAACATCGCGGCCCGGGTCGTTTCGATGCCGTCTTCCGACATATTTGACAAGCAGGATGCTCTTTATAGAAACAGCGTTTTGCCGGGGGAATTGCCGAGAGTTGCCATTGAAGCTGCTGCTTCGGATTTCTGGCGCAAATATGTCGGACTGGATGGCGACGTTGTCGGCATGACGACATTTGGCGAATCCGCACCGGCGGGAACACTCTTCAAACATTTCGGTTTCACAGTGGAAAACGTCGTTTCCAAAGTCGAATCCGTTTTGAGCAGATAAGCTGGATTTTATGGCATGCGAGTGAATCGCTCGCATGCAGATTTACCGATTTAACACTATTTCAGGAGCTAATTTATGACTATCCGTGTGGCAATCAATGGTTATGGCCGTATCGGCAGAAACGTTCTTCGCGCTCATTATGAATACGGCAAGCATCACGATATTGAAATTGTTGCCATCAACAATCCGGGCAATATCGACACTATTGCCCTCCTGACCAAGTACGATACAGCTCATGGCAAATTTCCGGCTGAAGTGTCCGTCGACGGCGACTATCTTGTCGTCAATGGCGACAGGATCCGTGTGGTCGGAGACCGCAATCCTGAAAATCTTCCATGGAAAGAACTGAACGTTGATATCGTCATGGAATGTACCGGCTTTTTCACGACCAAGGAAGCCGCTTCCGCGCACATCCGTGCAGGTGCCAAAAAAGTCATCATTTCCGCTCCGGGTGGCAAGGATGTCGATGCGACCGTCGTTTTCGGCGTCAATCAGAACGTTCTGAAAGCCAGCGATACGGTCATTTCGAACGCATCCTGTACAACGAACTGTCTGGCACCACTTGCAATGGCCTTGAATGATGGCCTTGGCATCGTCGACGGCCTGATGACAACCATTCACTCCTATACCAACGATCAGGTGCTGACCGACGTTTATCACAATGATCCAAGACGCGCCCGCGCTGCTGCCTTGAATATCATTCCGACCAAAACTGGCGCCGCCGCCGCTGTCGGTCTCGTTTTGCCTGAACTGAATGGCAAACTGGACGGTTTTGCC
>JAHYZB010000034.1 GCA_019424645.1 Oxalobacter formigenes
TTCTCTATCAGCGCTGGCATCCCGTAGAACACCATGGCCTTGATGGCGTCATCCCGGCAATCGGGATATCCGGAAAAATCCGTTTCACACATGCCCCCGACAAGAACGCTTAATCCCCGACGATAGGCCAGCATGGCGGCAACCATCAGAAACATCAGGTTTCGGCCCGGAACAAATGTATTGGGCAATCCGTTTTCCATCATTTTGATTTCAACGTCGGAAGTCATCGCCGTTTCAGACAGATTGCCGATTAATGAAAGGTCGAAAACGTGATCTTCTCCCAATTTTTTATTCCAATTTTCGGAAAAATTCCTGATTTTCTGTAGAATGCCGGGCCGGACAGTCAATTCGACGGCATGTCTTTGTCCATATGAAAATCCAATGGTTTCGACCTTGTCATAATGGTTTAAGGCCCATGCAAGGCAGGTCGTCGAGTCTTGTCCGCCGCTGAAAAGGACAAGTGCTTTTTTCAGGGATTCGGAAGATTTGTTTTGCCGGATAGTATTCATGTCATTGCCGTCAGGGATTAACTGATAGGCATTTTACAGGATTGCTTTTTTCTCATGTCATTTGTGACAATTTTGTTATTTCGATAAAAAGACAACACATGCGGAAACGATAGAGAATTCCTGAACGGTTTGAGCAATAATGAATGAATGCTTTCCTTTTACAGATAAGATATTCATCAATTGCCGGTGGTTTAAACGAACAAGATTGTAATTTGCATGGTCAACATTGAAACAGGTAACTTCGGAAACAGCGGGAAGGCGGGCTTTGCCGTTTTTTCGCCGTCTGTCTATCTGAAAAGTCTGCTCGTTTTTATATTCGTTTTGTATTCATCGGTAGTCTGTGCCAAACCGGTTGCTTACGATGTCGTCATCAATGCGCCCGAGTCGGTCAAAAAAATACTGGTGAACAATCTGGACCTGTTGCGCTGGAAAGGCAATGAACAGATGGATACGACACAGTTGAGACGGCTTTACCGCGAGACTCCGGATGAAATCCGGCAATTGGTCGAGACGGAAGGATATTATTCTCCCGTCATCCACACCCGAATGGAAAAGACGGACAATAATTCACGAAAGGTCATTATTGATGTTGATCCTGGCCAACCGGTCAAGGTTGCGGCTGTTGATATCACATTCGATGGGGCGATCACCAAACAGGCTGAATCTGCAAAACCCGGCATTGAACAACTGAAAAAAGGATGGGAATTGCCGGTTGGTTCGGTTTTCAGGATGGCGGATTGGGAAGCGGCCAAGATCTCCTTGTTAAGACAAGTGACACGGGTACGTTATCCGAGAGCTGAATTGGAAGATACGAAGGCTATCGTCAATCCTGAAACACATGAAGTGACCCTGAAAGTCGTGATCAACAGTGGCGATCCCGTCAAGTTCGGGCAGATTAAAATCGTCGGGCTCGAACGTTATGGCAAGGATGTCATCATGGGCTTGAATCCTGTAAAAGAAGGACGCACATTCAGGGAAAATGCTTTGCTGAACTGGCAGTCCCGGATACAGGACAGCGGTTATTTCAGCTCGGTTGAAGTGACTGCCGACCTTGAATCTGGTAAGGAAGAAGTCCCCATCACCGTCACGGTTGTCGAGAACAAGAAAAAACATGCCGCTATCGGCGTCGGGTACAGTACCGATACAGGCAAGCGGATCAGCCTGAATTACGATAACCTGCATTTTCTCGGGCGCGATTACAAGTTGAAAAGTTCTGTCATCCTGCAGACAAAACAGAAAACGGCGAAGGCGGATGTTTTTCTGCCTCAGGAACCGGGAGGAATCCGGAACAGTTTCGGCGTTATATATGATCGTTCACAAATCGAAGGGGAAGATACCCGGCTTGTCGGTGCCAATTACCGGCGTGCATGGGGTACACAACG
>JAHYZB010000035.1:0-730 GCA_019424645.1 Oxalobacter formigenes
TTTCCTGTTGAGGGCTTGATGGGTGGGACGGTGTAGCCTTCGTTTGCTCCGTCGATTGTCAGGCTGTCTTCGTAGTCTTTTTCTCTTTTATCTCCTTCTGTCTGACGCGTGTCCCAGGTTTTCGTTCCGTAACCAAAGGTATTTCCAAAACGGTTCTGTCTGTCGGTATCGGTCTGGACTGGCGGGATTTCTGTCCGGGGCTCTGGTGTGATGACAGGCTCGGGGGTTTTTACGGCCGGAACCGGTTTGTTCAGTTGCCTTGCTGCCTCACCAATGGCGTTGTCGGTTTCCCGGCTCTGGCGCGTGATGTCTTCTGTATCGCGGATGATGCCGGACGTCTCGCCAGACAGCCCCAACGGGTTCTCATTCGGGTCTTTTTTCTGTTTTCTTCCTCCGTTGCCTGTCCCGTCATGGAACATGTTTTTGCCCCAGTTGAATTCGTTGTTTGCCATGTTTTTTCCTTTCATTTTCTGCTGCCCTGTGTATTACTTGCCGATACGCCGGGCGATGTCTGATTTATCTGTCTTGCACCGGTATGCGATGAATCCCGTCGCTGCCGATGTCGGCTTCATTGTCAAGCCCGTCCAGTTCCTCGCTGTTTTTCGGGATTTCCGGCGAACGGCGGCGTCTCATGACGCCATAGCGGGTCGCATCCCACGCATGGTCTTCGACGGTCGTATCCACATCTTCCGGATTCAGCTCATCCGGCGGCAAACCCGGAACCGTCCGC
>JAHYZB010000035.1:766-7101 GCA_019424645.1 Oxalobacter formigenes
TTCAGTTTATCTTCCACCAGAAGCCGGATGATTTCCTGCGCGCCGTTAACGCGCGAACCTTTGGCGTTCCATGCCTCAAGCCATTTCACGCCGTTATCCCGGAAAATCTGCCCGATGGAACGGTCGGTGCCGTTTTTCGAGAAGATCGACGGATCGGCCAGATTCAGGCGGTATTCATAACCCAGACGATTGTCATGTTCTTCAATGCGTTTGATCTTTCTGGCGACCTCTGCCGCCCCTTCCCGGCTGCCCTGCCCGGCTTTTTCCCCCGCGCCGTACAGTTCACGCCAGAGATAAATGCACCCGTCGCAATCCATCGCAAACCAGTACACGGCATACGGGGCCGAATAACCCCAGTCCATCGCTTTCCAGACCGTCCATGACGACGGGATGGGGAAAGGATCGACAATGTGTTTTGACGCGTCCCAGACGCCTTCGAGAAATGACCCCACATGGATGTCCCAGTCGCCCAGTAACCATGCCTTTTTCCGGTTCGGATCGGAAATCGCTTCCAGTGTCGGCAGATAATTCGGATCGTTTTTGAGCAAATGCTCGTTTTCATAAATCGACGAATGAATACGCACGCGGGGCTGCTGTCCCTCTTCCCGGATGATCGTTCCGGCAGATATCTCGCCGATCTTGTAGCGTGCCTTGACGGCGCCATGCCCGACGCCGAAAGGATTGCAGGTCGCCCGGATCATGCGCGGCATACCGGGAAACGAGGAACGGCAGGTTGACAGCATGGCCTCGAAAAAGGACAGGTCTTTCCAGTTGGTCAATTCCTCGAACCCCAACCAGCAATATTCATGTCCGTGATAATTCCAGTAATCATCCTCCGTCGCCCCATAACGGAAATACAGGATTTCACCGGTCGGCCATGTCCACCGGTAGTCGGATTCGTTGAATTTCGCCCCCGGAAAAATGGAATAAAACCAGCGCTTGGACTTGGCGACCACGTCGGCAAGCTGTGGATAGGTCAGGCGAAAGAGCACCCCGCGCCAGTGTTCGCCGAACCCCCTGCCGCAATACTGCGCAAACGACATCAACAGCGCATCGGTCTTGCCACCACCCCGTGTCCCTTCAAGCAGGGCCTCGAACACCGGACAGGTCAGAAACCGGGTTTGTGATCCCGGAAGCGGCTTCCAGATGACCTTCGGTTCCTCATCGGACACATCGTCCACAATTGGATCGGTTTGATCGGAATTCAATATTCACCTCCATTCAGATACCGTACCGGTTCAGCTGTTGACCACTTTGCTGGCCGAAAACAGCCAATGGAAAAACGGGAAAGACCGGGTTTCCGGCCTTTCCCGCTTCATTCAACGCAAAACCGGCATCACTGGCCCACCGGTTCAATAACCGCCGTTACCGTTGCCACGGGACGATGCCTTACCCCGGCCAATGGCATTGACGCGTTCCTGCAAACGGGTATAGGGCGTGGAACCCTCCGGAAAAGACTGTGGTGGCGGCATGCCCGGGATACTGGCTTCCGCTTTCGGACTCTGCATTTGCTCTTCCATCATGCCGCCCTTGTGCATCCAGTCCATGACACGGCTCATCACTTCCGGATTGCTCATCAGCTGCTGCATCGAATCCAGCGCTTCCTTGCCCATCATCTGGCCGCCCTGACTGCCCGCCATCTCGTAAGGCCTCAACATGGCGGGATCAGCCTGAGCGCCTTGCATCCTCTGGCCACGCGCCGCAATCTCGCGCAAACGGTCGATCACTGGCTGGTACTCGCTGCCGGTGCCACGGTTATCATTCATTTCATAATCACTCATAAAAAATTCCTTTCATTTCAATAACAGGAAATCCTTAACGGATTTCAAAAAACCGCCGCCCTGTTTCCGCTCTTATTTTGCGAAAACAGGAGACAGTACCTTCATTCGTTTTCGACTGGACCATACCCGTTCAGTCTGTGGACGAAATTCCTTTTTCCCATTCCATGACCGTCGGTACCGGCGGCACAAGCAAGACGCCCGATTGCAGGGTCTGGCCATTCGATGTCATATCCATCTTGTCGGTAAACATCTTCATATGCTTGCCCAACATTTCCAGCGCACGGTTGGCCGACGCCGGCTCGAACACCATCCCTTCCACCTCAACCGGTTCCGCCGTCCCTTCACGGGCATTTTTCACAATCGTCATGATCTTCACCGCCCGTCGTCCCATGCAGATATCCCGTAATTCGCGGAGATCCTCAATCACTTCGTCCTGGCATAATTCCGTACGTTCGGCACGCTTTTCCATGGCTTTCTCCACTGCGTCTTTCACATCCTCCTTCATCAACAGACGGCAGGCATGGGCTCGTGCACCCGCAGGCGAATAACCTGCCCGGATAGCCGCCTGCGTCGCATTCAGGTCAACCAGATATTCCGACACAAACCGTGCCTGCCTTGCCGTCATGACTGTCCCGGCACATCCCGCACGGAGTTTTCTGCCTGAACCTTTTTCAGGCGTCTTGTTCACTTCGTTTTTGTATTCTTCTTCCAATTCGTTTTCTCCTTCGCCGCTTTGGGACTGACACAGTTCCCGCGAGCCTCTTCTTTTGGCGTGCAATCCGTTTTCACCGGTTTACGCGGCCGTTTTTCCGGCTTCCTGCCAGAAGAAGGCGAGTGACCAACACACGGTTTTGTCAGGCTTGTGACAATCCTGTCTCCGTACACCCCCATTTTCCTGAAGCAATCCATTTGCCCGATCAGTGAAACGGCACATTCGAGTCCCAGCTCATCCTTCAACACCTCCACCAGGTCATCCCCCCTGATAAATCCGTTTTTCTCCAGCATTTCCTTTTCAAGGCGTTTTGCAACGGAAAGACCCACACCCCCGGCAAACTCCTGTCTGACACATTCGATCATCGGAACAATGATCTTTTCGCCGTAAAACCGGTTCATCAGGAAAACACTGTCATCAGCCTCATCCTTGTCACACGTTTGCTCCCCGGCACTCTCCGGCCTGAATTCACTCTGGCGGCAGACAAACCGGCACGACAGGGATTTACCTGTATCTGCCCGTGACGCCGGCGGATATCGACTGCAGTTTTTTTTCATATATTTCCTTTCACTGTTTCGTCACTTTCATTCCGGTCACCCGACCGACAACACGGCCGGGTCATTTCTTCTGAAGAAAAGATATTTCAGGCATTCCCGAGTCCGGCAACTCATGCTTGTGCTTTTCAGTTTCCCTGCTTTGTCGGCATTCATTTCCTTCAGACTTTTTTAAAATCCCATCTATACTTATAACCCCATTTCAGACCATCTCCGGACATTTATGGCACATTTGTGACGTTTTAGACCTTATGTGGCTATTTACAGTATAAAAAAGAGACAATTTTCAGAAATACACCTGAGAAGAGAAAAAACAGGAAAGCAATAACGAAAAAAGCTCCCTGAAAATGGGAGCTTCTGGCGATAAAAAATGAAACGTGGACATCCTGATGAAGGCTCAACAACTCCGGCAACGTATGGGAAAAGCTGATCCCGGAAACAAACCCGGCAAAATGATCCTCAGCCTCGAAGCGGTATTTTCAAATCGCCTGTACCATCAAGAAAAGCACCCTGCGGCAATAGTAAAAAACCGCCTCGAAAACCTGTTAAATCCCCATATCGTCCATACGTTTTTTGATACGGTCGAAATTGGACATATTCGGATTGTCGGCAACCGAACCCGTTGCAGTCGAGCGGCTGCGCAAGGGCTGCTGCCGGGAATAATCGTTTTGACGTGAAGGGACCGGCATATTTTCATACAGGAACTTCACATGATTGAACCACATGGGTGGCGCAACCGTCCGCAGGAAATTATTCATATTGTCCGGATCGGCAAAATAATTGTATATGCGTTGCATCTTGGCCGGATGATCGGCTTCCTTCTCGAACTGCCTGAAATAATTATTACAGGAGGCTGAAATGCCATCCAGACTGCCGATCAGCGTTTCCGATTGCCATATACGCATATCATCTTCCGTCTGTGGCCGGGAATGGTACTGGGCCTCATGCTTCATGCGTTCGGCACGTTCGTATTTGGCCAGCTTCAGGGCATGATCCATCGACAGTTCCTTCCTGTCGACGGCAGACTTAAGATCAGGAAAGTCCGAGAGGAGATCGATGCCCGGCGCCTCGCGGCCCAGTTTTTTGCAGATCATGTCGCGTTGTACCTCAAGTATATTCAAAGCCCGTTGCAGGCTTTCCTCGTCCCCCTTGTTGACAAGCCGGCCATATTCCATCGTCTGTGCCAGATCGCGCCCATCCAGTCCCGTCATATCGATCAGTTTTTTAAAGCTGTCCATTTCAGACTGGGCTTCACTACGTAACATTTCCGCTTCCTTGCGGGCGGAAATAATCGATTTGATCCGTTCACGCCCCCGTTCGGATTTGACGTGTTTCAGGAGTTCCATCTCTTCTTCCTCTGCCGTCTTCGGACGCAAGGAAGAGGTATCCCCTGAAAGCGGATTTGGCGGGGTATCGTTTATTGCCATGTCAGGCTCCTGCTGTGCCTGTTCCCCATCACTGTCGTCCGCGGTCAGTTTATCCAGCAATCTCCTGACTCTTGGTGAATCGGACGCCTTGGCATTCGGGTCTTCGTACCACGCGTCATTTCTGTCGTCTTCCGAATCGATGCCTTCATCATCATACGGAACATCCCCGTTCATTTCGTCACCAGACAAACCATCAAAAGAAGTGTTTTCTTCATCCGGCATATTCATCATTTCTTTGTTTTCCATTCAGACTCCTTTTCATAAGACAGTTTTCTTTCCCACAATGGAAAAAACCGCTTTCATTTTCGTTTCTTCTGTGCAGCACGTTTGAGGTTGCGTTCGTTGATGGCTTTCATCCGTTCTTTCAACAATCGGCTTCTCGGGTTTTCGTCCACAAGCTCCTGTTCCTGTCGCATTCCCTCTTTTCCCTGTGCCAGAGGGGCAATCGCCTCAATCAGGGCCTGGATCTGATCATCACTGACCGCCTGCCCATCCCCGTCTTCAGACAGGACGGAACCGGGAAGCTCGCCGTCGCTCGCCGAGCCTGTCGGCAATGCGGCACTCCGCAGCATATCGAGAATTTCCTGCGGCAAATGCCGCAAGGCTTTGGACGATAATCTTGGACTGCCTTCATCTTCGGGCCCTGCCCGAAAATCCGGCATTTCCATACCCGCTGCCTCCATCCCCTGCTGATCCTGCATAAGCCCGGGAGCGCCCGACGCATCGGCCAAAGACGGATTACCTGAAGCGGGAGGCATATTGTTTCCCTCCCCAGTGTTTGCCGATACCTCTCCGGAGCCATTGGAAGCCCCCTGATTTCCCTGCATACCCTTTGACGAAGCACTTTCCTGTTTTTCCAGCTGCGGCACAAATGTCTCAAGATCAAGCTTGTCGTCGAAGCGCATGACCGTTTCCTTCAAAAGACTGATCAGGGCAGCCGGATTGATTCCCTGCAACTGAAACTGCATGATCTGGGAAATCAGTGGCTGGATAACCGGCAAGAGCTTCGTCCAGGATTCCTGCCTGTCCAGATCATCGGGAACCCCCGTCGTCCCGGCCCGGATCTTGAGCTGGACCAGTTCAAACACTTCATCTTTTGACAGCTGCGGCCAGTCATAAGACAATTCGACAATTCCCGTCACAGGCTGCCCCGTCGCCGGATTGATCACATCGTCCAGCATTCCCTTTTTATGGGGTCCCATGATTTTTTCAATCTGCTCCGGATGCAATTCCTGAATCAGGATTTCAGCCGTATATTGCGCAATCTGTTGCAGGAAATCCTCAACCTGATCGCGGAATTCCGACACCCTTCCCGAGAGGGACTGCTGCAGGATATTGGCTTCCGTCGCCGTTTTCGGTTTGACAACAGATGAACGGGATGCATCCTGCAAGCCCGTCACCATTTCCCAGTCCAGCCGGACGGGAGACGTATCGTAAACAGCCGGGTCAATCGGAGGATACGTCTTCGGCATGATCGCCTGCTGGATGGGCTGTCCTTCCGCATCAATCAAGGTAATTTCACCCAGCTCGGAATCCGTAAAACGCTTCAGTGTTTTCTCATTCAGTTCCGCACTGGCGATATAACCCGGCTTGATCAGATCACGGTGCTCGTTATAACGATCCCGTGCCATATTGTGTTCATCCTGCAAACGTTCCGTCAGGTCGACAATCGACGGCCCGACAAAATACCCGTCGACCGTCTGGAATGGCAAAAGAAAAAACGGATACCATCTTTCACCGACCTTGGGAGGACTGTACGGATCGCGCAGCCAGAATTCGCAGCCTTCCGCCATCGTATAAACCCGCTGGGACTGCTTGTCCCAGATTTCAAGAATGCATATCTGCGAATCGTCATCATTCG
>JAHYZB010000035.1:7111-17658 GCA_019424645.1 Oxalobacter formigenes
CGACTGTTTGCCGCCTGAAAAAAGGCGACCTGAGCCTGTCGATGAAGACCGGATTTCCCGATGTTTGTAAACGGTCGCCTTGTCGAGCCTGTAACCGTAAAGACCCTCGGCAATAGCCTTTTTCATCGGGACAATCTGGATCATCCAGTCTGCCTGTTCATAATCCCAGAATTCGGCAATACTCGGATCGACAAGCAGGTTTTCCGTCAGGACACGGTCAATGACAAGCCCTTGTGTTTTTCCGACTTCAGCCCTTTCCTGCAAGGCAGCGATAGTCTGATCGATCTCCTCTTTCTTGCCTTTGTCATCCGGGTTACCGTCTTCTTCCAGCTCCATCGCCAGTCCGGCAACCCGCATGCGGTTATCCTGCGAATCGGCAATACGGGCGTGAATCAAGGGATCTGTTTCGATTTTCTGCTGGTACATGACCTTCAAAACACCGAACGAACAGGTCAGTGCAGCACGAACCGTTGCTTTTGCCCGCATTTTCAGCTGGGCGTCATCAAGATAGCGGTTCGTTACCGTTTCAATCGTTTTGCACAACAGTTTAAGATCACGCGAGGCATGCAGGGGCTTGACCGAAATTTCCGGATTTTTGGCATAAATACTCGGCAAGATCCCCATGATCGTGCTGTGAATCAAATTGGCCCGATGCATGTAAAAACCGGTTTGCCCCGGATCACGATTCCAGTCCAGTCCGGAAACCAGCTGCCGGTTATGCCGGATACGCCGATGAAAACTGTCCCAATGCCGTCGTGCGGCAGATACCCTGTCAGCCCACTTTTTGGCCAGTGGATCTGTCTCGGGTTGTTCCCTGAATTTAACACTCACTTTTTCTTCTCCGGAAAAAATAAAACAATGAATGCTTTACTTATACAGCACTTTCAGACCATCTAAGGATATTTATGGCACATTTATGGCTATTTTGTCTTATTATTAGCCTGCAATGGCTATAATGTAGCAAGCAGGCAACATAAAATAGCCACATGAAGACCTTATACGGTTTGCATTTAATGGGGAACCTGAAAGTGTCACCGTTTGATTTCCGAAAGGAAACCGGCGTAAAGACATAAAAAAACCGCGCAAAAAGCGCGGTATCAAAGAGCAGAAATACAGCTAAGAAATAAAGGAGTTTACGGGTCAATCATAAATGGATTACACAAAGTGTCTTTGCGGCAACGCAAAGAAACCCTTTTTGGTGTAAAAAAGAGCTGAAATGAAAAAAAAGAACTGTATCAGTCAAAAAGTCCGTTTTTTCGGGCCATTTTATCCAGCTCCTCGACCAGATCGGGACGGTTTGCTTTCACCGCACGCGCCCTGGCAGCCAGATACTCTTGCTTCATGTCGCGGGAAGCGCCACCGTAGCGGTCTTCGCGGACATTGTTCCCGCGTTTTTCACGCTTTCTGGATGAATTCTTTTTCCTGCCTGTCTCCGATTGCAGTTTTTTATCGTGTTGCTCCGACAGGCCATCATTGCCACGGGATATCTCCCCCGTTTCCTGATTCAGCACATACCCGCTCGATCCAACTGCCCTGTATGGTGAATAAGCCTTTCCGTACAAAGCCGTCATCAGGCGATTGAGTTTTTCCGGATCGTCGATATGAGCCATCAGCTGTTCGCGCAGTTCCTGTTTCTGGAATTCGGAAGCTGCCTGGGCAAAACGCCGGATATTATTGTCTCCCGTGTATTGATAAGCCAGGTAAGCTTTTTTCATATACTCGGGCATATCCGGATTTTTTCTCAGAATGTCATCCACCTTTTTGCGCCGGGCAACTGCGTCGGCACTCTGTCCCGGACTGGCGTTGGAAAAGCCCTGATCATTTGAAAAAGACAGAAAGGCATCGGGCGAGTCGCCGTCCGGGGAATACTGGTAATCCGGCAAAGGCGTCTTTTCCAGATTCGGATCGGTCAGCCCTGAGGCCGCCTGTGCATCCGTCAATGAAAACGGGATTGTCACGGCCAGCAAAACCGCAAGAAGGAAAGAAAACCGGAATCGGGAAGAATTCATGAATA
The DNA here is from genome assembly GCA_019424645.1 of Oxalobacter formigenes. GTDB lineage: Bacteria > Pseudomonadota > Gammaproteobacteria > Burkholderiales > Burkholderiaceae_D > Oxalobacter > Oxalobacter formigenes_D. The sequence goes on from JAHYZB010000035.1 coordinate 9,126, forward strand.
CATGCATTGTAAAGCCGGATACAAGCGTCATTTTAACCCTTTATCGAATCACAAGAAAGAAAAACAGATATGAAATCCTGACCGATCAAACAAGGCTGCCATTGCAAAAATCCTTGTCTGAAAAATGTTTTCAGGAAAACAGGTCAAAATCATGTTACCGAACCCAACATAACGAAAGAAAAAAGGCCTGAATCAGGTGTGGCACTGATGAATAACAAAATCGCCCTGTATGCAAGCGGTATGCTTAATGCCATAATCAGGAAATGGCCTGTATGTCATCTATCCAAACAATCGAAACCGGGGTCTGCCATCATGAGAAAAATTGCCCTTACCATAGCCCTCCTTTCATCCCTGCTGCTGTCGGCCTGTGCCACCTACACGACGGCAGCCTATGAACAGATACTCGACACCTTTATCGGCGACACGGAACAGCAGATCATTTCCATCTGGGGAGTTCCCGACCGTACGTTCGAAAGCGGAGACAATAAATACTTCGTATACACGCGCAAGGAAACCTCCTACGTTCCGGGAAACCCCGGCTTTTACCAGCCCGGATACTGGGGATGGCCCGGCTCCCCCTTCTACTCACCCTACTATGGCGGAACACCGGGATACTACGTCCATTATTCCTGTACCACGACATTCACCTTCCAGCAAGGGAAAGTGATCCACTGGCAATGGCAGGGAAATGACTGCAAGGCACCGGAAGAGAAAAAATAAGGATATTGAATGGAATTCACAAGAATAAAAAAACCGGCAGTTCAATGAATTTGCCGGTTATTTTATTCGTTCAATTGACTGTGAAAGTAATTTGACAATTCCTGTTTATTTTTTCCCGTAAAATCTGAATGATCTCTTATTGAGACACACAACTCACTCTACCAAAACCCTCGTTCCTGCAATTTGTCATAACCGCCGGTTTATAGATCGTTTTAAATACCTCACTTTGTTCGTTCCCCTGTACAGCCATACTCTGGCTGTACGAGCGGGATGCTCCTGAACGAAATACCCCCAAAAGCAGCACAAAAGCCCTGTCTTTTTGGGGGTAATGTTGACATGTCAAGTTTTAAGATAAGACGTTTTTTTGGGTGTAGTCTCTTCAAAACCCGTTTTTCCCAGTTCCGCCCCCAGCATGGATGAACCGATGATCCCCAGAACCTGCGAACCGAAACTCAATGCCCCATCCGGCTTGGCAGCCTGCCTGATCGCATACTGGTCGACATTGTCCATTCCTCTGGAAAAATTGTTGATGCGCGCGATCTGATTGGCATTGTCCGCCATTTTCAGACCCTCGTTCTGTCGAAGCCGATAGGCACTTTCCTGCTGTCCATACAGACCGGCAAAATCCTTCGCTGCCTTCAGCTGGCTGGTGTCAGACGCCGCCTTTGCCTGCTGGTAATCGGACGAGACATTCCCCTGTACCGCGGCATTGCTGGCATTGGCGGTCTGCGTGGCCTCCACCGGCTTGTAATACTGCTCGGTCAGTTGCTGTTTAATCTCGTTTTGCCTGTCGGCACGGCTATCCTGCTGAAAATCATTTGCATTATCCATCGCGATTTTTTCCGCCTGCCGCTGGTATTCCCGCTGGCGTCGCATGGCATTTTCAACCTCGCGGCTTTGCCTGTTTTGCACCACATTCGAATTGATCTGCCCCAGCGCGGCTGACGCGACAAGCGCAATAATTGCATCCCACATACTATTCTCCTTATTCTGTCATTAATTTCCGCCGTAGGTTTTCCTGACGGAATTGCCACCGCTATAAACGTTGTTCACCACATTCTGTGTCGCGTTCTGGTTGGTATTACCCCTGAGATACGCCTGCGAAAGACCGCCGAAAAGGTTCCCGATCGATGCACCGGAACGTTCCCCCTGGGCTTTCTGAGAAGTGGATTCCAGCTGTTTTAAGGCCATTTGCTGGGCCGAGCCGGTATCGATGCCCGACTGGGCCATGGCAATCAGGCTTTGCCTTGCGCTTTCATCCGCCGTACGCAATGACGACGAAGCGTTATCGGCGATACCGCCTGCCTTGACCAGTCCCTCATTGGTCATTTCCTGCAAACGGGCATTGGAATCGACATCAGTGGAACCGCCCATCAAACCGTTGCGTGCCAAACCAAAACGATTGGCCTTTTCCGCATCACCGTACTGGCGGTTCACATCCTTTGCATTGATGTCATAAACTGCCTGCCGTTGCTCGTCATAAAGTTTTTCCCGTTTGTTTTCAGGCTTTACCGTTTCATAGCCGGTATAAAGCTCCCCATTGGCAATGGCATTGTTGATTTTATCCATATCCAATCTCTTGTTGCCACCGAAAGCTGTCGTATTTGCTATGGCGTCCGCAAACATGCCGTGACCCGTCACCACTCTCAATCTGCCGTCAAAAACCGACCCATCCTTATTGTAATAGGTCTTGTTCGGATCGAATTCAGTCGCTGCATTAATACCCTGCTTGTATTCCGGCGGGTCGAAAATATCATTGATGGCCTTGATGGCCGCATTGATCCTCGCCTGTCGTTCCTCTTCCTGTTTCCGCATCGCGGAAGCACCGCCATCACCCCCTTTATGGCACAGGCGCCGTCCATCCGGAGAATACCCGTTGTGTTTGGAAAATATCATCCATTTCCCTCCTCTTTTCTTAAATCCAGCCTTAACTGCTGGTATGTATTGACATAACCGTATTTCGCCAGCATTTTCGACATGCCCCTGCTGCAGGACGCTTCCAGAAAATCCGCTCCGGCTGCTGCCGCCCAATCCTTGAACTGGTCCAGAAATTCTGAAAAAACCGCATCCATCCGCTTTCCTCCCAGCGCCAGAATATTGATCGCCGTTTTCTTCGGATAAAACCGGAACTCGAAAGCGAAGGCCAGTAGAATGACACCGTCGTCAGCAAAAAACGCCCCGATAACAATCTGTTTCGATTGCGCCATTGCCTTGAGGTCGCAACAATCGAATTCACCATGAACCGCATGGGAAACCACTGCCTCAAGAATGGGTTCGATCAGGCTCCAGTCCCTCTCCAGTTCGTCACTGTCCAGATAGAAATGCGACCTCACAAGACCCCCAGAGGTTCGTAATAGATCGTCAGGGCATCCAGCTGGAAAGGCTGGTTCGTCACATTCCTGAATCGCGGTGCAAATTCAGTCCCTGCCACTTCAACCGGAATCAGGCCACCCCCATACGTATTACCGACCACTCGTACCTCATCAGTGACAGCCTCGTGATTTCGGACATCGAAGCCCATCGAGAAATAGCATTCCCCCTGCATAACCAGATCCACCCCATACACCCGCTTCAAAATCCCCGGCGTTTTGAAATTCATATACGGCAATTCAAGCACAACCTCATACTGCTGCCCGTCGTCCGTATGCGCCTGTTCATCCAGTTTGTAAACATCGTCGCCACTGCGGATGTAAAGCACCCCGTTCAATTCATCCATCGCATCGACCGTCACAGGCAAGTCGTACCGGCTCCAGGCTGCAATTTGCGACGTTCGCGACACCGAATAAACGAACATCTGACGGTCAATCGCACAGAGATACTGCCCTGTCCCGTAAAAATAAACCGCTTTCGGTGCCCCTTTTACATCCTGCAAAACAGGACGTACCAGCGTATCGATAGGCGAACCGATATCCAGATCGTCCAGCCTTGAAACCAGCTGCTGCGTCGTAATCGAACGGAAACCGAAATCCGACAGAAAATACAAATCGCCAGCAACCGTTGCCAGCGATTGCGGAAAAGACGTGCCGACGTTTTCGACCGTTTCTTCCAGACACATGGCCGTCGGGTCCGGATCGGCGTACCACACCTGTGCCCCGTCACGCATCAGCACGACCAGCTTGTTGCGATATAGCCCGAGCGCCTTTGCTTCCCGGTTGCCCAGAGCATTCAGGCCAGTCGGCAGAAAACCGGCATCATCCTTTTCCGTCCAGACAGTCGGATCTCCCGTCTTGGAATAACGGACCGTCGAGCCGTCCGGAGAAATGCCGAATATTTTCGACGCCGTCTTGATGACCGAACGCGTATGCGGACAATTCGCATCCGTTATCTGGCTGACTTCGTCATCATTCAAAAAATGATGGAAGCACACATCACCATGCTGGGCAGACACGTACAAATACCCGTTGAACACGTCGACATAATGGATATCCGACACTTCCTTATACACAGGCGCATAAGACGTCTCGCTATTTTCGTCGTCCGTCACCTCTTCACCGCACACCAGTTTGCATGCATGAAAAAGCGGATCGGCGTGTTCAATTTCTTCCACCCCGCCATAAAACGTATGCAATTTGCCCAAAGCAGCTGCCAGACCTTTCGTCCCGGGTTCCAGTGTGGCGATTTTCGTCAGACCCGGCCGTTTTGCCGTAGCCAGCCCCGTCGTGACATACGCATTTTTCATCTCTCGCAAACGGTTGGCGTCCGAAACCGACGCCGCCTTGCGCAAATCGATCCCCAGATCAAACTTGTTAAACGTAATCGTCGCCATACCTTACCCCACCGACAAACGGTAATCGCCATCCGAGCCAGTCACCGTCCTGTTCTTCTGATAGTGCCCATTCAGGAAAAAACGCCGGTTTTCATGCTGTTTGATCTTTTCCAGCCGAAGCTTCGTATTGAACAGCACGGCAACCGACTGGGAATCCGGATGACGGAAATGCGCCTTGGCATTCGCAATGGCATACAACAGGACAAGCCTGTCGGAAACACCCGGCCGGTCAGCCGATTGGGCAAAACGCGGTTTCGAAGCGACGTATTCCACCATCAGCCCATAAGGACGGTCCGGGATCGGCCACAATTCGATCTGTCCGTTCAAGGTTTCATACTTCACCGGAACCGTTCGGCTGTCGTCCTCCCGATCCGCCTCCGAAATCCCCTGAACCAGTCGTGTGCGGCTATCCCCGTCAACAATCCAGACCGACATGACCAGTCCCGGATCGATATCCTCGTCCTCCTTATCGTTATGCCAGTCGTAAAGGAATGATCCCTGTTCAAGCGTAATAATCGTCTTCTTGCGCATCGGCGTCGGATTCAGCTGGTCATAAACATAATCGTGCGCCTCCTGCAAAAACGAAATCATGACCGGATTATTATTGTTCGAAGCCGGGCCCTGAGCCACAAAACCCAGTCGTGCCTTCAATTCTGCCAACAGCTCACCCAGTGTCCGTTGTCTCTGGATCAATCCATTCATAATTTACCTCCCCTGACCGGTCTGCTCTTGCAGGAACGGTCTTTCCGATATCCTTCTGAAACATCTTCTCCAGTCAACAAGAACCACAACTGCATACAGATCACTTTCATTCCGGCTTCAAGCCGGACGATCCTTGCGGCCAGGAGGATTCGCAAAACCATCATCGTCTGCCAGAAACTGACCGTCGTTTCATTCATGACAATCCCTCCTTAACTCCAGGGGCAAATGTTTCCTTTCCAGTTCAGACTCATATGCCGCCTTGCAATGATCCGATTGCCAGAAAAACAGGCAATCGATCAGGCAACGCAAAAACCGCCAGCCGTTGCCATCATTGCGTTTTCTCCAGGCTGCACTTGACATCGTCTCATCTGCCCAGCCGCCGAAAAGCGTATTGATGAGCTGGTCAAACGCAATCGGAATCTGGCTAAACCGTCTGCCCATTACCGTCTCCTTCCACGTCAAACGTGATATCAACCGCATCCAGTTCATCTGTCGTTTGTGCAGCTTCGATAGCGGCCTCAATCTGCCACTTGATGCCATAAAGCCGCTGTGAATTGACGACGATTTCTTTTCTCATCGTCTCAAGCTGTTCTTTCGTCACTTCATGAAAGCGGTTGTCATAAGCCCTGAACAAAGTGCTTTCTTCCGGTTTCAGAACCAGTACCAGTCCTTCTATATTCCGGTTCGCTATTTCGTCTGCATTGATTTCGAATCCGGCAGACGACATGCAACAAGCTGTTTCAGATGCCGAGGTGAATGCGGTGTCCAGTTCTGCCAGCTTTGCGGCTCTGGCTTCTTCCAGCGGTTTTTGCGGCGCATGGCCTTTTTCATACCAGTTTCCGTCAAATCCCTGTTCCACCTCGTCATCAGGGTATGTTTCGACCATGTCGACGGAATACTGTGGCATGAACGGCAGGGTGTTTTTCAGCCGTTTCAGGTTTTCGTCGATCAAGACAAATCTATGGTTTTCGACTATTCCGTATTTCATTGAGCACCCCCATGCGCATATACAAATCTGAATACCGTAACGGTTCCCGAAAGGTATGCGTAAACCCTATCTCCTTTACTGACTTGAACAGTTGCGCCTTGAAGATCAGTGTTGGTTTTGCCCATAACTGAACAGTTATTTGCTTTCATTAAAGTTACCGAAGCATTCCACACATACAAACCCAGTGGATAAGCATTTGGAGACCAGCCTTGTAGCGTAAAGAAGCCATCTGCTGGCGCCGTATATCCGCTCCCTGAAACTAACGTCAAGTCAACATATCTATCAGACGGCATGGCTGCATGTGCCGCCGCACTTTTATCTGTCTTATTTGCCATTTCATTCGCCAGCTCTGTGATATCGATCAGGCCGGGATTGGTGGCAGCGTCGAAGGCTTTGATACAGGGTAGCAAGGTCAACGCAGGCGGCTGGACGGTGTCGGATGCGCCATAGATGGGATTGGAACGGGAGGCGTCAAAATCAAATGGCGATGAACGACTATTGGATTGACCGCCGCCGAATTGATTGCCTGTTGCATTTCGAAACGGCCCCGCACCGCCAGATTCACTTGCATAGATAAGATTCCCTGACGGGGCACCTATAATATTCGGCAACCCCGCCTCAATCTTTTGCCCCGGCGTATTGCTCCCCTGCGCAAACCGGCCGATCAGGTCTGGCAGGTTGAACGTCGTCTCTCCATCGCCTTCCCCAAAAGTCGTTCCGATAGCGGCATAAAGTTCCGGGTATGTCGTACGTCCGACTGCCGCGCCGTCCGCTTTCAGATAACTCGCAGGAGGCGTTACCATCGCAAAAAATTCAATCGAGCCGACCGGCACTCCTTTTTTGGCGATCTCTTCCTGCAACACGGCAATATCGCTCTCCGTTGCCAGATTCTGCGGCTTTCCATCCAGATCATCGTAATGACCTGACATGGCCACCACTGACAGCGCCGGCTTGTTCAGAATCTGTGCCGGACCTTGTCTCGCATTCCAGTCTGAATTAACCGCCAATGAAATCACTTTCGCACTTTCTTGCGCTGCCCTGGCTGAATTAATCGCCTTTGCTAAACTTTGCAAAGCCATTTCTTCGCTTTTCTTTGCTTGTTCCGCCGCACTCGAGGAAACGTCTGCTGCTACAAGCGACCTGTCCAGCATCGCCTGTGCATCCATAACGACGCCTTCGACCAGTGTCGTTCGGAGTTCCATACTGATCGAATCCGACGTCACGACAGACGGGCGCAATTTCCCGTCGTCCGCCTGCAGGATGGCAAGATTCGTCCTGATATCGTTGATTGAATTCGACGCCCGGTCCAGCTCGGCGTTCAATGCAGAATGATCCGTCTCATTGCCGAAATCGTCCGCAAAATTCTTTTGTCTGTTATATGTTGGTGGCTGTGCCATTATTCCTCTCCCTGAATGAAATCGATCACAACGGCATCCAGTGATTCAACCGTATCACATGAGCTGATCTGTTCGCGCAAAGTCCACTTCCGTTCATATATGGCTCTGGCATTTGCAATGATTTCCAGCTGCATGGCTTTCAACTGTTCAAGCGTCACATCATGGAAATTATTGTCATAAGCGCAAAACTGGACTGTTCCGGCTCCAGCCGCTTCCAATGCAATGATCAGACTGGAAACATTCCTGTTCGCCGTCTCATCGGCATTGATTCTGAAACCAGCGGAAGAAAGACAACATGCATTTTCCGAAGCCGCTGCAAACGCTACGTTCAGATCAGCCAGCTTTGATGCTTTAGCTTCTTCAAGCGAAGCGAGCGGTGCAAACCCTTTTTCGTACATAATGCCGTTTACTGTCTCGACATTACCCGCGAATTCAATTACTCCATATTTTCCGGATGCAAGTCGCTGTCGATTTGCCGGATTGTCGGCCCATTTGTTGACAACGTGTGTGTCTGTATTGATTACGTACATTAAATTACTCCTTGCAACGGATAAAAAATAACTGACGAGCCAGTTCCGGACATTGCAAATATTTTCTGTTCTTCTGATACAGGTAGATAACCCGTTAAATAGACACCGCTTTGGCCGTCGAGGCACAATAATTCGTTGACGCTATGATCGTTAGTATTCGCATTGTCACTACGAATTCGCCACCCCGTATCATCTAAAGAGATAAATTTAATAATCCCGGAAACCGGCGCTGTGTACGAATAAGGGCTTGCTTTCAAGATAGCTGTTATATCAATTCCAGCGTTGTAATCCGGCACTCCCCATGAAATAGCAGCATCTTTGAAAGATTGTGCGGGATTGGCATTTGCAAGATCACGATCAGCTTTATTCGCCACCTCATTCGCCAGCTCTGTGATATCGATCAGGCCGGGATTGGTGGCAGCGTCGAAGG
>JAHYZB010000035.1:17758-20080 GCA_019424645.1 Oxalobacter formigenes
TGATATCGTTGATTGAATTCGACGCCCGGTCCAGCTCGGCGTTCAATGCAGAATGGTCCGTCTCCCGTCCGCTGTTCAGGGTAAAATTCTTTTCACGGTTATATGCCGGTGGTTGTGCCATAATTCATCTCCAGACTGACTAAAACAAAGCCGTTCAAACAGCCGCCGGTTTGCCTTTGGCAGCGGGTTTCGCTTTCGCATCGCCCATCGCCTTTTCAAGCGCCTTCGAACCTTTCTTGCCATAAATCATCTCGACAAGTTCAACCCCGTACTTCACGCAAAAACGGTCGTACTCGTCGTCACTGGCCTTGAAAGAACCGATCGGAGTACCGATACCGGCTTCATCCGCACGAACCTTGTCGGCGTTCTGGACATTTTCGGTACCGAACAATTCCTGGATCAGTGGCACCTCATAATCCGGAACCGTGACAGGAGTAATCGTGTGAGCGTCGCGGCGGATCAGGATTTCATACAATGGAGTCATAATTTTCCTCAATAAAAAAACGGGATAAATACCGGTACCGGTTTCTCCGGTACCGGTGTCAGAAAGCCTCTTAGGCGATCGTCAGAACGGAATGGGCGTTCGCACGCTTCATCACCACCGCCATACGGACATTGACCATCTGGTACAGGGCCAGAATGTTATATGGACGGGTCGGAGTGACCACATCCATATCGTCATCATGCAATTCCATATGCTTGGTATTAATGAAATAACAGCGTTTTTCCCACGGAATCGTTGGCGATTCGATAGCATCCAGAGTCTCGAACTGGGGATCCCAGATAATTTCAACACCCTTGAAGAACAGGCCGGTCGATGTACCCGAACCGAAACCGGCATCCAGACGCTTGACCGAACCCGCATTGGCGTTATTGGTCACCGTCACGCCATACTGGCGATACGCGTCGATAAAGGCCGAACCGGCTAAAATGAAGTCAGGACTGCCGCCATTGCGAATACACTTGCGCCATTCGGCTTCCATGGCAGTGGCCAGCGTACCGGCTGTCGTGGAAGCAATCGCCGTCTTCACGTTATTGCGCCAGTAAGTAGCCGTTGTACGGTCGATGCCGCCTACTGTACCCGTATCAGGTTTTAAGGAAACCAGTGCGTCCAGACCGGTAATGGCGTCCGCATTGGCCGTGCCGTCACGATGCAATTCCATCGACAGCTTTTCCATGAAACCGGTACGGAAAGCCTGAGTCTGTTCATCCAGCAGATTAATCAACTGAACCCGTTCGTTAGATTCCAGTTTGTGTTCACCGCTGCGTCCTTCCTTGACACGAATGCCATTGGCAAACAGCGTATCGTGAGCGATGTAAAAACCGTCCACGGCACGACGCCATGGGAAAGCGGCATGTTCCAGCGTATTGCGCTTGTTGAACGACACAGGCGCTTCGCCATAAGCCCATGCAAAATTGGAATCGAGGGATTTACGGATATTGACCGTAACGTTCTGTTTTGCGCCCACAAGCTTTTTCTTTTTTTCCATCAGCTTTTTGAGCAGCGGGGTATCGGTAGAAACCTGATCGACAGCGGTATTACGCAAATAATCGTCGAGAGAGGATTTACCAAGAATTTCTAAGTCGGAAGATGTTACTGGCATCTGTCGCTCCTAATATGAAAGATTAAAAAACAAGTCTTTCACACCGGCACAGGACGCAACCCCTGATAAACGAAACAGTCTTTTGCCAGACGCGACACTGGCTACAGCGACTTCAAAACCATTTCCTGCGCTACCGGGACGCGACCCCCGGCGGTACGGCGACAAATTACGATGTGTTTTGGTGTTTAAAGACAAACAGGCCGCCGGAACGCGACCCCCGACATAACTGCGATAAAACCCGTTTGCCTCAAAACAACCGAAGCGTGCAAGCATGTTTCATTGCACAGTAATATTGTAAAACGGAAATCAACCCACTCCGGACATTTGTGTCACATTTCTTCACATGCCGATTTTCTAAAAAACAAACATATCAATAAAATCATTTAAAATCATTTGACTACAAATGAAATTTAAACCATATATTGAGATATGAAAATTTAATTTTCTTCGGTTGCCTCGATCTCTTTATCGAAAAATTCTTCTGTCAACCCCTGGCATTTGCATAAAAGCAACGAAAAAATGAAGTATAAATTACTTCTCTGACAGGCATCAATCCGGGAATAAGCAGGTCAGAACTGTTTCGTCACGACTGGTTTTGTGATTGATCTGTTCAATCCGGCTTGCCTGCATTTATTTAAATTCCTTGTCCACAGGCATACCATTTGAACCCGAGCACATAACCGGTAACAGATCCCAGCGCAGTAAAACCCGTTACTGT
>JAHYZB010000036.1:0-30613 GCA_019424645.1 Oxalobacter formigenes
CAGACAGAAACACGTTGTCAATCTGGTGATCGCTTTTACCGTTTCGATTTCAATCGTTATCATCTGGTGGCTTGTCGAACAGACGGCCCTCCCGTACAACAGTAACCCATTCAATGCATGGCTCGTCTGGAATGCCAGCCAGTTCGGCATTCCCAATTTCGATTCCCTCAAATACTTCTTCAAAAACGGAATCTGGTTTTTCTGGCCTGCATGGCCATATGCCCTCTGGGCCATTTATGCATGGCGTCGCGAATGGCGTTCGGCACACGTTTTGTTGCCGCTGCTGTTTACGATTACATTCTTCATTCTTGCCATCTTCAATCCAATGAAGGAAGAAACCGTCCTGCTCTCCATGCTTCCTCCGCTGGCCATACTGGCTGCGATGGGGTTACCGACCATGAAACGGGGCGCCATCAATGCCATCGACTGGTTCTCCGTCATGACATTGACTATCTGTGCCCTGTTCATCTGGGTGGCATGGACGGCCGCAAACACAGGCTTGCCTGCAGGGATTGCAAAAAATGCCGCCAAGCTGGCGCCCGGATTTGCACCGGAAGTCAATCTTGTGGCGACACTGGTTGCGCTGGGCGTAACAATTGGCTGGTTTGCGCTGGTTTACTGGCGTCTTTCACGCCAGCCCTCCGTTTTGTGGCGTGCCGTCGTGCTGTCTACCGGTGGCGTCATCCTGTGCTGGGTATTGCTGGCAACATTATGGATGCCCTGGATCAACTACAATAAAAGTTATGCCGGAATCGCTACTGAAATGGCGGCAAAAGTCACGAACAGGAACAGCTGCATCAGGACAAACGTTTCCGGCTCCCAGCGCGCCGTTTTCGCGTATTTCGGAAATGTCCGTTTTGAAGGCTTCGAAGCCGAAAAATGCGATTACCTGCTCCTTGGTGATCGCGTTTCGAAATACAACCGCCCGGCTTCCCCGAAAACCCATAATGGCATGAAGCTGATCTGGGAAGGCCACCGTCCGAGTGACCGTGGTGAACGATTCCGTCTTTACCAGTCCGTTCAGTGAAAACAGGGCAAGCTTCCAGACCGACCTCAAGCATCATCGGACTGGCCGTCCCCATATGGATCGGCCAGCTGGCGGCTATCGCCAATCCCGTAGTCGATACGGCAATGGTTTCAAGATATTCGGTCACCGATCTGGGAGCGCTTGCCGTCGCGGCATCAGTCTATATCAGTGTATACGTCGCTTTGAACGGTGTCATGCAATCCCTGGCGCCGACATTCGGACAGCTGTTTGGTGCGGGAAAATTTTCCGAAATGGGAAAGGAAGCCAAACAGGGCGTCTGGCTGGCAGTTTTCCTGTCCATCATCGGTGCCTTGCTGCTCAGTTTTCCGCAACCGCTTCTTTCCATCGCAAAAGCCTCGCCGGAAATGACCGAAAAAGCGACATTGTACCTTCGCATTCTGGCGTTTTCATTACCGGCTTCGCTTAATTTTCTGGTTTACAATACCCTGAATAATGCGATGGCGCGCCCCAAAATGGTCATGGCCATTCAGGTGACAGGGCTTTTGCTGAAAATTCCCTTGAATACACTCTTTATTTTCGGCGGCTGGGGAATACCGGCTTTCGGTGGTCCGGGCTGTGCGATTGCCACATTCATCATTGTCTGGCTGGAATTATTGATTGGCTGGCTTATACTGCGTTACAACCCGTTTTACAGGATACTCCATCTGTTCGGAACAGGCTTTGCCTGGCCGAATTGGAAATCCCTGAAAGAATTGCTGAGTCTGGGCATACCCGTCGGCCTGAATTATTTCATTGAAGTGACTTCATTCACTTTCATGGCCCTGTTCATCGCACGGATCGGGATCAATGCTGTGGCCGGACACCAGATTGTCGCCAATTTTTCCGGAGTCCTTTACATGTTGCCATTATCGCTGGCCAGCGCCACCAGCACGCTGGTCGCCCAGTCCATCGGCGGTCGACGACTTGAAATGGCCCGAAAAATATCATTGGCAGGCATCCGGCTCTCTGCCATACTCGCCGTTCTCGTCGCTTGCGCCGTCTGGCTGGGGAAAGACTGGATCATCAGTCTTTACACATCAAACGAAACCGTCGCCGCTAATGCCGCCCCTCTTTTCCTGTTCCTGTGCAGTCTGCTCTTTTTCGATGCGATTCAGGTAACGGCATCTTATGTCCTGAGAGCATATAAGGTCGTGCTCGCCCCAACCCTGTTATACGTCATGACCCTCTGGTGCATCGGCCTGGGTTGCGGCTACATGTTTGCCTTCAACTTCTTCCCTGACATGATTCCGCCAAGAATCACAGGCTCATCCGGATTCTGGTTCAGTAACTGCGTCAGCCTTGTCATTCTTTCTGCCGGAATGATCATCATCATGAGAAAAACGGAAAAAAAAGCGGAAGTGCAATTTCAGGCAAGCTTACAAAAACAGGATACGGTCGTAAAATAAAGTATCCAGTAATAGGGTATTTTTCATCTCGGGTAACCCGACCTGTACAGACACCGGCACTGGAAAATGCCATGCAAAATCCGAAAATAAAGAAGATATCGCCTCTATCCCTGCATAATCAACCGGATTCCCTACGGCTTTTTTATGCCCTGATTCCGGACGCCGGGACGAACAAAAAACTTCAGGAATGCCATATCCATGTATCTGGGAAGAAAACGCCTCCGGAAAATCTGCACATGACCCTGTTTTTTCTGGGCAATCAGGCAAAGAAAAATCTGCCGGCTTTAAAACGTTTCCTTGACCGGATTTCATTTGAACCGTTTGAAATGAAACTGGATAGAATCGGATACTTTCCCAAAATCGGCCTCAGCTGGATTGGACCTGAAAATACACCGGCACCACTCGCAAAACTGTTCGAAGAAACGCGCCAGTTTCTGATACCGGCTTATCTGAATGACAAAAATGAGAATTTCCGGCCACACATAACACTGGCACGCCATTCTTCAAAAGTGGAGACAAAGGTTCAAACGCCCGTAACCTGGCAAGTCAACAGGCTTGTTTTGATGCAATCCATTTTAAGCAGTGACAAAGGCAATCATCCGGAATATCGGATCTTGTATGAACGAAATGGATTTCATACAAACTGAAACGATTATTCAGCCAAGGCAATCTGCCGTAACACATAGGATGCCGCTGCCAGCCCGAAGCCGGCCGTTACCGCCATTGTCGTTCCGAAACCGGCCGGATTCAGGCCCGGTATAGTCGTTTTCGATTCGATGCCTGCATTTTCCGGATATTTGACGGGTTCAAGCGAATAGACGGCATCAATGCCGAATTTGTTTTTCGGATTGCGGGTAAAACCGTACTGTGAACGCAAGCGCTTGCGTACTTTTGCCAGCAAAGGTTCCTGCTGGGTTCTGGACAAATCGCAAATATCGATTTGTGTCGGATCCATCTGGCCGCCTGCGCTTCCAACCGTAACCAGAGGAATGCTCTTTTCCTTACAATACGCGATCAAGGCCGTTTTATCCCTGACACTGTCAATTGCGTCAATGACGAAATCGAATTTTTTGTTCCCGACCAGCGCATCGAGATTTTCAGGCCTTACAAAATCATGTACCGGTTCAACAAGACAATCCGGATTGATCAACGCGATACGTTCAGCCAGTGCAAGGACTTTCGGTTTGCCCAAAGTACTGCCTGTCGCCTGAATCTGCCGGTTGATATTGGACTCGACAACCACATCGCCATCGATCAGAGTCAGATTGCCGACACCGGTACGCGCCAGTGTTTCGACTGCCCATGAACCCACACCACCGACGCCGATAATGGCAACACAGGCGTTGCCAAGCCTTTCCAGGCCATCTTCACCGAATAAACGCCGGGTTCCGGCAAACCGCACTGTTTTCATAAAATCATTCATGCTGAAACTGAAAATCAAATTTACCCATCACTTTGTCAAATTGCGACAAACGGATGGGTTTTCCGGTTCATATCGCTTTATGTCAAAAATGGCGCGAGCAGGCTGTACTATTATTTTTACTGGAACCCGTCGCAAGTCTGTTATTTTATAACATCGTTTATTGGAATGTTTTTTTAACAGCATTATTATAAAAATAAAATCCAATAATCCATTTTTTAATAAGCCAAGGCATTATTTTTCAAGAGTTTATTTAATAAATAAAATGAATGGCCCATTAAGTTCCAATTGGAATAAAGGATGAATACCATATGAAACTGATTTCATATAAAAGATGGATCCAGCCTAAATTCCAACAGTATGGATCAGCCTCCTTACGGAGAAAAAAAATCTGATTTAGAATTTCACTGGTGATAGATAAATACAGATATAAATAACAATACTGACGACTGGGCTCTACAAGACGTTCAGATCAAAAAATCATTGGGAGGGATAACTGTGTTCTGGGAAAAGAAACTGGAAAACTGGGTAAACGATATCCGAAAAACAAGTGCTTTGCCTTTAAGACTGGAATTGTGGACCGGTCATAAGTACGACCTCAATCCGAATGAAGAACCGAAGGTTGTCTTGCGCATACCTGAACTCGCCTCATTAAGTTATCTGTTAAAACCGACACTGGACAATCTTGGCACGGCATACGTTGAAGGAAAACTTGAAGTCCAGGGCGAATTGAACGATATGATTGCCATGGGCAACTCGCTCGCCAATATCTTCGACTCTTCATCCTCAACGACCGCCGCCAAGTTCCGTCATTATTTCGGTGGGCGCCATACGCGCCAGATTGACGCCGAATCGATCGGTTATCACTACGATGTTTCCAACGAGTTCTATCAGGAATGGCTCGATCCGAACATGGTTTATTCCTGCGGGTATTTCGAAAACGGCGATGAAGACCTTGCCACCGCACAAATCAAGAAAATCGATCATATCCTGACCAAGATTAACGTGCGTCCCGGCGACAGGCTGCTGGACATTGGCTGCGGATGGGGAGCACTGGCTATCCGTGCCGCGGAAAAATTCGGCGCCAACGTTGTCGGCATCACGCTCTCAAAAAACCAGTATGAACTGGCACGTCAGCGTGTCAGGGAAAAGGGTCTGGAAGACAAGATAGATATCCGTATTCAGGATTATCGCGATGTTACCGGCAAATTCGACCGTATCACGAGTGTCGGTATGTTCGAACATGTCGGTCTGAAACATCTGGTCGATTATTTCAAAATCATCCACAACCTGCTTGATGACGATGGCATCTGCATGAACCACGGCATCACCAGTTGCGATCCCGAAAGCGGCGAAACACCTTTCGGTGGTGGTGAATTTATCGAGAAATACGTTTTCCCTCATGGCGAATTGCCTCATATCGGCCTGGTATTGAAAGATATGCAGGAAGCAGGACTGGAACCGATGGATATCGAAAACCTTCGACATCATTATGCTAAAACCTGTGCTATCTGGGCTGAAAACTTCGAGGAAAAAACACCTGCCATCAAACAGCTGACCGATGAAAAACGATATAGGATATGGCGCGTCTATCTGGCTGGATGTGCTTATGCGTTCGCACTCGACCGTATCGCCATTTTCCAGGTTGTCTGTATCAAATCGAAACGCACATCGCCTCTGTTACCGATGTCCCGAAACTACATGTACGAAAAGAAAGACTGATCAGGTTTAACCAGTCTCTTCATCACGGATTGCCCGGTTTGAAACCGGGCAATTTCATATCGGCAAACCTACTGGTCTTTCAGGCGATTGGCAAAAAATTTCCTGAACATGGCCACTTTAGGTTCAATAACGTAAATACAATAGCCTTGCTCCGGATTCTGTTTATAAAAATCCTTGTGATAATTTTCAGCTGGGAAAAACCCTGAAAACGGAAGCAGTTCAGTCACGATAGGCGACGACCAGATGCCCCCCATCTTCACGATCACTTCTTCTGCAATCTGCTTTTGTTCCGGGTTGTGATAAAAAACAACAGACCGGTATTGTGGTCCAACATCGTTTCCCTGCTGGTTCAAGGTTGTCGGATCGTGAATGGTAAAAAAAATCGTGAGCAGATCCCGGTAACTGATGATATCGGAATCAAAAGTGACCTGAACCACTTCGGCATGACCGGTCAAGCCCTTGCAAACCTGGTTATAAGTCGGATTGTCCACTTCACCGCCGGCATAGCCGGAAACCACATCAGTCACCCCCTTCATCTGCTGGAATATCGCTTCCAGACACCAGAAGCACCCTCCTCCCAACGTCGCTTTTTCGAGTGCCATACTTTTCCCCCAAAAAAAATGCGTTTAATTGAATGAATCCTTGCAGGAATAGTAAACCGTTTTCAACAAAACGTTTTGATATAGTCAAATTTCATAATGATCCAGATTCAAAATAGATAAAAGGAATATTGACGGCCTTTTAAAAATGCATAAGAATAAAAATGTAGGCGATGGATTTTCATAAGGCAAAAAATGATTAAGCCATTCATTTTTTGATATTGAAATGCTGTTATTACAATCCTGTTCCATTAACGCAGTTTTTTCAAAGGGGAAAAATTATGTTCAAAAAAATACTCGTCCCAACTGACGGATCACCTCTTGCCACACAGGCAGCAATGGAAGGGATTGAACTGGCGAAGAAAATCGGCGCCGAAGTGGTTTGTGTTTACGTAGCGAAAGAAAACCAGAATTCGGAATTCGAGTTTTCTGATGGCAAGCCCCAGACCTGGCCGACCGCAAAGGAATATGAAAAAGCCGTTGAACATGCTGCAGGGCAATTCATGCAGCCGCTTCGTGAATTGGCAGAAGCCGGCAACGTCGAATTCACGACTGAGACCTTTATTTCCAACACGACCGCCGGTTATATCGTTTACGCAGCCGATAAAAATGGATGCGACCTGATTTACATGGCTTCAAGAGGGTATACCGGGTGGGAAAACTTTTTCATGGGCGGCGTCGCCTCCAAGGTTCTTGCGACAAGCCAGATCCCGGTTCTGGTTTACAAAGTCAAAAAAGAACAGGTACCTAAAAAAGCGAAAACCTACATCAGTCCAAGGGTCTGATAAAAAACACTTCACGGGTCATATGACTGGTGAAGTGTTTTTGATACATCTCTTTCCTGATTGTTTCCTAGGGAATCCATTTTTCAATGATGTGCCGCCCGTTATAGGCAGCACGGTGCAGTCTGTCGTTAATCCCTTTCCATGCCTCTGCATCCGGAGTTGCCTCGACCAGAATGACATCGGCCTTATAACGATCCAGTTCGCGCAAAGAAGCATACAATTGATGGGAATAGACGTCAGGGGAGCAAAACAGACCTGTCTGCCTGACCAGCGGCTGTATTCTGTCGGAAGACAGTAACGAATAATGCAGTAATGCGACCCGAACGTTTTTCTTTTCCAGCTGCTCCAGAACGGAAATCAAATCCTTTTTCTGAACGATAACGACAGGCGTCGAGGGTGCATAATGGGAAGCCAATGTTCCTGAAGCTCGCGGAGCGGTGGCATCAGGCATTTCCAGCTCCCGTCCGATGACTTCTGCTATTTGCAGTGAATGTATTTTCCCGGGACGGAGCAAAACAGGACCAGTGGTTTCAATGCGCGACAAATCCAGAATCGTGGACTCGATCCCGACGTCGCTTTGACCGCCTTCCAGTATGGCAGCCAGGCGTGGATCGTCACCGAATTCATCCCTGACATGCTCAGCCCTTGTCGGACTGACATGTCCGAAACGATTGGCTGAAGGGCCCGCAATCCCTCCCTTTCCATCCTTGAAAGCTCTCAAAAGAGCCTGTGCAACCGGATGGGACGGGCAACGTAAACCGACGGAGTCCTGCCCACCGGCGACCTCAGCAGGAATGTGAGACGCTCTCTTCAAAATGAGCGTTAACGGGCCAGGCCAGAAAGCATCAATCAGCTTTTTCGCCTCATCCGGAATATGTGAAGACCAGTATCCGATATCGGCTTCAGGTGCGACATGAACGATCAGTGGATGATTGGCAGGCCTGTTTTTAAGCTCAAAAATCGTGGCAGTCGCCGCAGGATTCTCGGCATCAGCTCCCAATCCGTACACTGTTTCGGTTGGAAAAGCGACCAGCTGCCCGGATTCGAGCATCCGGGCAGCTGCCATTACATCTTCAGAAACATGATTTACCATATCAAGCTGTCAAAAGACGCAATGCCTCATTGTATTTTTCAGTCGTTTTTTCTGCGACTTCAAGAGGCAGGCGGGGCGCTGGCGCTGTTTTATCCCACGGTTGTGCAGACAACCAGTCACGAACATATTGTTTGTCGAACGATGGAGGAGACATGCCGACTTCATAACTGGAAGCGGGCCAGAAACGGGAAGAATCCGGTGTCAGAATTTCATCGATCAGGTAAATTTTTCCGTCATCGTCCATACCGAATTCAAATTTGGTATCGGCGATCAGAATGCCTTTCGTTGCCGCAAATTCAGCCGCTTCCTTGTACAGGGTAATAGCCAGATCACGGACTTTCTCAGCGACATCGGCACCGACGATTTCCTTCATTTTTTCAAATGAAATATTCTGGTCGTGTTCCCCGACATCTGCTTTTGTGGAAGGAGTAAAAATTACTTCCGGTAATTTCTGTGCTTCTTTCAGACCTGCTGGCAACTTGATGCCGCAGATGGAACCTGTCTGTTGATAATCCTTCCAGCCGGTACCGATAATATAGCCGCGAACAATCGCTTCTATCGGGATAGCCCTGAATTTTTTGACGACAATCGCGCGACCTCTGACCTGATCGCGCTCTTCGGGAGCGACAAGCGATTCAGGGTCGATATCCGTCATGTGATTGGGCATCAGATGGCCGAATTTTTTGAACCAGAAATTCGACATCGCTGTCAGAATCCGGCCCTTGTTCGGAATCGGGTCTTCCATGATGACGTCGAAAGCGGACAGGCGGTCGGTCTGGACAACAAGAAGTTTATCGTCACCGACAGCGTAAATATCCCTGACTTTTCCGCGATGCAGAAAAGGCAGGGATTTGATTTGCGTTTTCATTAATCCTGGCATGTCATACCCCTTTCTCAGTCGAGTTCAGGCAAAGTGGCCTGACGGACTTTTTCCGACTGTTTTACACGGAAAGCCTTCAGTTTGTCTTTCAGGTTGTCATCATTTAAGGCCAGAACGGAAATAACAGCCAGAGCGGCATTGGCGGCGCCGCCTTCACCGATCGCCAGAGTGGAAACCGGAATACCTTTTGGCATCTGGACCGTTGCCAGCAGGGAATCAAGTCCCTTCATGTATTTCGAAGGGATAGGCACACCGAAAATCGGCAGAATCGTGTGGGAAGCGACAACACCGGCCAGATGAGCCGCGCCGCCTGCACCGGCAATAAATGCACGGCAACCGCGTTTTTCCATACTGGTCATCCATTCAGCCAGTTCTTCAGGAGTACGGTGAGCCGACAAGGCACGCGCCTCGAAAGAAACGCCAAAGTCTTTACACATCTTTGCCGCTTCTTTCATGATGTCCCAGTCGGAAGTGGAACCCATGACGATACCGACCAGTTTTTCGTCTTCTTTATTTGTATCTACCATTTTTATACTCAATCAATCAAAAACTTGCGCTGAAAACAAGGCAGGTGCGTCCGACATCGAACGCACCTGCGTATTGTGCTACTTTTTCTGGAAAAACGATATTATTTCACGATTTGGGCGAGTTCGCCTTTTTTATATTTTTCTGCCATCTTGTCCAGTGGAATCGGCTTGATCTTCGATGCCTGTCCAGCCGAGCCGAAAGCGACGTAACGTGAAATACACATCTTCTTCGCTTCTTCCTTTGCGGCCTTCAGATATTCGCGCGGGTCGAAATGCGACGGATTTTGCATCAGATAACGGCGTATTGCGGCCGTCATGGCCAGGCGAATATCAGTGTCGATATTGATTTTCCGGACACCGAATTTGATACTTTCCTGCAACTCTTCAACAGGAACGCCATAGGTTTCCCGAATGTCGCCACCGTATTCACGAATCAATGCCAGCAATTCCTGAGGTACGGAAGACGAACCATGCATGACCAGGTGCGTATTCGGCAAACGGGCGTGAATTTCTTTCAGGCGGTCGATCGCCAGAATGTCACCCGTCGGCTTGCGGGTGAACTTATATGCGCCATGGGATGTTCCGATCGCGATTGCCAGCGCATCACACTGGGTCTGGGCAACGAAATCGACAGCCTGATCCGGATTGGTCAACAGCTGTTCCCGTGTCATCGTGCCTTCAGCGCCGATGCCGTCTTCCTTGTCGGCCTTCATGGTTTCCAGCGAACCCAGAACCCCCAGTTCCGCTTCAACGGTAACGCCAACGGCATGAGAGAATTTGACAACTTCTTTCGTCACATCCACATTGTATTGGTAATCTGCCGCTGTCTTGCCGTCCGGCATCAGCGAACCATCCATCATGACCGAACTGAAACCCGAGCGGATTGCCGACATACAA
Organism: Oxalobacter formigenes; assembly: GCA_019424645.1. GTDB lineage: Bacteria > Pseudomonadota > Gammaproteobacteria > Burkholderiales > Burkholderiaceae_D > Oxalobacter > Oxalobacter formigenes_D. The sequence goes on from JAHYZB010000036.1 coordinate 10,357, forward strand.
ACAGCAGGCGACTGGCCGTGATCCTGATGCATGACAATCGGAATATCCGGATAAGCTTCGACAGCCGCTTCAATCAGATGGCGCAGAAAAGCTTCACCTGCATAGCGTCGGGCACCTGCTGAAGCCTGCATGATGACAGGTGAATCGACTTCGGCAGCCGCTTCCATAATCGCCTGAACCTGTTCCAGATTATTGACATTGAACGCAGGCAAACCATAACCATTTTCAGCGGCATGATCCAGTAATTGACGCATTGATACGATAGGCATCCGTTTTTCTCCTTGATTATATTTATTGTGCGCGTTGCATCAGGATTTCGACTGCCGGCAAAGTCTTTCCTTCCAGAAATTCCAGGAAAGCGCCGCCACCAGTCGATATATACCCCATTTTATCGGCAATATTGTATTTGGCGATAGCAGCCAGCGTGTCCCCGCCACCCGCAATCGAAAATGCCCTTGAATTGGCAATCGCTTCAGCCACTGTCTTCGTACCTCCGGCAAACTGGTCAAATTCAAAAACCCCTACCGGGCCGTTCCAGACAATCGTTCCTGATTTTGCAATCCGGTCAGCGTACAATTTTGCCGTTTCAGGGCCAATGTCCAGAATCATGTCATCCGCTTCGACATCTTCAACTTTTTTAATCGTCGCAGGAGCACTTGCAGCAAATTCCTTCGCACAGACGACATCGACTGGCAACGGAACACTCGCCTTGCGATACTTCATCATGGCCATAATGGATTTGGCTTCATCAATGAGATCTTCCTCAATCAGTGAACGCCCGACAGGATAACCCGCAGCCAGAAGGAAGGTATTGGCAATACCGCCTCCAACGATCAGACTGTCGACCTTGTCAGCCAGCGTTTTCAGCACTTCCAGTTTTCCCGACACCTTGGACCCACCGACAATCGCCATCAGTGGGCGAAGCGGACTTTTCAGTGCCTTTTCAAGCGCATCCAGTTCAGCGGCAAGCAGCGGACCTGCCACGGCGACAGGGGCATATTTTGCAATACCGTAAGTCGTCGCTTCGGCGCGATGGGCTGTTCCGAAAGCGTCATTGACATAGACGTCGCACAGGGCTGCCATTTTTTTGGCCAGATCGTCGTCGTTTTTCTTTTCACCCTTGTTAAAACGGGCATTTTCCAGCAAAACGACCTGCCCCGGCTTGACGTCCACGCCGTCGATCCAGTCACGTTTCAGTTCAACCGGCTGGTCCAGCAATTCAGACATGCGCTTTGCGACAGGTGCAAGCGATTCCGATTCCGAAAACACGCCTTCCTTCGGACGGCCAAGATGAGACGTCACCATAACGGCACCACCGCCTTTCAATGCCTCTTCAATGGCAGGAATGGATGCGCGAATACGGGTATCTTCGGTGATGTTGCCGTCAGCATCGCGTGGGACATTCAGGTCGGAACGGATAAAAACACGTTTTCCCTGAAGCTCGCCTTTATCTACCAGATCGGAAAGACGTTTGAAAGAAGGCTCAGTTTGCATAGGTAATAGCCATGAAAAGTGAAAGAATTCTGTATTTTACCGTACACCAACCCCGTAAAGCCATTTTAAAGACCACTGATTGTCATATCTCATAAGCAAAAAAGTCACACAATATGAGCTCGCAAACATAATTCTTTTGAACAGGACATCCCTTCGTTTAGAATTGAATTTTTGACTTGAAATTCAGGAGAAATTCTCATGTCACCAATGCATGACCGTGATGGAAAAATCTGGCAGGATGGACAACTGGTCGACTGGCGCCGTGCCACCATCCACGTATTGACTCACTCCTTACATTACGGCATGTCCGTGTTCGAAGGCGTGCGCGCGTACAAGACACAAAACGGAACTGCCATCTTCCGCCTCCCTGAACATACGAAGCGTCTGTTGAATTCGGCAAAAATCTTCCAGATGAACGTCCCTTATGACATGGACACGCTGATGGAAGCCCAAAGAGAAGTCATCCGCGCCAATAATCTGGAGTCCGGCTATATCCGCCCGATCATCTGGGTCGGCTCCGAAATGCTCGGCGTATCCGCGAAAAAGAACACTATCCATACCGCCATCGCCGCATGGCCGTGGGGCGCCTATCTCGGCGACGACGGCATCAACAAGGGCATTCGTGTCAAGGTCTCTTCATACAACCGTCACCACGTCAACGTGTCGCTGGTTCGCGCCAAGGCATCCGGTTATTACATCAACTCGATCCTCGCCAATCAGGAAGCCACTACCGACGGTTACGACGAAGCCCTGTTACTCGACACGGAAGGCTTTGTTTCCGAGGGTTCCGGTGAAAATGTGTTCATCGTCAAAAACGGGAAACTCTATACTCCGGATCTGGCAAGCTGCCTCGACGGTATCACTCGCGATACGGTTATCACTCTGGCTAACGATCTCGGCTTTGAAGTCATTCAGAAACGCATTACGCGTGACGAAGTCTATTGTGCCGATGAAGCCTTCTTTTCCGGTACTGCTGCGGAAATCACACCGATCCGCGAACTCGACAACCGGCAGATCGGCAGCGGTTCCCGTGGCCCGATCACCGAAAAAATCCAGTCGCTCTTTTTCGACGTCGTCGCCGGAAGAGCCCCGAAATACGCACACTGGTTAAGTCTGGTCTGATTCGATTTTCAATTACAAAAAAAGCGCAAATTCCCATTTGCGCTTTTTTTATTACAATAGCTTCTTTTACAGAATACTGCCCAGCCGTTTGATGCCTTCACGGATCACGTCCGGTGTCGCATTTGTGTAATTCAGGCGGAACGTATTGACACCCCGCTTGTGGGTATAAAACGGATCGCCCGGTACGAAAGCCACTTTTTTCTGCATCGCTTTCTGGAAAACATCCAGCGCTGACAGTCCCTCTGGCAGCGTTACCCAAATAAACATCCCCCCTTCGGGTTTCGTCCATGAAACCGTTTTCGGGAAATACGCTTCCATCGCATCCAGCATGGCGGTGGCCTGCTCCTCATACAGGGCGATAATCTTTTTGACGTGCTCTGCATAGGGATTATTCATGAGATATTCATGAATGACATACTGGGTAAAAATGTTCGTATGCAGGTCACTGCCCTGTTTGGCTGTCACCAGATGGCGCATCAACTCGGTATTTTTCGTGATCAGAAAACCCAGACGCATACCCGGCGTGACCGTTTTGGAAAACGTTCCCAGCAAAATGCTGTTCTTCATATGGCCTGCACCGATATAGGGCAGTGATTCCCCCCGGAAACGCAATTCGCCGTATGGATCGTCCTCAATGAATGCGACATCGTATTTCGAAACGATGTCACGCATGGCTTTTCTTTTTTCCAGCGAATATGTCAAACCGGTCGGATTCTGGAAATTCGGCACACAGTAAATCAGCTTGACCGGATTTGTTTTCAGCAATTCTTCCAGCTTGACGAGATCAAGGCCATCTTCTTCCAGCGTCACGGAAAGGAATTCCGGTTCACACAGGGAAAAAGCCTGAATGGCGCCCAGATAGCCCGGTTCTTCCATCAGTACCTGATCGCCCTTGTCCAGAATGACCTTGCCGATCAATTCCAGCGCCTGCTGGGAACCGTTTGTAATCAGCACATCATCCGGATTGACGTCCAGATTGAATTTTCGCCGGTATTTGGCAGCGATCATTTCCCGCAAGGGCAAATAACCTTCCGTCGTGGAATACTGGAACAGTTTGCTTCCGTTTTTTTTGATGGCCCCCGCAATCGATTCCTGCAAATCGTCGATCGGGAAAGATACCGGGTTGGGAAGGCCTCCCGCAAATGAAATGACGTCCGGTGCATCGGTCACTTTCAGGATATCGCGGATAAACGAGGAAGGGGTATTCAGGATTCGGTCAGAGTACTTCATTTGTTTAGTGTCGTAATTGTTTTCTCCGATTATAGCGCTACTCATATGGGAGGGGTACAGAAAAAAGAGGTCGGGAAATAACATTCGTCTGCTGATTGCACCACTTTCATATGGCAAATACAAAACATCCTGACAAATGCTGGACATTGAAAATGCGCAATATAGCCCTGTGCACTGGATACCCCTTGAAATATACGGTATAAACCCCTATATGGGTTTCATTCATTTAATATCGCTGTCCACGAGGTAAATACGAGGTAAAAATGGCTGAATCGGAAAAACAAACCATGGGATTTCAGGCAGAAGTGAAACAGCTTCTGCAATTGATGATCCATTCTCTTTATTCCAACAAGGAAATCTTCCTGCGCGAACTCATCTCCAACGCATCGGACGCCATCGACCGGCTCCGCTACGAAGCATTGGACAAACCTGAACTGCAGGAACACGACCCTGATCTGAAAATCCGGATTTCATTTTCTCCGGAAAACAAAACCATCACCATTTCCGATAACGGTATCGGGATGAGCCGTGATGAAGCGGTTGCCCATCTGGGTACGATCGCAAAATCCGGGACGAAAGAATTTCTGGCACGCCTGTCGAGCGACCAGAAGAAAAACGACGCCCTGATCGGACAATTCGGTGTGGGTTTTTATTCCGGCTTTATCGTCGCGGATAAAATTACCGTTGAATCCCGTCGTGCAGGGCTGCCCGCCAGCGAAGGCATTCGCTGGGAATCGACCGGCGAAGGCGACTTCACCGTCGAAAAAATTGACAGGACCCAACGTGGAACTGACATCACACTTCACCTGCGTGAAGGTGAAGACGATTTCCTGACCAACTGGCGGCTGAAAGCTATTATTCGCAAGTATTCCGACCATGTTTCTCTTCCTATCCAGATGCTGAAGGAAGAATGGGACAATGAATCGAAAACAATGAAAACCGGAACGGAACTGGAAACCGTCAATCAGGCCAATGCACTCTGGGCGAGAAACAAGGCCGACATTACCGACGAACAGTATCGCGAGTTTTACAAACACATCACCCATGACGTTAACGATCCATTGACCTGGACACACAACAAGGTCGAAGGCCGTACAGAATACAATCAGTTGCTGTATATCCCGAAAGAAGCGCCATTCGATTTGTGGGACCGTAACAAACGTGGCGGCATCAAGCTCTACGTCAAACGTGTTTTTATCATGGATGATGCCGAACAGCTCATGCCGGTTTATCTGCGTTTCGTTCGTGGTGTGATTGATTCAAACGATCTTCCCCTGAACGTTTCCCGCGAAATCCTGCAGGAATCCAGAGACGTGAAAATGATTCGCGAGGGTTCGACCCGTCGCGTTTTGACGATGCTGGAAGAATTGGCCCAATCCGATGATCCGGCCAAAAAAGAACTCTATAGCACATTCTGGAACCAGTTCGGACAGGTTCTGAAAGAAGGTGTCGGTGAAGATCCCGGCAACAAGGAACGTATCGCCAAACTGCTGCGCTTCGCTTCCACGTACAATGATTCCGATGTCCAGAATGTTTCGCTGGATGATTACATTTCGAGGATGAAAGACAGCCAGGTTCGTATTTTCTACATTACAGCAGAAAATTACACGGCCGCAAAAAACAGCCCTCACATGGAAATCTTCCGTAAAAAGGGTATCGAAGTCCTCATCCTGACAGATCGTGTGGATGAATGGATGCTTTCTTTCCTGACGGAATACAATGAAAAGAATCTGGCGTCTGTCGCTCAGGGCGATCTTGATCTGCTGAAGCTGGCTGACGAAAAAGAAAAGAAACAGAATGAGGAAAACCAGACCGACTTCAAGGATACTATCGAAAAGATGAAAACGGTTCTTGACAAAAAAGTCAAAGACGTCAGGATTACCGTCAGACTGACCGACTCGCCTTCCTGCCTGATCGCCGATGAAAAAGATCTGTCCGGCAATCTCCAGCGAATGTTGAAAGCTGCCGGCCAGAAAGTGCCGAACATGAAGCCGATTCTGGAAATCAATCCGAACCACCCGATTATCCAGAGTCTCAAATATGAAGATAAACACTTCGATGACTGGACCAATCTCCTCTTTGATCAAGCTGTTCTGGCCGAGGGTGGAGCACTTGCCGATCCGGCTGCCTTCGTCAAGCTGATGAACAACATGCTTCTCGATTCTGTCGGAAAAAAAAGTGATTGACTTCACCTAATCCTTGTAAAAAAGCCCGGTTTCCGGGCTTTTTTATTTATCCTGCCTAAGCTTCCCAACCATGAATGTCATTTTAAGAATAAAAAGATATGATATGATCAAGCTCATTTTGTTTTATTGCCAAAAAGAAATAAACTTCATTTGATTTTATGGCATACTTTATTTTATCGAATCGGCTGCTCCTGATCTCAGGTTCATTATTCGAACTGTGCTTGTCGAGAGAGTGGAATGAACTGTCATTTCACCTCCTGTAATATCTGGTGAAACCGGTTATGGATGAAAACAGGAAGGGTATTTCATGACTTCATTGTCAAACAATACGCGCAGAAAAATAATACCAGCGCTATTGATCGTGGCCTTCGTCCTGTTGAGCGCAATTTCACTCCATTACATCATCAAAATGCAGGGGCATGCCCGTGTCATCAATTACACGGGTATCGTTCGAGGTGCAACCCAGCAACTGGTGAAACAGGAACTGCGTCACATACCAGACGATCCGCTCATAAAACATCTTGACGGCATTATTTACGAGCTGTCGAACGGAAAGGGACAAAACGGGCTCGTTGTCCTTGATGATGCGAACTACCAGAATCTGTTGCATGAATTGCAAGACCAATGGGAAACCATCAAAACCGAAATTCAAAAGGTGCGCAATGGCTCTGATACCGGCCGGCTTTTCGAACTCAGTGAAAATTACTTTGTTCTGGCGAACCAGACCGTCTCGGCATCAGAAGAATATTCAGAAAAAGTCCTTCACAGGATATGGGCATGGCTTATCGGATTGAACGTCGTTTTTATCAGTCTTGTCATTCTTTTCTACACCCTCTCATCCCGGCAAAGGAAATTGAGCCAGGATCTTCTGGCTGCCGAAAATGCCAGCAAGGAAAAAAGTGAATTTTTATCCAGAATGTCCCATGAAATCCGCACTCCGATGAATGGCATCATCGGCATGACGCAAATTGCGAAAATGTCTCTCGGAAATCGTGAAAAACTCGAAGACTGCCTCAATAAACTCGATATGTCGTCCCGGTTCCTGCTGGCCTTGATCAACGACATTCTCGATATGGCCCGAATTGAAAGCGGCAAGGTTGAACTGGTTGATAAACAATTCAATCTCCCCCAAATGCTCGACAATATCGAAATCATGTTTGCCCAGAGGGCAGCAGACAATCATATCGATTTCAAGCTCATCAAAAAGGGATTGACCGGACAAGCTCTCGTTGGAGATGAATTGAGAATTACCCAAATCATCATCAACATAGTTTCCAATGCTGTCAAATTCACTCCCTCAGGCGGCAAAATTATTTTTGAAATCCATCAGACACCAGTGGCCCCTTCACACGTCAATCTCGATTTCATCGTCAGCGATACGGGCGTCGGCATGTCGGAAGAATTCATGAAGCACATGTTTGAACCCTTCGAGCAGGAAAAACAGTCCGTTATGCAATACGGCGGTACCGGTCTGGGTCTGGCTATTTGCCAGAATCTGGTGAAAATGATGCGTGGCACCATGACAGTAAAGAGCCAGACTGGCAAAGGCTCGATATTTTCCGTCCGTCTCACACTGAAACAGATGGAACATAAAAATCCTGCCATCTTGTCAAACATTAAAGAAACAGACGGCAAACCGGTTAATCTGGAAGGTCGCCGCATCCTGATCGCTGAAGATAATGAAATCAATGCTGAAATCGTAATGGCAATGCTTGAAACGACAGGTGCCGTCATGGATCATGTCTGGACCGGTCAGGAAGCGGTCGATAAATTCAGTTCTTCACCCGGCGGGTTTTACAGTCTTGTTCTGATGGATGTGCAAATGCCTGAAATGGATGGACTCGAAGCGACCCGAATTATCCGGGACTTGTCAAGAGAAGATGCCCGGACGATTCCTATCATTGCGCTGACGGCAAACGCATTCAGAAACGATATGGAAATCGCCTTTCAAAGCGGAATGAACAATTACCTGTCAAAGCCGATCGATTCGGAAAAGCTGATACGGATAGTCCTCTCCTCTCTTGGAAAAAAAGCTGACTATGCCCCATATCAGGGTAATAATATGAACTGATAAATAAAAAAGCCGGAAACGATTGTTTCCGGCAAATGAAAAAAAACTCTAAAACGCACTTACCAACCAACTACAAAAACAAATCCATCCAGCGATCTTTCTTCAACCGGTCAGTCATTCTCGAATCCGGTTTCACATCGGGATGTCCACTCACATAACTGCCTGTATTTTCCAATATGGCAGAAACCAGAAAATCTTTTACGGGCATCTTGTAGAGCACCACAGCGGACAAACAGGCCGGGATGCATGCCAGGATAACGGCCCTCATGATGCTCCTTTTCGTTATCACGTCATCCATGATCAAATCCTTTTTGACAAAATGATCAACACTGTTTTTTATCCAGTAATCAATCCGGTTTTAATCGATGACTGGAAGATAAGTGTCTTTCATTACGCTCTTGTGACATTCAATCAAAATCAAAAGAAACATTGAAAAAAACGATATATCTCAAAAGGAGAAAACTATCTTTATTGGCAGGCCAGACATCCCTGTTAACAGAACTGTCTGTCAACAAACTCTCAGGAAAATGTCAATAAAAAAACCGGAAAGGGTATTTCCGGCAAAATGAAAAAAACTCTAAAAAGGATAAATAAAAAGTCAGAATTGCTTTATTGGCATAAACGGTGTGACTGCCATCAAGGGATTCAAGCCAAAACCGTTCCGGATCAAACACGGAACCTGAAAAACGGTACTGGCCGGATGATTCCGGTTTTCCTGCCTCAGGTTTTTTCGGCCGTTATCGACCATCTGTCTGACCGTATCGCGTATCTTCCGTTTGTTGATAACCACATCCATGATTGCATCCTTTCCTTAAAATGATGATCAACCCGCCGGACAAATGCCTTATGGGTAAGTGCCCTCCGATACGCACAGAATATTCGCACTTTGTGACCGCGTCATGACAGAGAAAGGAATATACGGATGGATATCAAGCCGGGAAGACATATGAATAGACTTCGTCTTCTTGCTTCGGTTCTCGTCATTAAACGGTTTTTTTCATTCAAATACACACCATTTGATTTAGATGGATAACTTCAGACCATGGCGTCATAATTATCATTCGACCTCAAATGACAAACAGGCATTATCGAATTCATCAATAAACGCCCATTTTTTCCTTTCCTTTCTCGCTCAGGTCCATTCCACAAAAAAATGCCGCCCATTTTTGGGCCCGGATTCACCATATTGGCACGATTCCTGCTTCATTCCGGGCTGTGCTTTTATTGGACAACACAAAATGAAAATGATGCGATAATGATTCTCATTTATACATTTAACAATATTCCTTTTTATGGTTGAAACGAGCTATGAATCCTTTATTGAACCGTTTACAGCCCTATCCTTTTGAAAAGCTCAGGAAGCTTTTTGATGACAATCGCCCGGACCCGGCTATCGGTCATATCAATCTCGGTATTGGCGAGCCGAAACATAGCACGCCGTATTTCATCCGCCGCGCCCTGCGCGATAATTTTAGTGGCTTGTCAAAATACCCTTCGACACTGGGAACACTCGCCCTGCGGGAAGCGATTTCTGTCTGGCTGAACAGGCGTTATAAAATTCCTGCTCCTGATCCGGCAACCCAGATCCTGCCAACACTCGGATCACGCGAAGCGCTTTTTTCACTGGCCCAGACCGTACTCGACCCGTCTGAACATGGCATTGTCGTTTGCCCAAACCCGTTTTATCAGATTTATGAAGGCGCCACCTATCTGGCCGGAGCAGAACCTTATTTTGTCAACGCAGTCGCAGAAAAAAATTTCGGCTGTGACTATGACAGCGTTCCGGAATCCGTCTGGAAAAAAACAAGGCTCGTTTATGTTTGTTCCCCCGGAAATCCGACCGGTGCCGTCATGAATCTGGAACAATGGAAAAAATTGTTCGAACTTTCCGACCGCTATGGTTTTGTCATCGCTTCGGACGAATGCTATTCGGAAATTTATTTCGATACCCCCCCTCTCGGAGGACTGGAAGCAGCATACCGGCTTGGGCGCGAAAATTATCCACGCCTGATCATGCTCTCTTCCCTGTCCAAGCGTTCCAACGTCCCCGGCATGCGCTCGGGTTTTGTCGCTGGCGACGCACAGATCATAAGACAGTTTTTACTGTACCGCACGTATCACGGAACAGCCATGAGCGAAACGATACAGGCCGCTTCCGTTGCCGCATGGAATGATGAAAAGCACGTTGAAGAAAACCGGGCGAAATATATCGCCAAATTCCATGAGGCTGTACCTCTCTTGCAGCAGGTACTGAATGTATCGATACCGGATGCGAGCTTTTACCTGTGGCTGGAAGTATTTGAACGAACGGGCTTGTCCGACACCGAATTTGCCCGAAAATTATACGAAAAGTTCAACGTCACCGTCCTGCCCGGCAGCTATCTGGCACGCGATGCAAACGGCATCAATCCCGGCAAAAACCGGATTCGACTCGCACTGGTTGCCCAACAAACCGAATGTCTGGAAGGCATTTTGCGTATTGTCGAATTCGTCAAAACCCAAAGACGCGAACTGTAAAAAAACATACTGAAAAAAGAAAAACAGGAAAACACCATGTCACAGGAAGAACAACTCAAACAAATCATCGAAGAAGCCTGGGAAAACCGGGAAAATTTTGCAGCGGGCGACGCCTCTCCCATTCTCCGCGCGGCGATTGCCGAAGTGATCCGCCAGCTTGATTGCGGCCAACTTCGCGTTGCGGAAAAAAAGAATGGCGAATGGATCGTCAACCAGTGGACCAAAAAGGCGGTTCTACTCTCCTTCCGCCTTCAGGAAAACTTTGCGATGCCGGTCGGTACAGACGGCTCGCCCGCTCTCCATTTTTATGACAAAGTTACCAGCAAGTTCGCCAGGTACACGCAGGAAGACTTTGCCAAAGCCGGTTTTCGTGTCGTCCCGCCTGCCGTCGCCCGTCTGGGCAGCTATATCGGCAAAAACGTCGTCATGATGCCCTCTTTCGTCAACATCGGCGCTTACGTCGGAGAAGGTACCATGATCGATACCTGGGCAACCGTCGGCTCCTGTGCACAGATCGGCAAACACGTGCACCTTTCCGGCGGCGTCGGTATCGGAGGGGTTCTGGAACCGATGCAGGCCAACCCGACCATCATCGAAGACAACTGCTTTATCGGCGCCCGTTCTGAAATCGTCGAAGGCGTCATCGTCGAGGAAAACAGCGTTATCTCAATGGGCGTGTATATCGGACAGTCCACCCGCATATACGACCGTGAAAACGACCGTATCCTGTATGGCCGCGTTCCTTCCGGTTCCGTCGTCGTTCCGGGAAATATCCCTGATCCGAGTGGGAAATACAGTTTATACTGTGCAGTAATCGTCAAGCGCGTGAACGCCCAAACGCGCGCCAAAACCGCGATCAACGACCTGTTACGGGATAACTGAGCGACAAGGAAAGGAGACGCCATGAATTCGACCTTCGAACTGGCCTGCGCACTGATTGCCGAACCATCCATCACTTTCGACGACAAAAACTGCCAGAAACTGATCATCGACCAGTTGAAACCGCTGGGGTTCGAATGTGAAACCATCGTCAGCAATGGCGTCACCAATCTCTGGGCACGTCATGGCAACAGCGGTCCACTGCTTGTATTCGCCGGTCATACCGACGTCGTGCCGACCGGCCCTGTCGAGAAATGGGGCTCCGATCCATTCACGCCGACGGTACGCAATGGCCGTCTCTACGGACGTGGTGCATCCGACATGAAAACTTCGGACGCGGCGATGGTCATTGCCGCGAGGGATTTCGTCACGTCGCATCCCGACTACAAAGGTTCCATCGGTTTCATCTTCACAAGCGATGAGGAAGGCATCGCCGTGGACGGTACCGATGTCGTTGTCAAACTGCTCGACGAACGCGGCATCCATCCCGATTATTGTATCGTCGGCGAACCGAGTTCGCTCAAAACACTGGGCGATACGATCAAGAACGGGCGGCGTGGTTCTCTTTGCGGAAAACTGACCATCATCGGCAAACAGGGACACATCGCTTATCCCAAACGCGCAGTGAACCCGATCCATCTGGCTGCCCCTGCCATCGCGGAACTGTCAGCTACCGTATGGGACAACGGCAATGAATACTATGAACCGACGACATGGCAGATTTCCAATATCCATGCCGGAACAGGCGCCAATAACGTCATCCCGGGTGAATTGTTCGTCGAATTCAACTTCCGGTTTTGTACTGCGAGCACGGTAGATAGCCTGAAAGATCGTGTCAGTGCCATTCTCGATAAACATGGCCTGAATTACCTGATCGACTGGAATTATTCCGGTGTACCCTTCCTGACACCTCGCGGTTCACTCTGCACCGCCTTGTCCGAAGCTATAAAGGAAAAAACCGGGATCACCCCGGAACTCTCGACAACCGGGGGAACATCCGATGGACGTTTTATCGCCCGTATCTGCCCACAAGTCGTCGAATTCGGTCCGGTGACTGAAAGCATTCACCAAATCGATGAAAACGTACTGGTTTCAGACATTCAGCCATTGACCGACATCTACCGGCTCACTCTGGAAAAACTCTTCCTGTAAAATGCCGGATTGTTCTGCAATGCGCTGTTTTTAGCCGGTCACACCGGTTATACTGGCGAACATTCCGATTACCCTTAAGGGTCCGGTTGCAACCGGACCCTTGTTTCATAAACTGACCGACACCATGAATACACCACACGCCAGCGCGTTTTCCACCGTACGCGACCTGCTGCGCTATGCCGTCACACGCTTCAACCGTGAAAAACTCTTCTTCGGTCACGGCAGTGAAAATGCATGGGATGAAGCCGCTTTCCTGATCCTGCACACCCTGTCGCTCCCGCTGGATGAACTCGAACCCTTCCTCGATGCAAAACTCTTGCCCGAAGAAATCGAAAACGTCGTCAAGATCATCGACCTTCGTGCCGACGAACGCATTCCCGCCGCATACCTGACCAATGAAGCGTTTTTGCAAGGTTATTCCTTCTACGTCGAAAAGGGCGTCATCATTCCCCGATCCTTTCTGGCTGAACTGATCGTCGAGCAGTTTTCTCCCTGGGTGATCGATCCGGAAAACGTCACCGACATTCTGGAGCTGTGTACCGGTTCCGGCTGTCTGGCGATCATTCTGGCCGACATGTTCGAAAACGCTACCGTCGATGCCGTTGAATTGTCTCCTGCCGCACTGGGCATTGCACAGACGAACATCAATAACTACCATTTGAAAAACCGGGTCAAACTGCATCACGCCGACCTCTACGACGGTATCCCTGACAAGCGATACCAGCTGATCGTCACCAACCCCCCATATGTCAACCAGTCGTCAATGAACGACTTGCCACCCGAATATATGCATGAGCCACAAATGGCACTGGCAGGCGGCTTCGACGGCATGGACATCGTGCGACGAATCGTCAGAACAGCAGGCGAAAAACTGACCGACGACGGACTGTTGATCGTCGAAATCGGCAATGAAGCCGACAACGCGATTGCCGCTTTCCCTGAACTGGAACTGACCTGGCTGTCCACTTCTGGCGGTGACGATCGTGTTTTTCTGCTGAATGCTGAGCAACTGAAGGGTCTGGACAAAGCATGATCCGTTTTCAGCAATTCTCGCTTATGCGCGGCACCAAGCCGCTGTTTGAAAAAGCGGATGCAACCTTGAATCCCGGTGAAAAAATCGGTCTGGTCGGCCCGAATGGCGCGGGAAAAACCAGCCTTTTTGCCCTGTTGATGGGCGAACTGCACGTTGACGGCGGCGATATCGATTTCCCGTCAGCATGGCGCATTTCGCACGTCGCGCAGGAGACACCTGCGCTTGAACGCGCAGCAATTGAATACGCTATCGATGGCGATGTTCATTTGCGGGCGCTCGAAGCCGAACTGGCTGAACTCGAAGCCAGACAGCAGGATACAGCTGCGGGCATGCGCATTGCCGAACTGCACACGGCTCTTGCCGATGCCGGTATCTACACCGTCAAATCGCGGGCCGAACAGCTTTTACTGGGTCTTGGCTTTTCAATGGACCAGATGCAGCGCAATGTCTCAACCTTTTCCGGCGGCTGGCGCATGCGCCTGAATCTGGCACAAGCCCTGATGTGTCCCTCCGATCTGCTCTTGCTGGACGAACCGACCAATCATCTGGATCTGGACGCCATCCTCTGGCTGGAAGACTGGCTCAAACGCTATAGCGGTACATTGATCATCATTTCGCATGACCGCGATTTTCTGGACGGCATTGCCAACGTCATCCTGCACATCGACGATGGCAAACTGAAGCGTTATGCAGGCAATTATTCCGCATTTGAACGCCAGCGCGCCGAGCAGTTGACTCTCATGCAAGGCATGATCGAAAAACAGGCCAAGCGCCGGGCGCATCTGCAATCCTACATCAGCCGCTTCCAGTACAAGGCAACGAAAGCACGACAAGCCCAGAGCCGAATCAAGGCGCTGGAAAAAATGGAAGAACTCGCACCTCTGAGGGCTGCAGCCGAGTTCACTTTCGAGTTTTTCGAACCGGAATCATCCCCGAATCCCTTGCTGGTCATGAACGAACTGACCGCCGGTTACACAGACAAAGACGTCAATGGCGATATCGTCTCGACAACGCCAATTGTCAGGGATATCCAGTTTGGCCTGCAAACAGGCGAACGTATTGGCCTTCTGGGCGTAAACGGTGCCGGCAAATCGACCTTCATCAAAACAGTAGCCGCCGAGCTGGAACCACTTTCCGGCAAGTTTACTACCGGCAAAGGCCTGAAAATCGGCTATTTCGCCCAGCATCAGGTCGAAATGCTGCGGCATGAAGAATCCCCTCTCTGGCACCTGATGAAAATCGCGCCGGACACCCGCGAACAGGAACTGCGTAACTTTCTGGGCAGTTTCAACTTCCACGGAGAGATGGCAACCAGCCCGGTCGCTCCCTTTTCAGGTGGGGAAAAAGCGCGGCTCGCACTCGCCCTGATCGTCTGGGAACGCCCGAACCTGTTACTTCTGGACGAACCGACCAACCATCTCGACCTCGACATGCGCGAAGCCTTGACCGAAGCGCTTGCCCAATATGAAGGCACCCTTCTGCTCGTTTCGCATGATCGCCATCTTTTAAGGGCAACCACAGACCGGTTCTATATTGTTACCGATGGAAAACTGAAAGAATTCGACGGCGATCTGGACGATTACCGGGACTGGCTCTTTAAAATCCATCTCGAAAAAAACAGTGTGCACCATAACGGTGCACTGGCCAGTTCAGAGGCAAAACCGGTACTCGATAGAAAAGAACAAAAACGGCTGGAAGCGGAAGAACGGCAACGCCTGTCAGCGTTAAAAAAACCGCTCGAGAAACGCCTGAACTGGCTGGAAAACGAAATCGGCAAATTGAACGACAAAAAATCCGCTATCGACAGTCAGCTGACTGACCCGGCCATTTACGAACAAGCCAACAAGGACCAGCTGAAAAAACTCCTGGCCGATCAGGTTGAATGCGCCAAACTACTCGGCGCTCTTGAAGAAGAATGGCTTGAAAAACAGGACGAACTGGAAAACCTGCTTTCTTCCTGAAAGCCTGTTTTGCACAATAAAAAGGCATGCCGCACAAAATCAGTGCAGCATGCCTTCAACATACACGGCTTTTTTCAATCAGGCTGTAACCATTCAAGAGAATTTTACTTTTTAACCGGATCGCGCTTGATGATGGCAACCGCTCCACTGATATCCCGCACGATAATATATTGTTCCTTGCCATCGGGCCCCGTCAGAAGATAAAGATTTCCCTGACGATAAACATCGTCGTCCTTGCTGATTTTATCCACTTTGAATCCATACACTTCCGGTCCGGTGGCCTGTGCGAGCACAATGCCTGAGATGCCGAAAAACGCGAATGCGGCGACAAGCCATTTGATCTTTTGCATTTCGAATCCTCTTGATGAAAAAACTTACAAAACCGAATCGACCCCCTTATTGGCCAGCTGATCCGCCTTTTCATTGCCTTCATGACCGGCATGTCCCTTGATCCAGCGCCAGTCGATGTCATGCTGAGCCCTTGCCTTATCCAGATCCATCCACAAATCGACGTTTTTAACGAGCTTTTTGTCCGCCGTTCTCCAGTCACGGGCTTTCCATTTATGAATCCACTCTGAAATGCCCTTCTGGACATACTGGCTGTCGGTATGCAGAACCACCTTGCAAGGTCTTTTCAATGCCCTCAAAGCCTCGATGACCGCCATCAGTTCCATCCGGTTGTTCGTTGTATCGGCATCGCCGCCAAACAATTCCTTTTCATGGCCACCTGCAATCATCCACACCCCCCAGCCACCCGGGCCGGGATTACCACGACAGGCACCATCCGTATAAATTTCAACTTCGTTCATTTTTTCACACATCATCTGTCAATCTCAAACATTCACCAGAATCTCTGGTTATAATGAATTTTTTTCGCCGCTGGAGACACCATGCCATCTTCGACCAATCAAACCCTTCAGGTCAGTCCCATTCCTGCATTCAACGATAACTATATCTGGATGATCGATAACCGGAAAGAGGCAGTCATCGTCGATCCCGGTGAAGGAGGTCCTGTACTGTCAGCTTTGCAAAAACGTTCCCTGAAACTGTGTGCCATTGTACTGACTCATCGCCATGAAGACCATATCGGCGGTGTTGGCCGTTTGCTGCAGGAATATTCCGTTCCCGTTTATGGCCCGCGTTTCGACCCGATTGAATCCGTCACGCATCTGGTTCAGGAAGGCGACTCCGTCACGATACCTGAAATGGATAGTTTGCAGTTGGCCGTTCTGGACATACCGGGCCATACGAAAGGTCATATTGCCTATTATGCCAAAAAAGAAAAATGGCTCTTTTGCGGAGACATGCTGTTCGGTGCAGGCTGCGGTCGCATGTTCGAAGGTACACCCGAGCAGATGTGGGCCTCGCTTTCCAAAATGGCCGCACTCCCGGATGACGTCGAAGTATTTGCCGGGCATGAATACACCCTGTCCAATCTGAAATTCGCACGCGAAATCGAGCCCGACAGCAAGGCACTGGCTGACCGGATCAGGGAAGACGTCGCCAAACGCAATCGCCGCCAGCCAACGCTTCCCTCCACTATCGGTCTTGAAAAAGCGACCAATCCATTTTTGAGGGCCAACAGGGAAGAAGTCATGAAACGTCTGGAAGCGGTTGGCAAACTCAAAGACCACGACCCTGTCCATGCTTTTGCCGCCATGCGCGAGTGGAAAAACAATTACGTCTGATGTTTCATCCTGACTTCTGCTCATATGGAACCGGACATTATTTGTCCGGTTTCTCCAATTCCATTTCCTGTTTTCGGAAGACAACAACTTGGAAAGTTTATGCGATTACGTTTACTTGCTGATTCCCACAAAAAAAGTCATATCGGATATGCAGGTTTCCTGATATTTTCAAGTTACTCCTGAGAGATTTATACACATATCTCTCATCATATCGAATAAACTAGCAGGCATTGGAACAGAAAGAAAAATCAGGCAAAATCCGGCCAGAATGATACATTCAAAAATATTCCGAGAAAATTTTATTTTCAGGAAAAACCGTTCTGTTTTCTTCCATTCACTCTTTTCACCCCGTTTCATCATTTGTCAGGGAAAAGAATTAGTCTTCAGGATGAAGCATGCCCAACCAACATGACAAAAAGGCTTTTGGAAAGGATCCTTCTATTGAAAAACAAAGGATCGATCAGACAGCCTCATCGTCCATACCGCACAGTCCCGGATTGGATCCGCACTGGCTGTTGAAAAACCTTGTTTCAATTGCGCGGCATTCAAATGAACCTGCATGTATTGCCTGGGGAAAGGATCTGATCGCCTTTTACAACGATGCATTTGCCAAACTGATCGATCGCAGGCATGGCCAGGCGAAACAATCCATGAAGGAATTGCTTGCTCCGTTATGGTCAAGCATCTCTCCGGTAATCGAATTGGCATGGAATGGCAAAGAATCAAAATCAGAAGAATTGTCACTTTCAGCCTTGCGCAAGACCGGGAAACAAGCGGGAAAATCTGTTTTCAGTTGTGTACCCGTCAGGGATGAAAACGGACAAATTACCGGCTTGTACTGTACGTTTGAGCGCGCCTTTCAAACTCTATCGAAACCGGAAATATCTCATTCAGCCGAAAGCACGCCTTACCCGGATATTCTTGACGAAATACAGGTAGGTGTCATGCAGGTGGCGGAGGATACGCGAATTATGTACGCCAATCACGCCATCAGAAAACTGCTTGACTATACCGATGCATCTTTTCCTGTTTCTTTTAACGAGCTTCTTCATCCCAAAAACCGTAAAACAAGGGAAACCGACAGATCCTGGCAGGAACTCTGGTATACGACTTCCCACTTTCATATCGAATTGCCGCTTCGACGTAATGATGGAACCTACATTCTGACCAATAATGAAATTTCCCTGATACTCGACAGCGAAAGCAAACCGGCTTATGCCCTGATCGCCACCTTCCCAAGTGACAAGGATTTTTCAGGAGAACGTCGCAACCTCTTCCTGTACGATCAACTGACATCTCTCCCCAGCCGGAATTATGCCGATCTGCTTTTAAATGATGCCATCGAACGTTCATCCAAAACCAGACAGGACTTTGCCGTCCTTTTGCTGAACGTCAACCGTTTCAAACAGGTTAACGAAAGTCTGGGCCATGAAGTAGGTGACGAACTGCTGAAGTCGATTGCCATTCGCCTGACGACTTCCCTGCGCCGTGAGGATATCGTCATCCGGATGGGAAACGATGAATTCGTCGTTGTTCTCCAGAACGTCACCAGTGACGAGAATATCGACATGGTTGCCCATAATCTTCTGTACGCCATTTCAAGACCAACGAAACTGGCGGGGCACGACATCACTATTTCAGCCAGTATCGGTTGCAGTGTTTATCCCCGCGATTCGACAAAAGTCGACGCCCTGTTGAAATATGCCGATATTGCCATGATCGAAGCCAAACGCACCGGCATGAATGCATTCCGTTTCTTCAACCGCAACATGAGCATTACGGTCCTCGATCAGCTGCTGAATGAAACAAGTCTCATGCGGGCAATGGAAAAAAAGGAATTTCTTGCGTATTACCAGCCGCGGCTGTCCCTTGCTACAGGCAAAATCGTTGGACTGGAAGCGCTGATCCGCTGGAATCATCCCCGGAAAGGGCTGATTCCTGCTGCCGATTTCATTCTTCAGGCGGAACGAATAGGACTGATCCGGCGTATCGGCGAATTCATGCTGAATACGGTTGTCCGTCAACTGGTCGACTGGCGCAAAAACCACAAACCTCTTATCCCCATTGCCATCAACGTTTCATCTACCGAACTGTATGGTTCCGACCTGAAAAATGCCCTGAAAGACATTCTGGACAAAACAGGATTGTCCCCGCAAATGTTTGAACTGGAGATCACCGAAACAGGCCTGATCGAAGACATCCATAAAGTCCGCACCACTCTGACTGAAATCCGCCGCATGGGAATTACCGTTTCCATCGACGACTTTGGAACCGGCTATTCTTCTCTCAGCTATTTGTCAGCCCTTCCTGTCGATTATCTGAAAATCGACAGTTCGTTCATCGCCAATGTTGTCGTGAATAAAAACACGGCTTCCATAGTCGAAACCACGATCAACCTGGCTCATTCCCTGCACATGCAAGTCATCGCTGAAGGTGTATCGACTCAGGAACAGCTTGAATTTCTCGTCAATCATGGCTGCGACCAGATACAGGGATACCTCTGCAGCCGTCCATTGTCACCTCATGAGCTGGACAATTTCCTTCAGAAATTCAAGCCATCCAGTCTGGGCCTTTCCTTCTAGCTTCCCGCTCTCCCACGAATTTCCCTGTCAATATATGAACCGATTTGTACATTCTTTTTGATGCAATCGAAAATTATGTGAAAAAAACTGCCTTATAGTAGGTGCACGCCTGCCCCGGCATCGATATCAGGCCTATAAAAACAGGGATTTTCCCGAACCATTTTTTTCACACGAAAAACAGGGAGTTACCATATGATCAAGCGTGCGGACACAGCCGATCAGCTGCCCGATCCGGATCTTTCCGCATCCATACTGGCAAAGAAAAACCGCCGGAACCGTTATAAAGCCATTCTTGACAACTTGTCAGTCGGAGTCATCCAAATCAGCGAAGACGAACGGATC